>JBGTLW010000379.1:0-3274 GCA_041743835.1 Phycisphaeraceae bacterium | reverse complement strand
ATGAATCCGTTTGAGCGTGGTTGAGGCCAAGGGGCGCGGTCTTTTTGTTGGACATCGACCTGTATCCGTGATGAATCCCGCGCCTTAGTTGACAAGCACTTAAGTCAACGCAAGACGCAGAAAAGCGGAGAGGGAGGGATTCTCTGCCGCTGCAGCATGTTAAATTGCCACCGACCTGTAAAGCCCGTATATAGCTCGAACTACGTGTGTGTCAATACTAAACCCGATTGGATCGAAGCGCAAGCGTAACCCAATGCTGCGCTACAAATCCGCTACAAACGAACAATTCGACCTGTATCCAGATCTTTGTTGTCTTGCTTGATGCAGTACCCGTAGAACTGGGTCGTGCGTCTTGATAGACGGTCCTAGTTGACGCGTCGTGTGCACGCTACACATCAGGCCTGCCCCTTGTCGGCGAACCAATTGCGTTGCGCTGCGTGGATTGCATTGTGGATCTCCACCGGCAGTGCTTCAGCCAACTCAGCATCACAAAGCAATCGCTGCAAATGTTTAGGTGATTGGGTGGCAGCGATCGTGCCCAAGCAGCCGGGCAGGTTCAGCGCGAAGCGCATGCGGAATGTCATGCGGTCGCTGCATCCCGATTGAGCATATAGGTCGTCCAGCAACGCGCGGGCCTGTTCGGGGCTGGGCGGGCCCACGAACGCTTCCGGTCCACCGCCCAGACCCCGCCGCGATACGATCGGTGTGCCGGTCGACTGGATCAGGTCGTACAGGTCGTTGTCTACCTCACGGTTGACTACGTTCCAGTAGAAGATCACGCCATCGTAAAGCTGTTCGCGCACGCCCGGAATCGCTTTTGTAGATCCGTTGTGGAATATATCGAGAAGGTAGGCGTCGACCTTGCCCTGCTCGCGCAGGAGTTTCATGGTGTCGTAAAGCTCGCCGCCAGGTCGTGCTGTCTCGGCCTCGGGCCCGCCGCAGACCTGTGCGATATCCAGCCGTTCGATGCCTAGGCCGCGAAGGGTGCTATCGACCGTCCGTCGCAGTAGGTCCGCGCTCTTGCCACCTACCTTCGCGATCAACCGTGGCCGGGCCGCAGGTCGATCCCCAAACGCATTCTTGAGTGTTGCGAAGACAGCGCCCTTGCCGTACTCCTCGGCGGTATGGAACCAGAGTCCAGCCGCCGCCGCCTCACGTGCGACCGCGAGATGATCTGCATCCTCGGGGTCCTTCAAACGTCCGGTGCCGAAGATGAGTCCGCGCAGGTGATGGAGCGTTGGGTGCATCAGCTTTGCACTCCTTCGATTTGCTCAGTGGACGACCGGCGGTACCACCAGTCGTCGCGGGGTTGGCTGGGGATCGAATTGGGGGGAACGCTGTCCGCCATGGATTCGATCAGTTGCAGACGCATCCGCGCAGTCCTCTGGGCTTGGTCGGAATCCCCGATCAGGTTGCGCGTTTCCCATGGGTCGGCTTGCAGGTCGAACAGCCCCTCCTTGCACCAGCTTGGTGAGATGCGGTGTGAGAAGAAACGGCGAGCGTACCTCGTCGTAAAAATCGAATCGCTGCTGATCGGTCGTGATTAGAAGGACATTTGATTGGACTCGTGTCATCATAACTATCCTAGCGAATCCGTTACCGCTCTAGTTGGCGGTTCTGGTAGGTAAAATAGCCTGAGCGCATCAGCATCCTCGGGGTGAGGTTAGAGCCGTTCACAGCGAATACTCGCCGTCGCGGGCGTGTTCAACAACCGGGTTGCGCCCCCAGGCTTTGAATGGAACTTGATCGACCCACGTCTTGGTGCCGGGTTGCGAGATGTCTTGCCAGAAGGGCTCGGCCCACTCGCGTAGCAGGCGACGGGTCGTGTTCGGCTGCGCGTCGGCTATGCTCACGGTCTCGTTCGGGTCCGCTTCGAGGTCATAGAGTGCGTGCACGCACCAATCGCTGGGCGTGCCATCCGCGACGACATTGCCGAGCACCAGTTTGTATCGCCGATCACGCACCATCGCCATACCCCCCACTTGACTGTGGACACGTTCCCTGTGTTCGTGCATCGTCGATTCACCGTGGACCAGCGGTAATAGCGAACGGGCTTGGCTATCGGCGAGGCTGCCGCCGGCGATGTCGATCATCGTTGCGTTCAGGTCGATTAACTCAACCAGTGCTTCGCTGACCTGCCCACGCGGGGCGCTAGTGATGTCAGACGGTGGCTTGATGATCAGTGGAACTTGATCGCTGGCACGCTTGAAGCAGGCCTTGCCGCGCAGGTGGAAGTCGCCGAGCATCTCGCCGTGGTCTGAGGCGAAGATCACGTAACTGCGATCGTAGATGCCGCGCGCCCGAAGCCGCTCCACTAACTGCCCGACTTTGTGGTCGATCAGGCTAATGTTGCCGAAATACATCGCCTGCATACGGCGGATATCCTCCTCGCTTGCCTGACGGGTGCTGCGTGGAGCGTGTGACTTTTTCTGTACGAACGGATCGGGCGACTCGGCCCGGATCGGCTTCGATTGCAGCCCAACGGGAGCGTAGAGCGACGCCCACGGCTCAGGCGGATCGAACGGATCATGCGGCCCCGGTGGACCAAGCCAGAGCAGGAATGGCTCTTTGCTGTCCGCCAGTTGATCGACCGCTTCGATGCCACGGTCCATCACCCACGCGTCGATGTGATCGGCTTCGTTGAGCAGTGAGGCGTAAGCATCCTCGGTGCCGGTGGGCCGAATCGTGCGGGCGAGCAGATCGGCCCAGAACCGCTCCATCAGACCGTTGCGGCGCAGGTGCTCGCTGTAGGCGCTGGCGCGCAGCCTGCCTTCGCTGCACTTACCCGTCGATTCCAGTGGATCGGTGAAACCGAATTGCTTGAGCATCGGCCCGGACATCAGCAGTTCATTGTCGTGCCGCCAGAACAAGTGAAGCTTACCTCGCTGGACGGTGGCGTAGCCCGCGTCACGAATCGCTCGCACCATGTTCGGCTGCTCGGGCCAGAGTTGGCTGCTGTTGTTGTAGCAGCCGAGTTGGTGCGGGTACTGACCGGTGAACAGGCAGGCCCGCGCCGGGACACAAACCGGCGATTGCGTCACAACGTTGCGGAACACTACGCCATCGCCCGCCAGTGCGTCGAGGTGGGGCGTGCGGACGTCGGGATGGCCCAGGCACGACAGGCAGTCCCAACGCATCTGGTCGCAGAGGATGAAGATGATCGGTGGCTGCATGGCAACGCAATCCGTGATTCAATACGGGTGCAGCCGAGGCAAACGGGAACGGCTGGCTTCGAGGCATCGGCTCAGCAGGCGGTCGCGCAGGGTGGACAGGA
>JBGTLW010000378.1:0-7479 GCA_041743835.1 Phycisphaeraceae bacterium | reverse complement strand
AGCGGGTGGTTCCCGAAGCTCGGGACATCCAGCGCCACCCGGCGGACGCGGGCGTCCCACGGCATCGCCAGCGCGCCGATCCCGCCACCGAAGCTCCCGCCGACATAATCGGTCACCTCGCGGAACGCGGGGAACCGCTCGTGCAGCACCCCAACCGCCGCCCACAGGTCGGCCGCGCAACCCAGGTGCAGGTACGTGTCCCGGCGGTCAATGCCGTGCAGCACGTGACGCGCCGCCGTATCAGGAAGGCCCGGCTGCCGGGACAGGTCGAACCCACGCATGCAGACAAACAGCCGTACCGCCGGCGGCCTCGCGGGGTTGCGGTCCGGCTCGGATCGCCCGCCGTAGCCATGCCCCACCACCTCCGCACGCACCGCCTTCACCCGCCGCGGCCGCACCAGCCAACCACCAACCCGTATCGCGGGCTTGTCATCCAGCCCAAGCGCCCAGAAGCGCACGACGCTGACTTCCACATCATCGTTGGACATGCCCGGCTCGGGCGCGAACTCCGGCTCAGGTTGTATCGCACAGGCCGCGTCGTATCGGCTGCGCCAGAAGGCCTCAAAGTCGTCCGGTGCGGGTGGGGCCCCGACCGAGCGCAATGCCGCCTCGTCGTAGCCATAGGTCGGGTCGAAGCCGAAGGTATGTTCAAACATCGCCACGGCTCCTGTCCACCTTGGTAAGTTTCCGGGAGTGCTCCGGGGGTGCTCCGGGGGGCGTTCCGGGGGTTGTTCCGGGGGCGTTCCGGGGGCGTTCCGGGGGTTGCACGGGATTTCACACGCTATGGACGCTCTCGCGACAAGATGCGTAGCCTATCGAGTTGGCTAGCCACAAATCTATCGATTGGCATGGGTCCCGGAGCCGAGGGCTTGAAACACCGAAAGCGGGTGATGAGATTCGAACTCACGACATCTACCTTGGCAAGGTAGCGCTCTACCACTGAGCTACACCCGCGATGCAATTCCAGCTTCGAGCGTGATTTATAGCCTTAATCACGCCCCGGCCGTCCGCCGACGCGGTCGTTTTGCAGCGGCCAGCTTGCCAGCCGCTTTTCACCGATTCCGCAGTATAGCGACGGTCAATTCCGATGGCAAAGCGCGGAGTGAGGCCGAGGGATGGCGATCCCTCGGCTTTGGGGTTGCGGGGTGGGGGTGGGGGTGTTAGTCTGCGCTTGACACTCAAAGGTGCGTGGCCTGCTCGGGTAACCGGGTTGGCTGCGTGAAAAGGGAAGTGGAGTGACCTCTTCCCGGCCTGATCGGAGCAATCCGCCGACCCATTGGGGGTCGGGCCAGGCTGGGCAAAGGGACTCTCCCGCGGACGCGCCGCCGTGATGGGTGGCCCGTGTCAGGAACGCCGGTTGAGGGCCGGCATTCACGGGCCTGCGTCTGATCCATGTGCCACTGTCGGGCCCGCAACGGGCTGATGACGGGAAGGCGGGTCAGACAACACACCCAGAGCCGGAAGACCTGCCTCGGAGTGCCGAGTTCGTCCCCGCGAATGGGACGCTCAGGCAACAACCCGCACACCGGCCCCCCGACCGATGAACTTGCGCTCGCCTGAGCTTTCGCGTGGACATGAAATCTTCTTCATGACCTCGGGGTGCCCTGCGCGAATCAGGGCGGAAAGCAGCTTGATATGCACCTACGCTCCACCGCTTCCACAGCCTTTCTCACCACCGCTCTGACCCTGGCCCTGTCCACCGTAGCCCCGCTTGGCGTCACTTCTGCGCACGCGGCCTTCACCTTCGACGACATCACCTACTGGGTCGGCTCGGGCGCCAACCGCTCGGCACTGGTCATCGACTGGCACGACGGCAAAGATGCCGTGGCCTACGGCTACCGATGGGATGGCGCAGCCACCGGCGAAGACATGATCACCGCCATCGCGGACGCGGACCCACGCCTGGTCGTCTATCGCGGCGACACCGACCCAGCCAACACCGCAGGCGATGGCACCGGCGGGCCCAACTCGATCTATGGCATCGGGCTGGACCGCGACGGCGACGGCTTCACGCTCACCCCAGGCAGCAGCGACACCGGCTCACCAGCCGACCCAGACGACAGCTATGCCGAGGGATGGTTCACCAACTACTGGGGATACTTCGTCAATATCGACAACAACGAATATCTCTTCGGCCCGCCGCCGAACTTCGAGATGTCGCCCAACCCCGACTTCGGCACGCTCACAGGTGAGCCGTACAACGGCGGGTCGTGGGGCTTCTCCGGCTTGGGCTTCATCGACCATGTACTGTTCGATGGCTCGTGGGACGGGTGGGGGTTCAACGGCAACGCGCCCGGCGAACCGATCGCAGTCCCCGAGCCCGCGTCCGCTGCGTTCTTGGTGGTGCTCGGTGCGCTAGTCTGGACCCGCCGCCGACGCTGAGATGACCGGCAACCCAACACAACCACACGCAACACCGCGCGGCGGCCCAAAGCCGAGGGATTGCCATCCCTCGGCCTCCCCCCCGCCCGCCCCAACCATTCCGCGCGCGTGCCGCGCCTTTAGCCTCATCGAGCTCCTCGTCGTCATCAGCATCATCGCCCTGCTCGTGGGCATCCTGCTCCCGGTGCTCGGGGCGGTCCGGGGCACAGCCCGCGCCACGGTCTGCATGAGCAACCAACGCCAAACCACCACCGCCCTGCACACCTACACCCACGACCACCGCGGGCAATTCGTGCCCAACATGCAAAGGCTCACCGCGCCCAACCGGGCCCTGTGGTGGTTCGGCCTCGAAGCGGGCGGACCCGGATCGCCCACAGCCATGCACCGCCCGATGGACACCACCAAAAGCCCCCTCGCGCCCTACTTCGGCGGGGACCTGGTCGCCCAACTCCACTGCCCGGACTTCGCGCACAACGACCCGCGATTCTTCCCCAAGTTCGTACAGTCCTCCGCGCACTTCGGTTACAACGAGAGCCTTGCGCCCCTGGCGTACAAAAAACTCCCGTCCAAACGCCTGGCCGACGCCCGGCAGCCCACACGCGTCTTTGCCTTTGCCGACGCGGTCCATATCGATGGCCTCAACAAGATCAACGGCCAAAACGCCTTCTACGAGCCGCACTACGTCCAGCACAACAAAATCCCCGCCTGGTTCACCGGCTTCGGGCACTTTCGGCACCGGGGCAACGCAAACACGGCCATGCTCGATGGCCACGTCACCGCCCGCCCGCAAACCCAACCCACCTTCGACACCCCGGCCGGGGCCCCGGCCGCGAACCTCGACGACACATGGGGGGCGGACTCGATTTATGGGTTTGAGACGGGGATTTGAGACGCGGGGGGTGGGGTGGACGGGGGCGGGACGCGGGTTGGGGTCCGATGGTGGGATTGCGGGAGGGGGGAGGGGGGAGACGGTGGGCGGAGGTAGGGGAGACGGCGGGCGGACGCCCGCCGCTAAACGGGGAGGGGGTTCCGGGGGTGAACAATCTGCGGGGAGTGGTGCGTGTACCATGCAAAGGGGTCGGCGGTTGCCCGCCGCCCCGGAACTGCCCCCGCATTGTCCACCCCGCGAGAACCACACGCATGTCCGACACCACCCCCGGAAACACCCCCGGAAACGACCCCAGCAGCCCCGCCGAAGCGCCTCAGGAGTTGCTGGCGGAGATCCGTGACGCGTCCACCAAGCTCCGTGAGCAGGTCGCCAAGATCGTCGTCGGGCAGGACCAGGTCATCGACCAGGTGTTCATGGCCCTGTTCACCCAGAACCACGCGCTGCTCGTCGGCGTGCCGGGGCTGGCCAAGACGCTGCTGGTCTCCACCATCGCCAAGACCCTGAGCCTGCACTTCAACCGCATCCAGTTCACCCCCGACCTCATGCCCTCGGACATCACCGGCACCGAGGTGATCGAAGAAAACAAAACCACCGGGCACCGCGAGCTGCGGTTTGTGAAAGGCCCGATCTTCGCCAACATCGTGCTCGCCGACGAGATCAACCGCACCCCGCCCAAGACGCAGGCGGCTCTGCTCGAAGCGATGCAGGAGCGTCACGTCACGGCGGGCGGGATGCGTCACATGCTCCCTAAGCCATTCTTCGTGCTGGCGACGCAGAACCCGATTGAGCAGGAGGGCACGTACCCGCTGCCCGAGGCCCAGCTTGACCGGTTCATGTTCAACATCAAGGTGGACTACCCGACCGAGGCCGACGAACTGGAGATCGTGAAGCGCACGACGGTGCGTGCCAAGCTCGAGGCTGAGCCGGTGCTCTCGGGCGACAAGGTGATGCAGATCCAGGACCTGGTGCGTGACGTGCCCGTGGCCGACCACGTGATCCGCTACGCGATGCGTCTTGTTCGGACAACGCGTGTGCCTCACAAGGGCGCGGCGGACACCCGGCCGGACTTCGTGCGGGACTACGTGAACATGGGTGCCGGCCCGCGCGCCAGCCAGTACCTGATCCTCGGTGGCAAGGCCCACGCGATCCTCCATGGCCGCACCCACGTGGACCCCGAGGACATCCGCGCGGTGGCTGCGCCCGTGCTGCGTCACCGCCTGCTGCTCAACTTCGCTGCCGAGGCCGACGGCATCACCACCGACGACATCGTGGACCAGCTCATCAGCACGATCAAAGTCGAGAACGCCCACGACCGCCAAGCGGAAGCGGTGCTTAGGTGAGACGGGTCGAGCGTGTGCTCTCAGCCATTGAGAAAGTAGAGGAAATCGCGTCAGGAACGGGCATCCGTGAACTGCATCGATTGACTAGATTATATGGCGAGGGCCGATGGCGCAAGCTCAAAGGCATCGCCCGCATCGAAGATGATTATGGGGAAATCTACCTCGCTGAAATACACTGGTACGAGGCCCACGGCATAGGCAAGCGACTCCTTAAAGTGAAACGACGCCATGAGTGAATTAGCAGCCACCCATCAATATGTGCTCTGCGTCAGCAACAAGGGCAACGACTTGAGCGTCATCAAGGGAAAGCTCTACCGCGTCCTGCCCGCAGAACCCAATGACCGTGACCACGACCTGCGGGTTGTCGATGAAACCGGGGAAGATTACCTCTATGACAAGAGCTGGTTCGTCCCGGTCACCCTGTCCGCGGCAGCAATTGAGAAATACGAGGCGGCGTAATACCAGCCAGTTAATACATTCGTGATAAACCGTCGTCTTACAAAATATCTGCTTGTGACAAGTGCCATCATGGGCGCATCGCTGCTTGTTGCGTTCACTTTTTCGGCCACGATCCCAAAAGTGCAGATAGGGGTAACGCCAGCGGATGTATCTTTTTATCCTCAAATCCCCTCCAACGCGGTCAGTGTGAACCATGTGTCGAAGGGAGTGAGTCCTTCCGAACTTATTGAGTTTCGTATCGACGAGGATTCGTTCGTGGCGTGGTGTAACGCCAATCAATGGAAGCCGGTGCCCGTAGAAGGCACGACCTATGTGTCTCGACACGACACATTCCCCGATATCGCTGGGGCGAGCCTCACGACAAGCGGTGTATATGCCATCACTGACGGGCTCGTTTATACCGAAGGCAACGAACTCCCTGATGCCGACGCCGGACTCACTGTTGTCTTTGACCGTACTACCGGCTGGGTTTTTGCCCAGCGAAACAGTCGATAACCCATGCCCCCCACCACCGCCCCAGCTAATACGTCATACCTGGACCCCAAGACGCTGGCCGCGGTCGGGAATATCGATCTGCGCGCACGCATGATCGTCGAAGGCCTGATGACCGGGATGCACCGCTCGCCGATGCAGGGGTTCTCCGTCGAGTTCGCGCAGCACCGGCAATACACGCCCGGCGACGACACGCGGTTCCTCGACTGGAAGGTGTTCGGCAAGACCGACAAGCTCTACCTCAAGCAATACCTCAAGGAAACCAACCTCGACCTGGCGATCCTCGTCGATGTCTCGGGGTCCATGGCCTACGGCAGCGAGCCGGCCGTCAAGGGCAGGGCCGCAAAATCGCAGGCCAAAGACGCCCCCCCCGCGCAACCCAAAGGCTCCTCCTGGCGCAAGTTCGACCATGCCGCAGCGACGGCTGCCGCGATGGCATTCATCGCGCTCCAGCAGCAGGACCGCGTCTCGCTCACCACCTTCTCCGCATCCAGCAAACGCGCGACCCGGCTATCCAACAACCGTGGCCACTGGCGCGACATCGTCAACGTCCTCACCGCCGCGGAGCTGGACGTGGACGACACCAACACAGCCATGCCCGCCGGCCAGGCGCTCAGCGCCGAGGGACGCGACGGCCGCACCGACCTGCTCCGGCTGTTCGACGAAGTCAACGCCCGCCTGCACCACCGCTCGCTGATCTGCGTCATCAGCGACCTGTTCGACGACCCCGAGCACCTGTCCTCCGGGCTGGCGCGGCTGGCGTACCGCCGACACGACGTGATCCTCATGCAGGTGATGGACGACGCGGAGCTGACGTTCCCCTTCCGCACCGCGAGCGACTTCATCGGCCTTGAGGCCGAGGGACGCCTGCCGCTGGACCCCGCGTCGCTGCGCAAGGCCTACCTGGATGTGATGAACAGCCACCTCCGCGCGGTCGAGAAGGCCGCACGCAAGCACCGCTTCGACCACGTCCTGCTCAACAGCAGCGACCCCCTGGGCCCGGCACTGTCCCACTTCCTCGCCAGACGCGAGGCGATGATCTCGCGATGAACAGTCAACCAGTTCAACCACAAAGACACGAAGGGCACGAAGCTGTGGCGGCGGAGGTCGAAGCGCTTGCGCATCGGGTCATTGGCGCGGCCATCGCTGTTCACCGGGCACTTGGGCCGGGATTCCTTGAATCGGTGTACGAGGCGGCCATGGCTGTCGAGTTGCACCATCTGGGAGTACGGCACCAACGGCAAGCTCCGGTCCACGTGAGATACCGAGATGCCTTAGTCGGCGAGGGCTTTATCGACTTGCTTGTCGAAGATTGCTTAGTGGTGGAACTGAAGGCGGTCAATGAAGTGCATCCGGTTTTTCACGCACAGGTGATCTCGTACCTCAAAGCTCTCAACCTTCGCCTGGGCTTACTCATCAACTTCAACGTCCCCGTGGTCAAAGACGGCATCCGTCGGATCGTCCTTTAACTCTTACTTGGTGACCTTTGTGCCTTTGTGGTTAACAACACCCCTGCTCGCCGTTGGTCTCACCGCTCCGATGCTCGCGATGGGCGGCGCGGCGGCGGTGGGGATACCGATCGCCATCCACATCCTCTCGCGGATGCGGCGGCAGCCCGTGCGATGGGGGGCGATGCGCTTCCTGGAAATCGCCTACCGACAACAGAAAAACAAGCTCCGCCTGGAGAACTGGCTGCTGCTCGCGGTGCGGTGCCTGATCGCGCTGCTGCTGGGGCTGGCGCTGTCCGGCCCTGTGCTCACGGGCTGCGCAGGCTCGCTCACAGGCGGGCTGGACAACACCGGCCGCGTCGTCCACCTCGTGCTCGATGACAGCCTCGCGTCGGCCGCTCAGGAAACCTCCGACCAGACCCGCTTCCAACGCCGCGTCACCGAGGCCCAGCAGGTCATCGACACGCTC
>JBGTLW010000377.1:0-1637 GCA_041743835.1 Phycisphaeraceae bacterium | reverse complement strand
GGCGACACGCCCGGGCACGCCAGCCAGGGCGCGAGCCCCACCAGCGTCCGGCCCACCGCCTCCAGCATCGCAAACGGCTGCCGCTCCCCCGGCCGATGAGCCTCCAGCTTCATGTCATGGTGCAGCAACCGCCTGTCCGCCGCGACCAGCACCGGCATGACAACCCGCGTCAACGTCTTAACCCAAAGCGCGCGATCGGTATCTGGCATCCGTGAATTGTGACAGCGCTGTCAAGGGAAATCCATCCGGGTACTCTGAACAATCCTGAAACAGTATGCACCGCCTAGACGCGAAGAGCGCCAAGTCAATACATTGTGAGCCTTTGCAAGAAGGCCTTCCTTCGTGACCTTGGCACCTTAGCGGTTAATCAGATTACCCTACAGGCATCCCTGGCACTTTTTCTTTATGGTAAGACCACCATGCACACCCACACCCTCACCCGCCAGGTCCCTGCTGAACAACCTTATGACCTCGTCGTCGCGGGGGGTGGGCCTTCTGGCGTGGCGGCGGCGGTGGCGGCGGGGCGGGCGGGCGCTAAAGTTCTGCTCGTCGAAGCGACCGGCGCGCTCGGTGGCATGGGCACCAATGGGCTGGTCGCCAACTGGTACAGCCTGTCCGATGGCCACCGCGTGCTGACCAAGGGGCTCTTCTGGGAGATCGTGCTCGCGCTGCGCGATGCGGGGGGCATCCGTGCCTCGATCGACCTCGATAGTTTCCCCAACCGTCTCGGCGGCGGGTTTGGCTACTCGGTCGAAGTGCTCAAGTGTCTGCTCGATCGGCTGGTGCTGGAGGCTGGCGTCGATCTGCTGCTGTGTACCCGGCTGATCGAGGCCGACGTGGATCGCGCGCGCAAGACGGTCAACGGCGTGGTCATCCACCACATCGAGGGCCTGCGTTACGTCCCCGCCAAGGCGTTCATCGACGCCACGGGCGACGCGGTGCTGGCCGACCTGTGCGACGCCACATACCGCGAGGCCGGCCGCGATACGCCCAAGATCATGCCGCCGACGCTGTGTGGCCTGTGCGCCAACATCGATTGGTCCCGCTTCCGCGACCAGCAGAAGTACGTGGAGCAGGCGGTGGACGACGGCTTCTTCTCCCAGCCGGACCGCCACGTGCCGGGCCTGTTCCGCAGCCAGGAAAGCTACGGCATTCAGAACGCGGGGCACCTGTTCAACATGAACGCGGTGGATGTCCGCAGTCTCACCAACGGCTACGTCAAGGGCCGAACGCTCGCGGCCGAGTACGCCGCGTTCTACCGCAAGTATGTGCCGGGCTGCGAGAACCTGGAGCTGGTGAGCACGGCCTCGCTGATGGGGGTGCGCGAGTCTCGCAGCGTCGAGGGCGAGTACCAGGTGAACTACGAAGACTTTCTGGCCCGCCGTCACTTCGACGACCAGATCGCGGTGTACAACAAGGCTGTGGACATCCACGTGTACGACCTGACGCCCGAGGAATACACGCGGTACTACGAGAGCTACGAGAAGCGCGACCGCTGTGCCGCGGGCGAGTCCTACGGCCTGCCGTACGGCATCCTCGTCCCGCGCGGGTGGACCAACCTGTGGGCCAGCGGCCGATGCGTCTCGGCCGACGTAGCGGTCCACGGCGCGATCCGCGACCAGCCCGCGTGCTACCTG
>JBGTLW010000376.1:0-4816 GCA_041743835.1 Phycisphaeraceae bacterium | reverse complement strand
CAGTCGCTGCGGACGCCGCGTTGGCGCTGCTGTCAAGGCCAGAGCTGCGTGCTGATGCGGCCGGGGCGCTCGCCTCCATGCACCGCACGGACCAGCTCACCCGCCGTCAGGCAGACCGGGCCAGGCAGCAGCTCCGCCGGGCGCTAAGCGAAGTCGATACCCCCGCGCCGCCGGAGATCGCGCTGCTTGCAGCGATTGGCGATGATGACGACTGGAACCGGATCGCCGGTTGGGTTGATCACCGCGAGGCTCCCATCCGCGAGGCTGCGGCCCGGGCGTGGGCTGGGTCGGATCGGTCGCTGAAGATTCTGGCCGAGCGTGCCGCGGACCCGGTGATCCAGCCGATCGTCATCGCGGCGGCGATCCGTCGGGGTGACGACCCCTGGACGCTGCTGGCCTTGACGCCCAACCGCCCCGAGCAGGACCAGGCCGCGGCGCAGTGGGAGCGTGCGTTGGCTGCGGTGGCCGGCCGGATCGACTCGGGCTCGGTGCTCAAGGCGGCTGACATTCTGATCAACCGCAACGAATCGGTGGAGCTGCTCGACGCGGTGTACAGCGCGAACATCGACGCGTTTGCCACGGCTCAGCAGCCGCCGGAGGGCTGGGTGGATGTCGTGCTTCGACGCGCTGCGCTGCGGATGCAGATGGGCAATGCGGCGCTGGCTGCGGCGGATTACGAGCGACTGATCCCCCGCAATGACGCGCTGAGCCGTTCGCAGAAGGACACCCGCGACCGTGGCCTGATTGAGGCCTACCTGCTGACGGGCGAAGACCAGAATGCGATCAAGACCCTCCTTGCCCTGCTGGGCAACGGGAA
Organism: Phycisphaeraceae bacterium; assembly: GCA_041743835.1. Classification (GTDB taxonomy): domain Bacteria; phylum Planctomycetota; class Phycisphaerae; order Phycisphaerales; family Phycisphaeraceae; genus JBGTLW01. The sequence goes on along the minus strand of JBGTLW010000376.1, from coordinate 3,999 downwards.
TGGGGGCTTGCGACCCAACGCCACGGATGACCCGATGGTAGGCAGCGTGATTGACGCGGTGGACCGCCACGTCAAGGCCGACCGCATCGACCAGGCCGGGGCGTTGCTGGACCGCCTCCGCGATATCCTCGGCCCAAGCGTCAGCCCCGTGATCGCCAACCGCATGGCCCCGCTCCGTGCCCAGATCGAGCGCGACAAGCTTGCCGGCAGGCCGGGCGGCAGCTAACTCAGATTGACCACGTCGTTATACTCCCGGCTACAGAGACTGCCACGAACCGGAACCCAGCCATGCAGACCATCATCACCGGCAAAGCCTTCGTCCTCGGGGACGACATCGATACCGACCAGATCATCCCCGCCGAGTACCTCTCCTATAACCCCGCCGACCCGGAGGAACGCAAGTTCTTCGGCATGTACGCCAACATCGGGGTCCCGCCCGCGCAGTGCGGGCTGCCCAAGGGCAACATGCGCTTCGTGGAGGAAGGCAAGTTCACCTCTGAATATCAGATCATCATCGGCGGCAAAAATTTCGGTTGTGGCAGCTCGCGTGAGCACGCGCCGCTCGCGCTGGCCGAGGCCGGGGTGAAGGCCGTGGTGGCTGAGTTCTACGCCCGGATTTTCTTCCGCAACTGCGTCAACGGCGGCTACGTGCTGCCCGCGGAGTGCGACGCACGCCTCATCGAACAGATCAAGACCGGCGACACCGTCACCATTGACCTGGACACCAGCACCCTCACCAACCAGACCACGGGCAACACGTGGAAACTCAACGGCCTGGGTGACGTGGCGCCGATCATCGAAGCCGGGGGCGTCTTCGACTATGCCCGGCAAGCCGGGATGCTCGCCTGAGCCACTGTAATGCTCATCTGACGCTTAGAACTTGTATGAGAGTATGAGAAGGGGTGCCATGGTCAACGAGCGCCGCGAGGCAGGCCATGCATGACACCCATCTCGCATCATTCATGGCCTGCGCTACGCTTGACCATGGCACCCGGGCCTCTGCGACGCTCAGCGGGCTGCGGGCATCGCCTCGTGGCATAGCGATTTCAAAGCACCGGTGGCACGACGCACATCGTCGGGGGTGTGGAACGGCCCGAGGCTGAACCGTGTGGTCCCGCCGCGGGTGTGCGTGTCGATCGTGCGGTGAGCGTGTGGGGCGCAGTGGATGCCCGCCCGCGTGAGGATGCCAAAGTCCTGCTCCAGCCGATCCGCCAGCGCGTTGGGGTCGTCGTAACCCCGCAACCGCACCGAGAAAACCCCGCAGCGATCCGCAGCGGTGGGTGGCCCATACAGCGTCAAGCCCTCAAGCCCGGCGATGCCTTCGAGGAATAGCGCGATCAAGCCCTGCTCATCCCGCCAGAGGCTGTCGATCCCGCGGTCGAGGATCCACTGGACCCCCTCGCCAAGCCCGATGAGCCCGATCGCGTTGTGGCTGCCCGGCTCAAACCGGTCGGGCATGAACGTCGGCTGGGTGTCCTGCTCGGAGATGGAGCCGGTGCCGCCCTCGCGGGTCGTCACCATGCGCTCTTCGATGCCGGGCCGGATGTAGAGGAACCCCGTGCCCAACGGCCCGAGCAGGCCCTTGTGACCCGGCGCGGCAAGCAGGTCGATGTGGTCTTTCTGCACATCGAGCGGGACATGGCCACAGGTCTGCGCCGCATCCACGAGGAACGGGATGTCGTGTTGCCGGGCGAGGGCTCCGATGTGTGCGATCGGCTGGAGTGTGCCGGTGACATTGGAGCCATGGACAACGGCGATCAGCCGGGTCTCTGGGGTGATGGCTGCGGCGATATCGGCCGGGTCCACCAGCCCGGTGGCCGGGTCGCAGGCGACTTTGGTCTGAGTGACGTGCGGGTGTCTGGCGGCAAGTGCGTTGAACGGCCGAAGGACCGAGTTGTGGTCCAGATCGGTCGTGATGAGGTGGCAGGGCTGGGCGGGCTGTGCCAGCGCGATGCCTCGGATGGCGATGTTCAGCGCGTCCGAGGTGTTGAGCGTGAAGACGACGTGGTCGGGGTCCTGGCCGTGGATCAGAGTGTTGATGCGCTGCCGGCACTGGACGAGGAGTTGGCCTGCTTCACGGGCCTCGGCGTATGCCCCACGTCCCGGCGACGCCCCCAGACGCGAGGCGTAATCGGTCATCGCACGCAGCACCGTGGCCGGCTTGGGGAAGCTGGTCGCGGCGTTGTCCATGTAAAGGCGGTCGGTCACGGGGCAATGGTTCCGGCTTGGGGCAAATTAAGTGACCCCGCATCCTAGCCCCGTTGCGTCCAGACGTACAACAACGCCAGCCCGCCCATCGACAGGATGTTCAGCGCGATCAGTACCGACAGGGCGATGGTCGTGCCGCTGATGCCACCGCCCACAGCGGCTGCGGATCCACCGTCCCCCGACTCATCGAAGGTGCTAAGACCCGTCCCGCTGCCGTCGGCCTTGTCGCTGGGGGAGAAGTCGAGCGTCTGCCCGTCGTGCCCCGCCCGTGCGGTTGGTTTGCCGTCCGCGTCAAGGCCATCATCAAGCAGGTCGGCAGATCGGCCGGGCTTCGAGCCGACCGCGAGCTTTGCGGTGGGTGGCCGGCTGCGGGGCTTGCGGCGGGGGGTGCCGGTAACGGCCTCGTCGATCTCTGATTGCAGCTCCTCACGGGCCTTGAGAACCTCCGCCTTGGTGCGATACCGCAGGCCCAATTCGTCCCGCGATTCGATCGCTTTGAATCCAGCCCCGCAGCTTTCACAGCTCGCATCTGTCGGCCGAACATGCGCGTGACAACTGTGGCAGTAGCCCAGCAGGTGGGCGATGCCCTCGACGTTACGTGCCACGGACCAGAATTGGCGGGTCGTGGGGCCGCGGACCACAGTAGTCGGCTTGATCCGGCCCGACTTCACCATCTGGGACAGAACTTCGTAGCTGCAGCCGGGCCTAAACGGGTTGGTTCTGTCCCGCAGATACCAGGGGCCCATCGCGATCTGGGTGGCCTTCTGGCTCAGGGGCTCGAAGAGCCCGCCACAGGTGCCGCACCGCTCGCCCCCGCGCTGGTTGGCCCCGCAGTACGGGCACAGCACCAGCTTGCCCCCAGCCCCCGTGCCGGCCCCCAGGGCTTCCGGGGTGGCTGGGGCGTCTGCGGTGTCGGGTGCGGTTTGCGAGGTGGACTGTGTGTCGGTCATACGGGGCTCCGGGCCTTGGCGGGGGTCGGGGGGATGGTTGACCAGAATCGACCAGCTTCCTAGCGTGAAGCAGATGATCCGACTTGCCGCTCTACCGCTTATTGTCCTGGCATGCCTTGCAGGTTGCCAGTCGGCGAAAAAAAACACGCCGACGACCAGTGTATCGGCTCAATCGCCCGGCAGTGGTCGAGAGTTGGTGCCACGCTCCGCCCGCCCGGTCGCCTATGTCAACGCCAAGGCGGTGACATCCGACGATCTGATGCCAATCCTGTACGAGGCGGCGGGGGGGGAGGTCCTGGCCGACCTGATCCTGGACCAGCGGATAGCCGCCCGGCTAAGCCAACGCGGGCTCGTCGTGGACGCCCAGGCCCTGGCTGATGAGAGGGCCATCATCCTTAAGACGCAGTCCGACGACCCCGACACCGCCGCCCGCCTGCTGGAGGAGCTGCGCAGTATCCGTGGCCTGGGTCCGGTGCGGTTCGAGGCACTCCTGCGGCGAAACGCGGGGTTGCGGATGCTGATCGACGGCCAGGTCGAGGTGACCGAGGCGGCCCTCAAGCAGGCGTATCTGCTGCGTTATGGCCCGAAATACCGCGTCCGCCTGATCGTGAGCCAGTCGGCTCAGGATGCCGCCCGGTTGCGGGAGCGGGCGGTTCATGGCGAAGCCTTCGCGGACCTCGCGGCCATGCACTCGATCGACGCCAGCGCAGCACAGGGCGGCCTGCTCTCACCCATCAGCCCTGCCGACCCCCAGTACCCCCAGGCCTTACGCAACGCGCTGCCGAAACTGACCGCCGACCAGCCCAGCCCGGTGATCGCTTTGTCGGACCGATTCGCGGTC
>JBGTLW010000375.1:0-4963 GCA_041743835.1 Phycisphaeraceae bacterium | reverse complement strand
GCTCGACCCCCAAGGCCAGCACCAAGCTCAAAGCCAAACGCACCAGCCTCAAAACCCGACGCCTCCGCTGCGGCCTCGAAGACACCTACCTCATCCAAACACTCACCGGTGGAGATCGGGGGTAAATGTCTTCACCCTGGGACAGAATAGGGTACAGTTTGTTAGGTGCTCAACCCTGCCGCCGACACGCTACAGAAACAGCGACGCATTAACCTTGAAGCGCTCGGCCAGCGTGCGGATGTGGTCGGCGGTCAACTGGCGCTCGCCCTTGAGAATCTTCGAACCCATGCTTGCGTGAACACCCAGCAGCTTCGCCAAGTCGGTTGCGTTCATCTGGTTCTGCTCCAGTAGATACTTGAGCGAGTCCAGGCCGGTGATGTGCGAGACGTCAATGGCGTAGTGCTCGGCGTCGTAGTGCTCGACCAGTTGCGTGAGGGTTTCAAGGTAGTGCTCCTGCCCGGCCGTGAGCTTGTCGATCACCGCGAGCCGGTCCACCATCTCGACCACGTTGTCGTAATCGACGGCATCCTTGATCGCGTGCGGCACCATCAGCGCTACGAGTTCCTCGAAGCGGCGGGGGAGCTGGTCATGTGTGTGCTTGGTCTTGCCCATCGTGCTACTCCTTCCACTTGCCCCGGTCGTACTCGGCATGCGTCAACACCTGGCGGACGTTCAGCAGGCGGTAGTCGTAACGGATGCGAGCGATCAGCCGGTACTTGTTGCCCGCGATGTTGAACACGGTCAACGTATCGCCCCCGGCCATCCTCACCCCGTCGGCGTGCGGGAAGTCCTGGCGGGCGTCCTGCAGGCTCTCCCATTCGGCAGCCAGCGCCACGCGGTACCAGTGCCGCAGCGGGGCCTCGGCGTCGGGGTGCTTCTCCCAGAACTCCCGCAACGGCTTAAGGCTGATCACCCGCACATAGACATTTTGTCTAGTAGTCGGCCAAAAGTCAAGGGGAGTTTAGACATTTTGTCTCAAACTTGATCCTTCCAGTTATGCTTTGACGTTGGGGCCGGCTGTGAAAGCTTCCGGGGGCGGGGCCGGGGGCACGGGGGAACTGTACTTCTCTCCGAAAGAGTTGGCGGCTCGTTGGCGGTGTTCACGTTCGAGTGTGTACCGCATCGCCCGCCGGGCCGGGCTGTCCCGTCTGTGCCTGGGCGAGGGCCGCAACGGCATCGTGCGGTATGTCAGAAGGGAGGTCGAGGCCTATGAAGCAAGCCGGCGGGTCTGAACCCCCTGCCGATGATCGTGAACCCGTGGCCGCCCCGGAGATGCAAGTCCGCCGGGGCGGGTTGTTTACTTTCTTTGAACTGACTCGCCACCTGTAGACCTTGACTACCCCTGTGTGTCATCGTCCGTACCGTAGTCGCTATGTTCGTGAGCAATTGACTGCAATACACGGAGGGTTGTGCACGCGTCTCGGTCCGCCGGATTTATGAACCGCACGTGATTGGCCTTTCCGCCGAGATGTTGCCGATAATTGCTTTGGTTGATGCCACAATGCTGCATATGATCTACTAGGCCGTACCTAGAAATATAATACGCCTCCTGTCGCAAGCGGCGACGAACGCTTCGGTCGACCTGCCTATGTGAATTGACAATCACACCAGTCACACATTGTCGTTGGTGAGGATATCTCACCCGAGTCTTCCTTGTCGCCATAGAAAACCCTTCATCTCCTAAAACTTTACAGATAAAGGGAATCAGTGCCGCCGGGTCAAAATCTCCAGAAATCGCAATATCATCTGCGTATCGAGTAAACCGAATTTTACGAGGAATACAGAATCCAGCGATTCGGGCATCGATGCGCCTGCAAACAAGATTTGCGATGTGTGGACTCGTTGGTGCACCTTGCGGCAAGCAGCCTTTGAGTGTCGCGATACCGGACAGCATTGCAGCGACATCCTTGCGATAGCCTATGTCGCGAAACAGACGGTTTACATGCTTCAACTTGATCGAAGGAAAGAAGTCTGCGATATCGACAAGCAACACCACTTTCTGTCGAAGGTGAAATCTTGCATTATCCCGGATCGAGCAACCGTCCCCGTAGGCTTTGGAGTAGGCTGTCGCCGGAATATTAATAAGTATATTATCAAGCATCCATCGCTGGACTGCCATGAGCGTTGGCATAGGTGCTGATATGTCACGTGGACTGCCCGACCTCTTTCCTATTGCGTAGCAGTGATAGAAGGGTTCGGCACAGTTTGAAACTGCCCTCAAATATTCTTGATCGACCCCAACCAGCTTCGACAGGTGTAGTTGGTCATAGATCACCGGGAACCCGCTGATGATGAGGCGCCTTGCATATGCCAAGCAATTGGAGATAAATTCCTCTGATCGCTCTTCCGTTAGTGCGACCCTCCTAAATTGCCTGGTGTATGACCGCCAATGCTTTATTCTCTGTGAATATATGGCGTTGGATCGAGGCATGGTTAGTTTCTACAAATCCTCGTGGATCCCGACTTTCGCGAGCTACTGCACGCGAAAGTCGGCGGCACATGTGCCTGGCATGACCGGGCGAAAGGTTCGCTCGGTCGAAGCTTTCGCCCGGTCATGCCGGGCTTGAAAGCAGGTTCTCTTCAGGACGGCGACTCGCCGCCCCTGCAACCGGAGTTGCACGACTCTAGAAATCCAACGCATGCCTCAATCCGAACGCCATTTATTCGAGGGCAGGTAAATCATATTTGATGCCAACGGTTTAATCGACGCCGACTCCTTCGGCGATATCCATGTGGAGGGTCCGCCATACTTCTTGCGCTCGCGAGTCAAATCTAATACAACTTTACCTGCGCTTGTGAGCTCAATGGCATTGCCTTCCACTTTAATCCACCCCTGCCCCTTGCCATCGTCGATGCATTGAAGAAGTTGGTGGTACTCGATGCCCGCACGATTCAAGTGCACAACATCGCGCCCCATCCGGATCGCTTCTAATACCATAAACATGCGTTTGCTAATACTATTGCTATTCATCGTGCTCGGGGGAATGGGGCGGGCCAATCTTTGCCATTCGCCATCTTGTCAACCCAGAAAACTGGAAACGTATTGTTGGGTGTGCGAATCATAGACTCGAGGCCTTCGGAACGCTGGAAGCCGAATGAGTAGCCACTCGGTACCGAAAGCAGTTGCTCGATCGACTCCATAAGATGGATCGCATTTTGTTTGTTTGCAATTCGTGTGGATCCAGTTAGACCTTGTGGCCGAATATGCGAGGCTACAATTTTGACGCCTTTGTCGGCGACAGCGTCGTATCCTGTCTTCAGTGATACCAGGGTCATGACTATAACAGTGTCATCTTGGCGTCGCCACTTATCGAATTCTTCAAGGGCGGTAGTGGCCGTTCTGCCAGTCCCGACATAGTCGTCAAGGAGGACAATGGTTGCGTTGGTGCGGTCATCGTGCTTCTGTCCAAGCAACTCAATGTTGTCATAGAAGGTGTTCCGCTTACATGAAAATGTGGAGTGACTCGATGCATATTGCTTAGCCAGATAGACCACGCAAGAGCCACTTTTGGCAAGCCCTGCGTCCGAAAATTTCTTCAATGGCAGGAATATGACATCGGCACCAACTCCAAGATCTGAAGGTGACAGTTTTCCTGCGGCGGAGTCAAACAGTTCATGGTAAACTCCTAATGGACATTTAAGAAAATCACGGGCTAGCTGCAGAATCAACTCTTGTTGATCTTTATTCAATCGCTCAAGCATCTTGCAAAACCTGCTGAATAGTGATGCATCTGGCTCGGGTGCATTCTCTGGCCGATGCGTGGGCCAGCCGTGTTCCTTAAAAACTTCTCCAAGTGCCACCACAATATTCGCGGACATGCTCATAGGTCGAAATTCATCTCACCATACATGGGATTAGCATGAATCACTGAAGCTGCCATAGGTTCATTATAAACGGAAGCTGGCGGGGTGTATTGGTCGAGGTCGTCGCGCGGGGCGCGGCTGATAGGCACAGCCTGATTGACGCGAGTCTTGGGCTGCCAAACCTTCCCGTCGATCGTCTTAGCCCGGACTCGGATCAAGCCGTAGCCCCCATGTCGTCGGCTCAGGTCGATATCGTCGAGCGTGAGCCAGACCAGAGTAGTTCTTCACGCCGCCCCCGGAACCTACGCCCGGCGGCCATCAAAGTGGAGGCCATTGTCTGCAATCGTGCCTTGAACCGCAAGGCCCACAACCGCTCCTCGACCTCGGCACCCGTGACACGCGCAAAAAAAGGGACCTGCGAATCAACGCAAGTCCCTTTAAATCAAGAAGTAGCGGGGGTAGTTTTTGGTTTGCGTCGCCCATGGTTCGTAAGTTCCTGTTGTTGTGTTGGTTGCGCTCAGATCGAATGCCCCCTCCTAGCGGGGGTTGCCTAGTTCTTGCCTACATCGCCGCCGTCGGCCTTCACCTCCTTCTCGGGTGCCACCGGGTTGGCAGAGGGGTACTGGATCTGCGCCATCGACGAGGCCACGTCGCCCGCCTGGATGTGCAGGTACCGTTGAGTGACCTTGAGGTCCTGGTGGCCGGCAAACATCATGACGTGGGCGATCGGTATCTGGGCCTGGTTCGCCAAGTGAGTCAAGCACGTGTGCCGAAAGGTATGCAGCACACCGTGAGTGATCCCGGCCTCCTTCTGGCGGCGCCGCAGCCGGGTCAACAGGCGCGCCTCGCGCCAGCGACCGCCATTGGATTTCCAGTTGTCCCCGCACCAGAATACCCACGGCTGAGGCGACCGCTTCATCTGCCGCTCGAGGGCTCGGATCATCGCCGGGTCCGCCACCGGGATCACGCGCTCATGGCCGTGCTTCGGCTGCCACGGCTGCCCGGTGATGGGGCAGGTCTTCTTCCGAATCCAAACGCCCGCCCCGTCACCTTCAATCCCGGCGCGGCTTGCTTGCGCTTGTATTCGTTGAGGTCGATCAAACGCACCATGCGAAGCACCGTCTCCGCGTCGATCTTCGACTCCGCGATGATCTGCGAT
>JBGTLW010000374.1:0-5648 GCA_041743835.1 Phycisphaeraceae bacterium | reverse complement strand
CGCTGCACAGCCGTGCCGTCTCCTTGCCCCACGCCCGCAGGCGCGGAAGCACCGACCGCGGCCCGCGCCTCGTCGTGACGCGCGTGCTGCTGCTGGCCGTAGGCGCTTTGCACCTGCACGTTGGGTGTGAGCCGGGCGCGGAAAATCAGCTCCGTCACACGCTCGCGGACGTTGGCGCGCATCTGCTTGAAGTTGGCGGCACCCTCGCGCTTGTACTCGATCTTGGGGTCCTTCTCGGCATACCCACGCAACCCGACCGAGTCCTTGAGCTGGTCCATGCCGTAGAGGTGGTCCTTCCACGCCTGGTCAAGAATCTGCAGCAGCACAAAGCGCTCGAGGCGCGTCAACTCGCCACGGAACGCTTCGAGCCCCTTCGCAACGATGAGTTCCTTCTTGTGCGGGGCCTCCTCCACCTGGTCCGGCGTCAGCTCGACACCAAAGCGGTTGCGAATCCAAACAGCGAGCGCCTTCGGATCGTTGCCCAGTTCGGTCGCTTTGGCCTGCGCCTCCGCCTCCAGCTTGCCGCCACGCACCCAGGCCTTGTGCTCCTCAAGCAGTAGGTCGAATAGGTCCTTGGTGGTCTTGCCGTTGACTTCTTCGACGGTGATCTCACGGTTGTAGCGCTGCTTCGCGTAGCCGATGAACTGCTCGATCGCCCAGTTCTGGTCCTGCTGCGCGCCCTGGACGATGATGTCCATGATGAACTCGACGGGGTAGCGCAGCTCGCGTTGGTCGTAGGCCGCACGCGCCTCTTTGACAATCATCTCGGTCGCCGCTTCGACTTGCATGCCCGCCAGCTCTGTCGGGTCGAGCTTGAGGTCGAACTTCTGCGCCACCCACTCCGCGAGCTGGATCGGGCCGTAGTGGGGGTCGAGGAACTTGGAAAGGCCTGTCAGGTCCTTCTTCTCGATCTGCTCGAGCGCCGCCTCCCGGAGCATGCGCGAGACGTCGGTAACCGTCATGTCCCGCAGACGATTCTGCTTAAGGTCCACAGAGAACCGCGACATCGCCCACTGCGACAAGCCCTTGAGGTCCCACTCATCGGGGGGCATGTCGTTGGACATGTACTCACCGAGCGTCACGTCGATCACCTGCTGCATCTCGCCGCCCGCATTCCGACGGATCACAGCCATGAGCTCATCCACATCATCCAGCGGCAGCCGGCTTGGCTCGATGCTCACATCCAGCGTGGTCCGCACCCACTCGGCGACCTGCGTCTGGGTGTAATCAGGCGACAGGTAAAGCGACACCGCGTCCGCGGCCGACGCCTCGATGTACTCGAAGATCAGGCCCGTGATGTTGCGGCCTTCGAGCACATCCTGCCGGATGCCGTAGAACGTATTCCGCTGAAACTCCATGACCTCGTCGTATTCCAGCAGGCTCTTGCGTATCTCATAGTTGCGCTCCTCCACCTTCTTCTGCGCCCGCTCGACCGACTTGGTGACCCAGCGGTGCTCAATCGCGTCGCCCTCTTTCCTGCCGAGCTTGGACAGCGCGGTCATCGTGGTCTTGCCCGCGAACATCTTCATGAGGTCGTCTTCGAGGCTGATGAAGAACCGCGAGCTGCCCTTGTCGCCCTGCCGGCCCGCGCGGCCGCGGAGCTGATTGTCGATGCGGCGGGACTCGTGACGCTCCGTGCCGATGATGTGCAGCCCGCCCATCTGCTCGACGTTCTCCCAAGCCGCGAGGTGGTGATTGAGGTACTCGGGCAGCCTATCCAGCGTCTCCACGCACTGCGCCAGCGACATCTGCTGCGCCTTCTTCTCCTCGACCCACGCATCCTCCTGCACCCACTGGCGGAACAGCCGGAGCTTGAGCTCGTCGTCAGACAGCGCCTCGGCTTCTTTCTTCTTCAAACCCAGCTTGTGGATCGCCTGGTGCCGGTACGACGCAGCCACCAGCTCATCGTTGGTCATCTCCGCGCTGCCGTCGGGCCCGAGCAGGTTCCGCCGCTTCCAGTGGTCCACCAGCGCCGCGCGGTCGATCCTGCGAAGCTTGATGTCCGTGCCGCGGCCGGCCATGTTCGTGGCGATCATCACCGCGCCGAACTGCCCCGCGTCCTCCACGATGTTGCCTTCGCGCTCAGCGTTCTCAGCCTTGGCGTTGAGCACCGAGTGCTTGATGCCGTGACGCTTGGTCAGCATCGCCGATAGCATCTCGGACTTCTCCACGCTCGTCGTCCCGACCAGCACAGGCCTGCCAAGGTCGTGTACCCGCTTGATCTCGTCACAGATCGAGTTCCATTTGTCCTTCTCCGACAGGAAGATCAGGTCGTCGCGATCGGTCCGCGCGATGGGGCGGTTCGTCGGGATCGCCACCACCTCCAAATCGTAGATCTCGCCGAACTCGGTCGCCTCGGTGATGGCCGTGCCCGTCATCCCCGCGAGCCGCTTGTAGAGCTTGAAGAAGTTCTGGATGGTCACGGTCGCCAGCGTCTGGGTCTCTTCCTTGATCTTGACGCTTTCCTTGCACTCCACCGCCTGGTGCAGGCCGTCGGACCACTGCCGCCCCACCATCAGCCGCCCGGTGAACTCATCCACTATCACCACCTCGCCCTGATGCACGACGTAGTCCTTGTCGCGCTTGTAAACCACGTGGGCCCGCAGCGCGTTCTCCAGCAGGTGCGGGAAGTCGATGTTGTTGCCCACGTAGAACGAGCCGATGCCCGCCTTTTTCTGAGCCTCCGCCACGCCGTCGTGCGTCAGGTGCGCAGCCTTGCGCTCCATCTCGATCTCGTAATACTGCACAAACCTGTCGCGCTCCGCCTCAACGATCGGTAGCTGCTTCTCCAGCTCCCGCTGCTCCTGCTTCATCTGCGCCGCGCGGGCCTTGTCTCTGCTGTTTCGTATGTCGCCCTCCAGCCCCTTGTGCCTCATCTGCAGCGTCTTGACCTTCTTGTCCGCCACATCCCACTCCTGCTGCCGCTGCATCAGGTGCCGCGCGATCTGGTCCGCCAGGTCATACCGCGGCGCATCGCTGTGCGCAGGGCCGGAGATGATCAAAGGCGTGCGGGCCTCGTCGATCAGGATCGAGTCGATCTCGTCCACGATGCAGAAGTCCCGGCTCTTCTGCACCTGCTCCTGCGTCGTCAGCTTCATGTTGTCGCGCAGATAATCAAAGCCGAGCTCGCTGTTCGTGCCGTAAAGCACATCACAGAGGTACGCCTCCGCCTTCTTCTGCGGCGGCTGGACGTGCATCGGGTGGATCGCCCCGACCGTCAGCCCCAGCCAATGGTAAAACGGGAACACCCAGTCACGGTCGCGCTGCACCAGGTAGCTGTTCACCGTGACCACGTGGCATCGCAGGTTTTCCAGGCAGGCCATGTAGCACGACAGCGGGCCGACGATCGTCTTGCCCTCGCCGGTCTTCATCTCGCTGATCCGCCCCTCGCCCAGCACCATGCCACCGATAAGCTGCACATCGAACGGCCGACAACGGAACGGCGGGCGAGACAACTCATACACCGCACGCACCGCTTCATACAACTCCACCGGGATCTCAACCTGCATCCACCCCGGCACAGGCACATCGATCTGAGACACCGACTCCTGCGGGTTCTTCATCCAACCCTCCACCGGCTGACAATGCCCCGGCACAATGATCGCCGGCATGGCATCCGCCTCAGCCTTCACCCGCGCGTACAGCGCCTGCCCAGCCGGGCTGAGCACAGATGGGTCAAAGCGGTGCTCGGGGTTGAGGATGTTGCGGATGCCCACCGCCCGATCCATCACCTCGCGGGCCACAGCCATCGCCTCGGGCCGGACATCCTCCGCCCGCTCGCCCCCAGCGATCCGATCGCGGAAGGCCTGGGTCTTCGCGCGGAGTTCGCCGTCGCTTAGCCGACGCACCTCGGCCTCAAACGTGTTGATGACATCCACACGCTTGTAATAATTCTTCAGCAGGCGGTCGTTGCGCGAGCCAAAAATCTTGGTCATGGCACGGGAGACAGTCTTGACAACCATGGGGTTTCCTTGCGATTCAAAAAGTGATAGCGGTTTAAGCTTGAGGGTTTCGCGCCCGGCGTGTCCCACGGAATACCTCCGCTGAACACAGCGCCCGGCGCGCTTGCAATACGAACTAATAAAAGAATAGCGCAGCCGACAGAAGGGTCAGACGCTGGCGGGAGGCGGCAGATTCAAAAGATGCGCAAGGAGCGTCGGCTGATGCGGCACATCCGCCTCATCAAGCAGCAGGGCCATGCTCCGCTGATCAGCGACCCGCAGCCCCGGCCGATGCATCGCGGGCCGCACGACGCGGCGTTCATCCTTCGCAAGCAGCGACCTGGCCGCATCGCTGAGCCTTTGCATCAGCGTCGCTTGCGTGGTCCGCGTCGGGGTGGCCTCGCAGTGCGGAGGCCCAGCCGCCCCCGCCACCCCCACAGCCGCGCCCATCGACACCGCCACCGCGATCGCCAGAAGCGTCGCAGACATCGGGCTCGGATTGGTACGCCGACTGGTCACGTCCCTCTATTATCGACGCTTCAGCCCAAAAAGACAACATCCGCCACCCAGGAAGTTTTCCCCAACCCCCGGGAGTACGCAGGCAGCTCCCCCAAGCACCCAGAAGCCCCCCGGCGTCCCAGTAGGTCCGGGACTGCCCTCAGTCCACCCGCTCTTTCACACCCCCGCCCCCCGCGCCGCCGCAGGGCCAACCCCTTATCGGCCCCCACCCCCGCTCACGTCCACCCACGGCCGCTTGCCGTCCGATAGTTGCTTTGAGCCGCGCGGCTGAAAGTCTGAGCCGCGAGGCTGGAAGCGCGAGTTGCGCGGCTCAATCTTTCGGGGGCGTGCCCGAGACGCTCCGACGCCCGGCCAGGCCCACCCAACCCCCGCCCACACCCCAAAAGCCGCCCTCCGAGCCATGCAGCACTTCCGGCGAACTTCTTGGCCGCGCGGCTCAGACTCTCAGCCGCGCAGCTCAGTCTGTCAGCCTCGCGGCTGAAACTCCCAGCCGCGAGGCTGACTCGAAAAAACAAACGTTTCACCCCCGGAATTAGATGCTTCAGGCGCGCCAACAACCCGCCACGCCCTGGAAATACATGTGCGCGGGCCTAAAACTAGCGTTGCCGTCCCTGAAATACGCGTGGGAACCACAAAAACAAAGCGCCGAACCCCGGAAATAGGTGTAGGAACCGCGCAACTATCCCGCAGCGCACCTGAAATTGATGTGCGAACCGCGAAAGCAAACATTTCTTCCCCGGAACTACGTCTAAGAGCCGCGCAAACACCTCACCGCCCCCCGGAATTAGGTGAAGAAGCCGCGCCATCATCCCCCCGCGCCCCGGAATTAGGTGTAGGAGCCGCGCACACAAAGCGCCGCCCCCCTGATGTAGGTGAGGGCGGCGCGATGGGTTTGCTGCGTAGGTCTGGGCTTTGTAGTAGTTAGCAGCCTACTCAATTTAACTTTGCTTTACGCCGCCGCATTACAATCATGATCGCACCCGAGCACAGCAGCACCAATGATCCCGGCTCGGGGACTGACACGCTGAATGCTTTCTTAGCGATAAATGGAGGTATGACTGAATGTTGTGGATGACGAATTGAAAAAGGCGGCGTACTTTGGGTGTGATCTACCACGCCCGTCCCCGAACACCGAGGAGTACGCCACCATGAGCCAGACTACCCACCCACCGTTCACATTTCCATCCC
>JBGTLW010000373.1:0-6031 GCA_041743835.1 Phycisphaeraceae bacterium | reverse complement strand
CAACCTTGCCGCCCACGTGCAGGCCGGGGGCGACGACGCCACGCGGACGCTTGTCATCAGCCGCATCTTCCACGCGCCACGCGAGCTCGTGTGGAACGCCTACACCCAGGCCGAGCAACTGGCCCAGTGGTACGGCCCGCGCGGCTTCTCCGCACGCATCGAACGCAACGACCTGTACCCCGGCGGCAAGTGGCGCTACATCATGATCGGGCAAGATGGCACCGAGTACCCGTCCGAAGGCATCTTCAGCGAAGTCGTGCCCATGCGGCGCCTCGTGACCACCGACGGCTTCGGCGATGACTACAAAGCCGACCAACCCGACGACCTGCCGCAGGGCATGGTCGCCACCCTCACGTTCGAAGACCTCGATTACCTGCCGATCAACCCCGGTCGGCATGAGGCGCTCAACGATTCCCAGCCCAAGACCCGGCTGACCGTCCGCATCGAGCATCCCACCGCCGAGGACCGTCGCAAACACGAAGCGATGGGCGTTGTGGCCGGGTTCCACTGCATGTTCGACTGCCTCGACGATCACCTGCTGGCGCAGGACGACGCCCGTCAGATCGTGGTCAGCCGTGTGCTCGATGCCTCGGCCGACGCGGTGTTCGACGCGTGGTCCAAGCCGGAATCGATCACGCACTGGTGGGGCCCGCAAGGGTTCAGCACCACCACCCACCACATGGACTTCCGCACCGGCGGCTCCTGGCGATTTACGATGCACGGCCCCGATGGGACCGACTACCCCAACCGCATCGACTACGACGAAGTGCATCGCCCGCTCCGCATCACCTATCGCCACGCGGGCGAAGGCGAACACGATACCGTGCGGTTCCACACCACCGTCACCTTCGTCGCCAAGGGCGGCAAGACGCACATCACATTGCGGATGATGTTTGCCACCGCTGCGCTGCGTGATGAAGTGGCAAACAAGTACGGCGCGGTCGAGGGTGGGCAAGAAACCCTTGCGCGTCTCGCTGAATATCTGGCGTAAGCACTTACAACCCTTAACGGAGCTATCACATGCCTCAATACATCGATGCCTTTGTCGTGCCGGTCCCAAAGAAGAATGTCGAGGCTTATCGCCGTCTGGCGCGTGCAGCGGGGAAAGTGTGGATGGAGCATGGTGCCATGGAGTATCGTGAGTGTGTCGGCGACGACCTGGACGCAACCTTCTGCACACCTTTCCCCAAAGGCGTGAAGCTTAAGCCCGATGAAACGGTCATGTTCTCATGGATCGTTTACAAGTCTCGCGCCCAGCGTGACCGCGTGAACGCCAAGGTCATGAAGGACCCCCGCATCGCCGGAATCGACCCGGAATCCATGCCCTTCGATTGCAAGCGCATGATTCATGGCGGGTTCAAATCAATCGTGCTGATGTGACCGACTTGCTGCTTATGCCACACGCCCCGCAACGCAACCCGCTACCACGAAAGACCTGATGTTGACCGCAAAACAATCCATCCTTGCCGCGATGCAAATGCGCTGCGACTGGAACCGCATGTGTGTCGGGCGGGTGTTCTTTTCGCCAGCGTTGCCCGAGATGTCGCATCGCGGGCAGCTCGCCGACACCCGCCGCGCCAAGGGGCGGGGCGTGCTGGCGTTCTGATAGCACATCGGGCAGCAAACCCCCTTATAGCGAGCATCCTATGCAGCTAAGAGAAAAGATCGTCCCCTGCCTCTGGTTCGACGGCAACGCGGAGGAGGCCGTCAACTTCTACGTCTCGCTCTTCGATCACTCAAGGGTCACAGCGACAGCGCGCTACCCGGAGGCCGACCAGGTGCTACACGAACGTGCGGCGGGGGCAGTGATGACCGTGTCCTTCGAGCTTTGCGGTCGGCCGTTCACCGCGCTCAACGGCGGGCCGGAGTTTAAGTTCAACTGGGCCGTGTCTTTCGTGATTGACTGCGAAGACCAGGCCGAGGTCGATCACTACTGGGCCAAGCTCGCGGCGGGCGGGCAAGAGGGCCAGTGCGGCTGGGTCCGCGACCGGTTCGGGCTGCCTTGGCAGGTCATCCCCCGCCGGCTTTCCGAGTTGCTGACCGACCCCGACCGCGTGAAGGCCGGCCGAGCGATGAACGCGATGATGAAGATGACCAGGATCGACATCGCCGAGCTCGAGCACGCCGCGGCGTCGGCCTAATAATGTTTTGCATTTATTACGTTCGTGATGCTTTGCAGTCTCTACCGTGAATCGAACACTCACCCCTTACAAGGAAACCCACCATGCCCGGCCCGCTGCTTCAATCCTATTTGTTCTTCAACGGCAATACGCAGGAAGCCATCGACTTTTACTGCAAAGCGATCGGCGCGACCGTTGAGATGGTGCTCAAGTTCAAGGACTCGCCGGACCCGCTACCTCCGGACATGCTCGCGCCCGGCTACGAGGACAAGGTGATGCACGCGGCCATCCACATCGGCGACCAGTTGCTGATGATGTCCGATGGCTGCGAGCCGGGGCAAGCGTTCGCGGGGTTTTCGCTGTCGCTGAGTGTCAAAACGCCGGAGGAGGTGGATCGCCTGTTCGCCAACCTTTCGGAGGGCGGCAAGGTGACGATGCCGTTGGGCAAGACATTCTGGTCACCCCGCTTCGGGATGCTGGTCGATCGCTTCGGCGTGGGCTGGATGGTGGGTATTTGAAGTGGTCAGCCCGGCTATCGGTCATCGCTCGACCAGCAGCCGTGGAGCGTAACTCTGCCAGTTGCTCATGCTTGCATCAGTGCGCGGCCAGGCGTCGTTTGCGGGTATAATGCCCGTGTGTGGGTCGGGCGGCCGCGTGCGTCGTTTTTGGGCGTATGAGGAAAGTCCGAACACGGCAGGACACGGTGGTGGGTAACACCCACCCGGGGCACTGGTGACGGTGCTCCGCGGGCCAGTGCAACAGAAAGCAAACCGCCGATGGCCCCCGCTTGCGGGGGCACAGGTAAGGGTGAAAGGGTGCGGTAAGAGCGCACCGCGTGGCTGGCAACAGTCACGGCACGGTAAACCCCACCGCGTGCAAACCCAAGCAGCCCCATCCCCCCCCCGGAAGTTTTCCCCCGCGCGACGTGTGACTTGAAAAGCGCGGGGGGCAACTTCCGGGGGGGTGGTGCCCGCGGTCCGCGGGTCTGGGGCGGGTAGGGTGCTGGAGCCCGGCGGTAACGCCCGGCCTAGAGAAATGGTCGCCCCCGCCACAGCGGGACAAAATTCGGCTTACAGACCCACACAACTGACGACGCCCCGTACGCAAGTGCGGGGCGTCGTCGGTTACAAGAAAAAGGTCGGTTCACGCCCGCCGGGTGTCTTGCGTTCGGTAGGATCCCTGTGGGAATGTAGCACCCCGCAGAGTTCCGCTAACTTGAAGCAGCCTCGCCAACAGGCGGACAACCAAATACAACAATCCTCCGGCGACCGGCAGGAAAAAGACCACGATGAACCACAACACTCGGTCGGTTGGCTGCCGGAAATCCCACTCCTCGCGAAGGAAGATCAGGCCCATGGGCAACACCCAGAACACGGCCAATGTGCTTACCCAGAGGTAGATCATTCGCGTGGCCCCGTTGCTCGCTCAGCCTTACAAAAACATCGAGGTCAGCCCGTAGCAGAGTAGCAGGCCATTCTTGTGGCCGATGGACGCGAGGAGGCGCTACTTGCCCGCGTTGATCAGGGTCACCGCTTTGTCGGTGGACAGCATCAGCGAGCCGTGGGCCTGGGCCGCGGCGAGGGCGGTGTCGCCCTGCGATGCTTGGACCAAGGCAAGCAGCGCGTCGGTCTGCTTCTCGGTGGCGAAGTTGCCGTGGTGCTGGGCGGACTGTGCGAGCGAGGTCAGGAGCGAGACCTGCACCTCACCTTGCCGAGCGAGGGCTGCGGTGAAGATGCTGCGTTGGGCCGACTCATTGCCGATGAGCGCGAGCACGTGGCCCGCGACCATGACGACGGCATCACGTTCATCGGTCAGGGCCTGCTCGAGCGATGCTTGGGCGTCAAGGACGTTGTAAACGCTGCCGTCCCCCAGCGCGAGGTCACGCAGCAGGAACAACGCGGTGAGGGCGAACTCCAGCCCTTCTTCTGCCTCGATGGGGCTGCCCGCCAGGCGGCCGCGTGCTGCCTCGATCGCCTCACCCAGGGCTGCGTTGTCGGCCTGTTTGACCACCGGGGCCATGCGGGGGTTCTCGGCAAACTCGGTCTTGAGGCGGATCTGGTCCGCGGGGCTGACCAGCGCGACGATCGGGGCCTGATTGAGCTTGAAGTCGCTGGACGTTCCCGCGTAGAGCGACTTGACCCCATCGGCGGCCGACTCGATCACGATCAGGTCAATGCCGGGGCGGCTATTGATATCGCTGGTCAGGTCGCCGATCTTCGTCGAGCCAAACGCCTCGTAGCCAAGGTCGCCCAGGGCTGCGAGCAGTTCGTTCACGGCTTCCTGGTTCTCCGCGATGACCATCGCGTACCGCTTGTCGGACTGACGGACCTGGTCCGCGAGGATCTTGACGACGTTGTAGCTGGAGTTGAAGGGCTTGTCGGGCTTGGCGTTGGCCAGGGCCTCGGCTGAGCGGAACCGAACGCGGCGGTCCGGGTAGGTCAGGCCACGCAGCAGCGACTCGCGGGTGGTGGTCAGGGCCTCGGTACCCGCGGTGGTGGAGAGTGCGGCGATGGCATCGAGTGCGAGCGCGGGGTCGCCGTCGTTGAGGGCCTGGGTCAGCACATCGTGCAACCGCTCAGGGCCGGCGAGCATCGCGTAGAACGAGGCGGGCTGGCTCTCCTGATAGCTGGGGTCGGGCCGACCCTGTGGCAGGTTGTTCTCGCGGCGGAAGTTCGCGGTGAGGTACAGGCTAAGGGCCGGGCTGAGCTTGGGATCGAGCGCGAGCGCGGCCTTGGCATCACGCAGGGCACGGGCGTCGGCGTACACCGGGCCGGGCACTTCCGTGGCGACCAGCGTGGGGTTGGGTTGGGTGAGATAGCCCCACACAATGCCGACCTTGCTGCCCTCTGCCCCGGCATCGTCGTAACCGGCGATTTTGATGCCACGCGTGCCGGCGTTGTAGTGCGACTGGCCAAGAAGTGTGAAGAGCTGCGCTGCGGTCAGGTCTGAGGAAAGGGCCGTGTCACTGATGAGCGATGTGAACGCGACCTGGACGACTCGCTTCACGCTGGGGTCAGCGGTGTCGCCTTCGAGGATCTGCTTCATGTACGGGATCGGGGTCGGGTAGCCGATGCGTGCGAGCACCTGGGCGACCTGCGACATCTGCACCGGCTCAAGCTGGGGCAGGGCGACCGCGAGGGGATACGCGAGCTCCTGGCCCACGGCAACCATCGCCTCGATCACGAACGGGTGCAGGTTCTTCTTCTGGGCGTCCTGCAGGGTGGCGAGGAGTTGGGGTGCTGCGTACTGACCGGCGGCCTTGAGACGGGCGGTGGCCATGACGTTGGGCCGATCGCCTGCGGCGAGCAGCTCGATGTCTCGTGCGATGCGCTCGGGGTCACGGGCGCGGGCGACGCGGGCGTCCTGCACTTCGCCTTCGAGCCGCAGCGCGACATCCTTGACGGTTTCGGTCTGCTTGGCGAGGTCCAGCACGCGGGCGATGTTGTAGTCGGAGGTCTCGACCGCGGCGAGCAACGCCTCGGCGTCTGCCTTCTCCAGAAGCTGCATGCCGAAGTCGGCGGCAAGTTCGGGCTTGGCGATCAGCACGTTGTGGCAGAACTCTTCCCAGAGTTCCAGTGCCTCGGAGGGCTGAGCTTTCGCGGCCGTCGCTAGCGACAAGCTCGCGGCACAGATGAGAGCAACAACCATCAGCAGCCGGGGCAAGGCTTGAGCCGATCGCGACATAAGACAACTCCAAGGGTGAAAACGAGGGATGGAAACCCCCACAATCTACTTCCAACGCGTCGGATCGTCAAGCAAATCCGCAAAGCGCGCAGGGTGAAGACATTTACCCCCGATCTCCACCGGTGAGTGTTTGGATGAGGTAGGTGTCTTCGAGGCCGCAGCGGAGGCGTCGGGTTTTGAGGCTGGTGCGTTTGGCTTTGAGCTTGGTGCTGGCCTTGGGGGTCGAG
>JBGTLW010000372.1:0-7950 GCA_041743835.1 Phycisphaeraceae bacterium | reverse complement strand
CGCGGCCAGGGGCTGCACCCGCCCACGGTCACCGTGAAGCTGCCCGGCTCGATCACCCGCGCGCCATCGTCCGTCACCAGCTCCATCATCGTCGGCGTCACGTCGAACGCCACCTGCGCAGCTTCGCCCGGCATCAGTGACACCTTCCGCGTGGCCTTGAGCGCGTGGCGCGGTGTCGCGGTGCTGGCTTGGTCATCGGTGATGTAGAGCTGCACCACCTCATCGCCCGCGATCGGCCCGGTGTTGGTCACCGACACCATCGCCCGCAGCGTGTCGCCAGCCTTGACCGTCGGCTTGGCGAGCTTCAGATCGCTGTACGTGAAGGTGGTGTACGACAGCCCGAAGCCGAACGGCAGGAACGGCTCATCGGTCATGTAGCGATACGTACGCCCGGCTGTGGCGATCGCGTAGTCCTCATAAGGCGGGAGCTGCGCGAGGCTCTTGGGGAAGGTCATCGGCAGTCGGCCCGACGGGTTGGCGTGACCAAACAGCACGTCGGCGACAGCTCGGCCGCCCTGCTCGCCGGGGTACCCCATCCACACCACCGCATCGACCAGGTCGAACACCTCCTCGAACGCCATCGCCGATCCACCCGCGATGACCAGGACCACCGGCGTGTCGTGCTGGGCGATCTTCCTGATGAAGTCGATCTGCGGCTGAGGCAGGCCGATGTCCGCGCGGTCGCCGATGGCGTCGGAGAGGATCGCCTCGCCCTCTTCGCCCTCGAGCATGGGGTGCCCGCCCATCACCGCGATGCACAGGTCCGAGGCCTTGGCCTCGAAGCTGGACCAATCGCGGGGGTTGCGGTTGTCGTGGATCAGCTCGCAGCCCTTGCGGTATTCAAGGCTGGCCTGCTCGCCGATGACCTGCGCGATGCCCTCGAGCACGGTGACCATCTCGCCGGTGATGCCGTAGTAATTGCCAAGCAGCACATCCACGTCCGCGGCATTGGGGCCGTAGAGCATCAGCTTCTGCGGGCTGTCCGACGCGATCGGCAGCACGCCGCCCTTGTTCTTCAGCAGCACGAGCGACTTGGTCGCGGCCTCGAGCGCGAGCTTCTTGTGCTTATCGCAGTTGACCACGCTCATCGGGATGCTTGTGAAGGGCACCCGCTCCGGCGGGTCGAACATGCCGAGCTTGAAGCGCGTGCGGAACAGCCGATGCACGCAGACATCGATGTCCGCCTCGCTGAGCAGCCCCTGGCTCACGGCATCGAGCAGGCCCTCGTACACCTCGCCGCAGTTAAGGTCGCAGCCCATCTTCACAGCCAGGGCAGCGGACTCGGTCGCGGTGGCGGTGACTTTGTGGTGCAGGTGGAAGTCCTTGATGGCCCAGCAGTCGCTGACGACGTGGCCCCGGAAGTTCCACTTGCCGCGGAGGATGTCCACCAGCAGCAGCTTGCTGCCGCAGCACGGCTCGCCGTTGGTCCGGTTGTACGCCCCCATGAACGACTCGACGCCCGCCCCGGCCAGCGCCTCGAACGCGGGCAGATACGTTTCCCACAGGTCCTTGAGCGAGACGACCGCGTCGAACTCGTGGCGGAACTCCTCGGGCCCGCTGTGGACCGCGAAGTGTTTGGCGCAGGCTGCGGCTTTGAGGTAGCGCGGGTCGTTGCCTTGCAGCCCGCGCACGAAGGCGCTGCCCAGTGTGCCGGTGAGCACGGGGTCTTCGCCCCAGGTCTCGTGGCCCCGGCCCCAGCGCGGGTCGCGGAACAGGTTGATGTTGGGCGACCAGAAGGTCAGCCCGCGGTAACGCCCGCGGTTGCCCTTGCGGGCCGCCTCGTGGTGCTTGGCCCGGCCCTCGTCGGCGATGGCGGAGGCGATCCGCTCGATCAGCGGCGCGTCCCACGTGGCCGCCATCCCGATCGCCTGCGGGAACACCGTCGCCCGGCCAGCGCGGCCGACCCCGTGCAGACACTCGTTCCACCAGTTGTACTCGGGCACACCCAGCCGATCGATCGCCTTGGCGGTGTAGAGCATCTGCCCGCACTTCTCCTCCAGCGTCATCCGCCCGACCAGATCGCGGACGCGGGCCTCAAGCGCTTGAGCGGGGTCGAGGTATAGCGGGGTGTCGGCGGCGGGCTGGGGCATGGCTGTGGTTCTCCTGTTAGGCGGTAGAGCATAGCAGACGGGCACCGCCCGCTTGGGTGAATCCGCCCCGTTCCGGTGCTGCTGGCACGGGCGCACGCAGGGTCTATACTGAAACGCCCAACCCAGATCACCCCCCAGAAAGGCTTGCTTGTTATGAAATCACCCCTCCGTGTCGCTGTCACCGGGGCCGCCGGCCAGATCGGCTACGCCCTGCAATTCCGGATCGCGTCGGGCCAGATGTTCGGCCCGGACCAGCCGGTCATCATCCAGATGCTGGAGATACCCAACGAGAAGGCGCTCAAGGCCGCGGAAGGCGTCGCGATGGAGCTCGACGACTGCGCGTTCCCGCTGCTGCACGGCATCGAGATCACCGACGACCCGATGAAGGGCTTTAAGGATGCGCACTGGTGCCTGCTGGTCGGCAGCAAGCCGCGCGGCCCGGGGATGGAGCGTGCGGACCTGCTCAAGGACAACGGCAAGATCTTCGTCGGCCAGGGCAAGGCCATCGACACCGTCGCCGCGGACAACGCGCACGTCGCGGTGGTCGGGAACCCGTGCAACACCAACTGCATGATCGGCGCCAGCCAGTGCGGCCGCATCCCCGCGACCAACTGGACCGCGATGGTCCGCCTCGATGAGAACCGGGCCAAGACCCAGCTCGCGCAGAAGGCAAGCGCGAAGGTGAAGGATGTGACCGACACGTTTATCTTCGGCAACCACAGCCCGACGATGTTCCCCGCGTTCCACCTCGCGAAGATCAACAACAAGCCCGTGCCCGAGGCGATCGGCCATCACGACTGGCTCAAGAAGGATTTCCTGGAGATCGTCGGCAAGCGTGGGGCCGCGATCATCGCGGCGCGTGGCCTGTCCAGCGCCGCCTCGGCCGCGAACGCCCTGGTCGATCACGTCCGCGACCTCATGACGCCCGGCAAGGTCCACTCGGTCGCCGTCAAGAGCGAGGGGCAGTACGGCTTCGACCCCGGCGTGTGGGCCGGCATGCCCGTCAAAACCACCACCCCCGGCAACTACCAGATCGTCACCGGCCTCGCGATGGACGACTTCGCCAAGTCAAAGATCGCGTTGACCAACGAAGAACTCGTCAGCGAGCGCAACACCGTGAAAGACATGATCGGGTAGTCGGCGCGATAGAACCCCCCACACCTACCCGAAGCCCAGGGACTGCAGTCCCTGGGCTTCTTCGGACTGCAGTCCCTGGGCTTCTTCGGATTGCAATCCGTGGGCTTCTTCGGATTGCAATCCCTGGGCTTCTTTCGTTAAACTCCCCCCATGCCCCGGGTGTCCAACTACAGGCCACATCAAGCGTGGCACTTCTGGTACCACTGCGTGTGCAACACCTACGGCACATGGCTACCGGGTGACCCCCGAGGCTTCCGCACCAAGGACCACCGCGAGCATGTCGCGGGGGACTACAAAAACCCGCCCCCGGAAGGCCTGTACGACAAACGGCACGCATCCTCTACTCATCAGATGACACAGGATGCGGTACTGCTGTCAACGAACGCCAAGCAATTGGTTTTGGACACGATGCTCGAGGCATTCCGGGTGCATCAGATCGACATCGCAGCCTTGGTGGTGACCCCGATGCATGTGCACGTGCTCGCGCGCTTTCCCTCGGATCTGCTCGACGTGTTGAACGCCCCAGCACCCCGAAGCCCAGGGACTGCAGTCCGAAGAAGCCCAGGGATTGCAATCCCTGGGCTTCCGCGCACCACATCCAAGGATGATCCCCCCCGACACTACATGGGTATCGCAAAGAAGGAATCCGCACGGGCTTTGTCCAAGGCGCAGCTCAAACCCGCTGGAAAAACCTGGGCGTTTCGCGGGAAGATCGTCCCGGTGAAATCAGAACAGCACTTCCACCACCTGCGCGATGTCTACCTCCCGGACCACCAGCACCAGCAGGGCTTGGTGCATGTCGATACCCGCATCACCCCGTGAGCATCACGCAACACCGAAGCCCAGGGACTGTAGTCCAAAGAAGCCCAAGGATTGCAATCCAAAGAAGCCCAGGGATTGCAATCCCTGGGCTTCGGCAACCCCATCCACGGTACAATCCACCCCATGCGGCGCGTGCTCCGGTGGTTCATGAATCTTGTCTGTGTCCTGTGCCTCGTCCTCGGCCTCGCGTGCTTGGTGGCGTGGCCGGTGAGTTATTGGCGCGAGTTCGGGGTACGAGTTGACCACACGGTTCGCTGGCCGACGGGGGAACAGATCAACGCAGACATTCAATCCTTCGATGTTGCAAGGGGCATTGCATATGTCTATTGGGACCACAATCTTCATGCTTCGGGTCCACCTATGGGTACGGCGTTGAGTTGGCACTGGGAGGACGCAACGTCTCACGGGCCGTGGCTTTGGATCCGCGTGGTTCACAAAGGCAAACTCCTGATAGGTGGCCCCGAGGAGGCCCACCCCACATACTTTGGCACTAAGCGAACCGAGTTGGAAATCAGCGCCCCCATTGCCGTCGGTGGCATACTGGCGCTCCCCGGTGTCGTTTGGCTGATCTGGTTGCTCTCGCGTCGCCGTCGTGTGCGGCACCGCCTCCAATCCGGCCTGTGCCTGCACTGTGGCTACAACCTGCACGGCTCGACGGCCGACGCGTGCCCGGAATGCGGGCATGAACGGCCGATGGTGACGGTCCGGGAAAGCGGGCGGGGGTAAACCAGTAGGTGCGTTAATTTTCAGCGGGCCTAGAATCGTAGTGGAAAACTAGACATTCTTGTGTCTTTTTCCAACGAGACCCACACCATGAACGACTGCGCAAACAAGGCTGTGCTCAACCCCGGCCAGATGCCCGAGGGGCTGCCCATCGAGGCGCTGTGGGCCACGCTCAGCCAGGACCCGACCACCGGCGTCGCGCTGCTGGACCTTGATGCCTGCGTGATGTTTGTCAACGAGCGGGCCTGCGCCATCTACTTCGGGCCCGACACCCACCCCGAGGCGATCGTGGGCAAGCGGTTCGACGAGCTATACCCCGAGTCCTTTGTCAAGGAACGCAAGGCTGTGTTCGAGAAGGTCGTGCGCGAGGATCGGCCGGTGCTGCTGCGCACGGTGTGGCGCGGCCGACAACACCTGGCGTGGATCTACCCCGTCCATACCGGCGACGATGAAGAGGCTGGCGTCGCGGAGCGCATCCTCATCATCACCCGCCGGACCGGCGACGACCCGCACGACTACATCCCCGATGAGGGCGGCATCGAGCTCATGGAAGCCAACGTGATCGACCTTGGCGAGCTGGGCACGCTCTCGACGCGGGAGCTGGTGGTGCTCGCGCTGCTTGGTCAGGGCCTGAGCCTGAAGGAGGTCGCCACGCGCGTCCACCGCTCGGAGAAAACCATCCAGACCCAGCGGGACAGCATCAGCCGTAAGCTCCACCTGCGCAACCGTGGCGAACTGATCAAACTTGTCCAGCAGGTCGGCCTGACCGTCACCGATGCGGACCGGCTCAACATCAACCCGGACATCCGGGAAGACTCTGACCCCATCCGGCGTCACGCGTAACGGGCGCGTTCACGAGCGCAAATTGCCAAAACATTCTCCACTTCGCTCACCCTGGCCGGCGAGCTACGCCTCGCCAGCTGAGGGTCATTGCTAGACTCACATCAATGGAGATTCACTCTGCGATCTCTGCGCCTCCGCGTCCTCCGCGATCGATCGGCACCCAAACCGTCGCACGACAATCATTGGGGATTCGTATCAGCGTTGTTCGAGGACGATCGAAGCCATGTCCACACGATAGCCCGCGAAGTTGCCGGGGGTGACGGTGAAGGTCAGCTCCGGCTCCTCTGTGAGTGTGTCGCGGTCCAAGGGTATCTGGACGATGCGGTTGTTGTTGTCGCCCATGATGGCGTGAGGCACGGGGTAGGTTTTCCCCGCCACGGCGACGGCGGCCTCGCCCCGCTCGATGTCCTCGACAACCAGCCGGAGCCAGGCACGCTTGGCGCTTGTGAGCTTCTCCTTGTCCAGCTTGACGGCCGTGGTGAGCGGCGCACCGCGTGTGACCGCCTGGAGGATGTCGGGGGAGAAGAACTGGTCGCGCGCGACTTCGGCAGTTTCGCCGACGCGGCCATGCATCGTGAACGTGATCTTCCACACGCTGCGCTGCGCGAGTTGGAGCGTCTGCTGGAACGGGCTGTCGCTTGCGGGCCTTGTGAGGGTATCGGTGGTGTAATTGAGGGCGAAGGTCTGCGGGTCCAACGTGACGGTTTCAATGTATGCGTCGCCGAGCATGGTGCCGGTGGGTGCCGCGATCTCGAGCCCGACATCGCGGGGCTGGCGGTGGTTGTTGAAGACGAACACGACGAGGTGTTGCGGGTCTTTCTCTGGGTTGTATCCCGGCGCGAGGGCCTGGGGGTCTGTGCCATCGACCGATGCGACCACCCACACGTCGGGGTCGGGCGATTGGGTTTCGATCAGTCGGCCGCGCAGGTTCTTGAGCATATCCAGGCAGATGGTTGACCCTTCGCGGGTCTGGTCCCAGTGGATCAGCGAGCGGGCGACGGCCTTGTCCGGCGACTGGTACACGCAGTAGAGCATGTCGCGGAGGTTGTAGGTCATGCGACGGAAGTTCTTGGCGTTGTCGGCTTTCTGTGGCGTATCGACCCCGCCACGGGCCGGGGCATCGACCAGGTCGTTGGTCTCGGTGTTGTAGCTGTAGAGCCACTTGTCGTGCGCGGTGACGCTGTAGGCGGTGAGCACCTCGTAGCTGCCGTTCATGGCGGTGGTGTCGCCCTGGTAGTGGTGCTCGTGGATGGCGTCGATGTATTGGATGTTGCGGTCGATGGTGGGTTTGTAGAGCAGGTCCCACGCGGCCCAGTGGTCTTCGTTCCAGCGGAAGCCCCAGCCGGCGATGACGCGGGTCGCGGGGTTTTCTTCCTTGATGGCCCTGGCGACCACGCCGAGCATCTGGTCGTAGACCCACCCGTTGCCCCGGCCGGACCAGAAGGTGAACGCGGTGGGGTCGTACACCTGCCACTGGTCCTTGGCGTCTTTCCGCCAGGCGAGGTGCGGGATGACCGGGCCCAGCGTGCCGTTGTTGTAACGCACCTGCACGGGTTGGCCCTCACCAGCCGCGGCGGTGTTGTAGAACTTGAGGTTGTAGTTCACCCGGCTTCGCTCGGCCCAGTTGAGGTAAGGCTCGTTCCAGAACTCGAAGTGCGCGACGTAGTTGTTGTCCGCGGCCCGTCGGGCAAACGACTTGCCGAGGTTGGTCAGGTGCTGCTCCCAGTTGGGGTTGCTCAGCAGGTAAGCGGGCTCTTTACGCTCGCCCACGCAGTCCAGGTAGAACGCTTCGACGGCATCGCCCTCCGGGGCGGGCTTGACCGAGCCGGGCGCGAGCAGCGCGAGCAGATCGCGGTTAAGCCGCATCGATTGGGTGTCGTTGATCGAGCCGTCCGCGGCCTTGTCGCGCAGGTCGGCGAGTTCCCCGGCAAACTTTGTGCCCTGCCAGGCGTCGGGCTTGTAGAGCATGTCCGGCTTGCGGAGGAGTTTGTTTAGGCCCTCGACAAGTGCGCGCTTGTGTTTGTCGGCATCGTCGTCGGGCTTGGCGCTGTTGAGTAGCTCCAGAAACCGCTTGTCGGCCTTGGGGTCCAGGTGCGAGCGGAGCTGCGCGACGCGCGGGTCGTCGGCGTTGCGCAGGATGGACGCGAGCTTCGTGTTGTCGGTGATGTCGTCGGCCGCGAGGCGGAGGCGGTGCTGGTCGGGGATGCGGGGGTACGCACCGGCCCAGAGGTGACGCTGCGAGCCGGGGCGGAAGTGCTCGGGGATTTCCGGCGCGTAGCCGCCGAAGATACCCGGCGGGACCAGCTCGTGCCCGCTGACCGACAGGAGCTTGCCG
>JBGTLW010000371.1:0-4857 GCA_041743835.1 Phycisphaeraceae bacterium | reverse complement strand
TTGCGGATGCGGTGCGCTGGGGGAACGCGGCCGGGGGTTTGGCCGCGACCGGGGCCGGGGCCCAGCCGTCATTGCCGACGCGCGACGCGCTGCTGCGTTTACTCGACGAACAACCCACGCATTGACCACACCCATGAGCACGCTCGACCTTGACAGCCTGATCGCGCTGGCCCAGAGCAGACGGGCGACGCGCCACTTCAAGCCGGAAGAGCTGCCTGATGGCGTGCTGTCCAAGCTGCTTGAAGCGGCACGTTGGGCGCCATCGGGTTACAACCTGCAACCCACACGGTTTGTGGTGGTGACCGACCCAGCCACGAAAGCGAAGCTGCGGCTCGCGTGTATGGACCAGGCGCAGGTCGCCGAGGCCCCGGCCGTGGTGGTGTTCTGTGGCGACCGCGCGGTGGTGCGTCACAACCTCGGCGCGATGGTCGCGGCGGAGCGCGCCAACGGCTCGATGGACGCGGCGTACGAAGCACAGATGCGCAAGTTCATCGGGCTGGCGTTTGGCACGGGGCCGCTGGGCCTGGGTTGGCTCGGCAAGGCCATCGCCCCGATGCTGCGGCCGATGCTGTCGATCCCTTCGATCCCCGCGGTGCATCGCAACTTCTGGCTGGGCAAGCAGGCGGCCTTGTGCGCCATGTCGTTCATGCTTGCCGCCGAGGCCGCGGGCCTCAACACCTGCCCGATGGAGGGGTTCGACCCCACCCGCTTACGCAAAGCGCTGGGCCTGCCGCGCGGGCTGGTGCCGATGATCGTGGTCCCCGTGGGCTACACCGCAACGCCGGGCGTCACCAAGACGCGGCTAAGCCTCGATCGGCCGTAGCAGGCACGGGGAGGGTTAGTCGCGTAGATGATTGAAGTTCCATGTCTCGGCACCGATGCCGACAAGGAAAGCGTGCAGCGGCGCATCATCTGTGAGAACGACCGTGCCTCCGCGTGCGGCGTCAGCCAAGCCGGTATCTGTGAGACCGAAGAGCGCGTAGGCATGATGGCCGACCAAGCTCTTTGAAGCCGTGTGTTCCTCCTCCGCGGCTGTAATGAAGCTGGCCAACACTCGCCTCGCCTCACTCAAATATGGCTCATGGAGGCTGGAGATCAGATTGCTGGTCTCGGTCAACACATGCGGTGTCGTCACGAGCGTTGAAAAATGCCTTAAAGAATCAGACAACAAATCAAAATCTTCCCTCTCGAAGCGGTCCCTTGTGCGGCGAAACCGCTCGATGTGATCCCGTGCCACGGTCCCGATCACGAGAAGCAGCAGAATATTGGTATCCAGAATGACGCGCTTCCCGGTCGGGTGCATTTAGATCAGCTTCGAAATTGCCTCATCTTCATGAGCAAAGGCTCGCCAGTCTTGCGGTCGATGTGAACAACCTTGTAGTCGCGTGTGAGGGTCGCCAGTCCCCCAAGGACTGTCCCCACACTTTGCTCAAGTAATGCCCGCTTTCGTGTTTTGTCGGTCGTGGTGAAGCCAATCGTGATGAGCCAGACGCTTTCATCTTCAGAGCGGTCAACTTCTTCAAGGCCGATCTCGCTGATTTGCTCGCCGGACTGCGCGTACACTTCCTCCACAAATTTCTTCGCAGCTAACACGGCTTCTTTGATCGAGACCATGGCACCTCCATCATAGCATCACATCGGCTTGCCTTCGATCGTCGCGTCGTACACCGCGAGGAGCTTCTGCTTGTCGAAAATCATCTCCTGTCGGCTCATCCCGATGATGTCGTATGTCTGCGTCAGCTCGATGGCGTCCACGGGGCACGCCTCCTCACACATGCCGCAGAAGATGCACCGCAGCTCGTCGAGGTCGAACTTGATGGGGTACTTCTCGCGGTCGTCCCAAGGCGACTCGGCCCCCTCAATGTGAATGCAGTCTGCGGGGCAGGCTGTGGCGCACATGAAACAGGCCACGCAACGCACGCGTCCGGCCTCGTCGCGGTTGAGACGGTGTACGCCACGGAAGTTGCCGATGTATTGCCCGCCGTCCTCCACAGCCATGTGCTCCCGGCGTTGCTCGGGGTACTCCATGGCCTTGTTGGCCTTGCGCTTGGAACCGCCGATGGACCGGTGCAAGTGGCGGAACGTGGTGCCCAGGCCCTTGAAGACCTCGGGTAGGTAAAAAGCCTCGGCCGCGTTGAGGGGCGGGAGGTCAACTTTCACGGTATCGGTTTGTTGGATGGCCATGAGCGAAGGTTCACAGTTCCGGGGGTTATTCCGGGGGGGCAGTTCCGGGGGCGGCCCGAAAACACATCATAGCGGGGAATGTGCCCCGGGTGGCGGCCGCGCACCGCCCGTCAGTCGCCCTTCCAGAACCGAGGCAGGAACAGCACCGCCACCGCGTACACCTCGATCCGCCCAAGCAGCATCAGCCCGCTCATGACCACCAGCGATGGCTCGGAGAACCAGGCGTAGGTCCGGGTCGGGCCCACATCATGCAACCCCGGGCCGATGTTCCCCAGCGTCGCGATGCTCGCGCTGTAGGCGGTCAGGAAGTCGGCCTCGCCGCCGATGCCCTCGAACGCGGCCACAAGCACCGCACCCGCGGCACTGAGCGCGAGAAAAAGCAAGACATACGTCATCGCGCCAAGCTTCACGTCATCATCCATGACGGACTTGCCCACCCGCAGCGGGCGCATGACTTGCGGGCGGTACACCTTCTCCAGCGAGCCGAGGATGATCTTCACGACGATCCAGAACCGGATGACCTTGATGCCCCCCGCGGTGGACCCGGCACAGCCCCCGATGAACATCAGGCCGATGAGCAACGTCTGGCTGATGAAAGGCCAGCGGTCGTAGTCGGCGGTGGCGAATCCCGTGCCGGTGTGCAGCGCGACGGTCTGGAAGCCCGCGTACCGCAGCGCCTGGCCTAGTGTCGCCTCGACCGTCTGGCCGGTGAGCGTGACAATCTGCAGGCCCAGGATGTTCGCCGTCACCAGCACGACCACCACCAACTTGAGCATGAGATACACGCGGAGCTCTTCATCCTTCCACATGACCCGCCACCGGCCCCGGCTCAGGGCGAAAAACAACGCGAAGTTCATCCCCGCCATCAGCATGAAGACGATGCAGATCATGTCGATCCAGACCGACTCGTAGTACGCGATGCTCGCGTCACGCGTGCTCAGCCCGCCGGTGGAAACCATCGAGAGCGTGTGGCAAAGGCTGTCGAACCAGTCCATCCCCGCGAGGCGCAGGCTGAGCATCGCCGCCAGCGTCAGCCCGAGGTAGATCATCCACAGCGAACGCGCGGTGTCGCCGATGCGTGGCCGAACACCCTGCCGCGTGCCCCCGGCGAACTCGGCCTGGAACAGCCGCTTGCCACCGATCCCCAGCGACGGCAACACCGCCACGAACAGCACGATGATCCCCAGCCCACCCATCCAGTGCGTCGCCGAGCGCCAGAGCAGCAGGCTCGGCGGGAGTGAGCGGATGTCGTTGAGCACGGTCGCCCCGGTGGTGGTCAGGCCGGACATCGACTCGAAATAACACGCGATGGGCGAGAGGAACCGGTGGTCCGGGGCCGCAGCCTGATTGAAGACCGCCCACAAGTAGTACGGCATCGCTGCGATACCCGCACCAAGTATCCAGCTCAGCGCCACCAGCAGCATCGCCTCGCGTCGGCCCATGCGTTCGTATTCGCCGCTGTGACCCGCAAACCACAGCACCGCCCCGGTGATGAGCCCCAACCCCACGGTAATCATCAGGCCCCGCCGGGCCATCTCCTGACCGCCGGACCCCGACCACAGAAAAAACTCAAGCGCCGTCACCGCAAGCATCGCGACGCTGAGCACGATCATGAGCAGGCCGAGTTGTCGTAGGACGAAGCGGTAGCTCATGTAATGAAAGTTCCACACGCAGCGACGCGGCATCCCGCATCGAAAATGTCCACACGCCGCGACGCGCCTTGCCGCGCCAATCTCCAATCTCCAATCTAACTCGTAAACAACTTCCGCAGCGCCTTCCGCACAGCCCCCGGCGCAATGACCACCACCGCATCCGCCTCCTGAAGCACGTCGTCCGCACCGGGCACAAACACCTGCTCGCCACGCTGGATGACCGCGACCGATGTCAACTCGGGAAGCTTCACATCGCGCAGCGGCTTGCCGATGAGCTGGCTGTGCTCGGTCATCCGCATCTCGTACACCTCCGCGATGCCCGCTTCCAGCGACCCGAGGTGGCGCATCGGCCCGGTCTCCAGCCGACGCAGCATCTCGACCACCGCCGTCTCCCGCGGGCTGAAGGCCTTGTCAATGCCCACGTGCTCCAACAGATGCAGGTACGTGCCACGCTGCAGCACCGCGATCGCCATCTTCCCGCCCATGCTCTTGGCGCGGGCCGCAGCCAGGATGTTGATCTCGTCATCATCGGTCACGGTCACAAACGCGTCCGCCTGATCCACCCGCTCATCCGCAAGGGCGTCGGAGTTGATCGCGTCGGCGTGCAGCACCGTCACCCAGTCCAGCTTCTGGCTCAGCTCCTCCGCACGCTGGCGGTCCGGCTCAAACAGGCGGATCGACACGTTCCGCGTCCGAAGCGCCCGGCAGAGCCACACCGCCAACGACGTGCCACCCATCAGGATCACGCTCAGTCGCCTGTCGGCCTTGGTGTCAAACAGCTTGCGGGTCTTGTCAAACTCCGCCGCATCACCGATCAGCGTCACCACGTCGCCCGCCTCAAACACCGTCGTGGCCGCGGGCAGCATCGCCCGGCCGCCCTTGTTCACCGCCGCGACACGGGCACCGGGGATCCGCAGCTCCTTAAGCTGCTTGCCCACCGCCTTGGCGTCCTCACTGACGGGCAGCGTCTGCATCTCGACCTTGCCCTGTGCGAACGACTCGATCGCCAGCGCGCCGGGGC
>JBGTLW010000370.1:0-6764 GCA_041743835.1 Phycisphaeraceae bacterium | reverse complement strand
TGCTTCAGGCGATGTTTGATGCCTGGCCTTACGGGGTGCGGTTGTGTTGTTGCTGGTGTGCGCAGGATCTGGCGGCGAACCGGTTCTGGGAGGCGATGGGGTTTGTGCCTTTGGCGTTCCGGTCGGGGAGCAGGAAGCGGGATCGGGTGCATATCTTCTGGCAGAAGCAGGTGCGGAAGGGTGGTGCGGCTGTGCCCTGGTGGTTCCCGAGTCAGACGGGGGCGGGTGCGATCAAGGAGGACCGGATTGTGCTGCCGATCCCGCCCGGGAGTCATTGGAGCGAAGCGAAGCCGAGGATATTTCCGGGGGTGGCGGGGTTGATTGAGGAGGCGGCTGCGGAGCGTAAGCTGTTGTCTGCGCCGAGCAAGGAAGCGCGTGCAGCCAAGCGTGCGGCACAGAAGGAAGCCAAACAACGCGAAGAAATCAAGAAGGTGGAAGCGGAGACGCGAAAGAAAACAGTCGCCGCAGGAGCCCTGCACTTCGCCCCCCCCGCCCCCGGAACTACCCCCGGAAACACACCCGCCCCCGGAACCGGAAATGCCCCCGCCCCCGGAACAGCCCCCGCCCCCGGAACTGGAAGTGCCCCCGCCCCCGGAACCGGAAGTGCCCCCGGAAGTAAGGGAAGTGCGGGTATTACGGAGAAGGATGGGGTTGGCTCGGCGGGTAAGGCGAAGGGGGGCAAGTCTAAGAATGATCCTCGGTTGGTTGCGGCGGCTCGGGAGTTGCGTGACCGTTGGTTGGAGCACGCGGCTGCGCAGCCGGGGCTGATCGAGCAGGGCAGCGGGTGCGCGGCTCGGTATGAGGTGGGGAAGTTGGTGGATGGTGTGGGTGAGGTTGGTTTGATGATTGATGCGTCGGCGTGTCGTGCGCTGCCGGGCGCTGAGGCGATGGAAGGGCGGGCGGGTGTGCGTGTGGTGGAAGGCGAGGTGGTGGAAGGCGAGGTGGTGGATCGACGGGATGCGGCTTGAGGGGCGGGGGGTTAGGCGCTGGGTGTTAGGCGCTAGGCGTTAGGGTGAGGAAGTTTGGGGGGAGGGAGGCGCAGGACAGAGCCGCGCACGTGAGTAAGCGGTTGGGGAATAGGGCGCTGGGGGTTAGTGGGATTTCACCACATCAAACGCGGCCAACGCGCGGTTGCGGGCTTTGGCGTGGTCCACAAGGGGGTCGGGGTAGCCGGTGTGGTCCAGGAGCGGGGCGGGTGTTTCCCACGGGGCGTGGCGTTGTCGGGGGTCGGTATTAGACAGTTCGGGTATGAACTGTTGTATGTATTTTCCGTCCGGGTCGAACTTTTTGCTTTGGAGGGTGGGGTTGAAGACGCGGAAATAGGGGGCGGCGTCGGCTCCGCATCCCCCGGCCCACTGCCAGCCGAGCGTGTTGTTGGCGAGGTCGGCATCGACGAGGGTGTCCCAGAACCAGGCGGCGCCGTCTTGCCAACTGATGAGCAGGTCCTTGACGAGGAAGGATGCGACGACCATGCGGACGCGGTTGTGCATCCAGCCGATTTGCCAGAGCTGGCGCATGCCGGCGTCGATGAGCGGGTAGCCGGTCTGCCCGCGCTGCCAGGCGCGGAGTTGGGCGGGGTCGTTGCGCCAGGGGAAGCTTTGATACTTTTCCTGGAGCGGGCTTCCGGGTGTGTGTGGGAAGTGGTAGAGGATGTGGTAGGCGAACTCTCGCCAGCCGATCTCGCGGAGGTAGGCCCAGCACTGCTTTTCCGCTGCTGGGGTGAGTTTTTGCTTGCTGTCGCTGATGAACCGGCGGATGGTGTGCCAGACTTGGCGCGGGGAGATTTCGCCGTGGCACAGGTAGGGCGAGAGGCGGGAGGTGCCGTCGACGGAGGGGAAGTCGCGTTGGTCTTTGTAGTTGCGGATGGCGTCGTTGAGGAAGGTGGTCAGGCGGGTTTGCGCGCCGGCTTCGCCGGGCGTCCAGTATGCGGCCATGCCGGTGTGCCACGGGATGCGTGGCATGAGGCCCAGCGCATCGAGCGGGAGCGAGTCGGGGGCGGACGCGGCGAAGGCGGCGGCTTTGCACTGCTTGGGTGTGGGTGGGGCGAGCGGGGCGTCCGGCTCGGCCATGGCCTGGCAGGCCTTCCAGAAGGGCGTGAAAACTTTATAAGGTGTGGCGGTCTGTGTCTGGACTTGCCACGGCTCGTAAAGCAGGTGGCTGTTGAAACTTTCAACCTCGCAGCCATCGGCTCGGAGGGCGAGCTTGATGCGCTTGTCGCGTTCGATGATGGCGGGCTCGTAGCGGCGGTTCCAATAGATGGCTTGGGCTTGTGTTTCGCGGATGAGATCGCGCAGCGCGGCGAGCTTGTTCCCTTGGCGGAGGATGAGGCGGAGGTTGAGTTTGTGGAGGGCGGCTTGGAGTGAGGCGAGGGATTGGTGCAGCCACCATTGCCATGCGCGGCCGGGCTGCCAGGGCGCTTCTTCTTCGGGTGCCCAGATGAACACGGGGATGACGGGGCCGCCGCGCGCGATGGCGGCGGCGAGTGCGGGGTTGTCCGCGAGGCGCAGGTCGGTGCGGAACCAGACGATTGTCGGCGCGGGGTGTGCGGTGTTGCTCACGCGGTTTCCTTTGTTTGCAGCAGGTCGCGGAGGGCGGATTCGAGTTTGGGGTGTTGCCAGGTGAAGCCCGCGGCTTCGAGCTTGCGTGGCACGACGCGCTGGCTTGCGAGCAGCAGCTCGTCCGCGAGGTTGCCGAATGCCAGGCGTGCGCCGAAGCGTGGGACGGGGAGGATGGTTGGGCGATGGAGGGCGCGGCCGAGTGTTTTGGTGAGTTCTCGGTTGGTGACGGGGTTTGGTGCGACGGCGTTGACGGGGCCGGCGAGGTGGGTGTTGTGCAGGCAGGTGATGAGGATCTGGACGAGGTCGTCGAGGTGGAGCCAGCCGATCCATTGCGAGCCATCGCCGAGTGTTCCGCCGAGGCCGAAGCGGAAGGGGGTGAGCATGGTGGGCAGTGCGCCGCCGTCACGGGCGAGGACCATGCCGATGCGCGGGTGGACGACACGGATGCCCGCGGCCCTTGCGGGGTCGGCTGCGGCTTCCCACTGCTCGCATACTTGTTGCAGGAAGCCCTCGCCGGCTTTTCCTGACGGGGCGGTGTCATCGAGCGGTGTGTCGCCGCGATCGCCAAAGATCCCCACGGCTGAGGCGCTGACCATGACGCGCGGCTTGTCGGGTAGCGCGGCGATGGTGCGGGCGATGAGGGCGGTGCTGTTGACGCGGCTTTCGAGGATGCGTTTGCGTTTGGCTGGGGTCCACCGGCCGACGATCGACTCACCCGCGAGGTGGATGACGGCATCGATGCCTTGTATCGCGGTGGCGTCGAGTGAGTTTGCATCCTGATCCCAGTAGATCGCGCGCTCGGCTTTGGCGGGGGGTTTGCGGACGATGGGCACGGCGGTGTGGCCTTGCTCGCGCAGGGCTTGGGACAGCGTCTTGCCGATCAGCCCGGTGCTGCCGGACACGGCGACGGTGATTGGGGCTATGGCGGTGGCTTGGTGCATTGCTGTAACTGTAGGGCAGCGGTCGGGCGGCGTCTTTTGAGGCGCTATACTTTTGCGATGCATACGCTGATGGGCGTGCGCCCGAGAGAACTCGTGGGGGAACTGATGGATGACCCGGCGCTAAAGGCGGCGGAGCACCGGCGCGCGTTGCGGGGGCTGGCGCGGGTGAACGCGATATCGCGGAGCGCGCATTACGTCTGGCGCGGGTTGGTGCCGCTGCTGCGTGGGATCGTCGGGCGGGAAGCGCGGGTGCTTGATCTGGCGTCCGGCGGCGGTGATGTCACGTGCGGATTGCAACGGATCGCGGACGGGGCAAACGCGGCGGTGCGGTTTGATGGGTGTGACATCAGCCGGTTGGCGGTGGACACGGCGAGTCAGGCGGCGGCTTTGCAGGGCCTGGGCTGCAAGTTCATTGAGCATGACCTGAGCAGTGGGGCATTGCCATCGGGTTACGACGCGATGGTCTGCACGCTGTTTCTGCATCACCTCGAAACGGACGCGGTGGCAGACTTGCTGGGTCGGATGGCGGACGCGTGTGGCGCGGTGGTGGTGGATGACCTGCGGCGGTCGCGTTTGGGTGAGGCGGCGGCCTGGTTGGGGACGCGCGGGCTTTCACGGTCGCGTGTGGTGCACGTTGATGGGCCACGCTCGGTGCGGGCGGCGTTTACGCCGGGCGAACTGAGGGCACTCGCGGAGCGGGCGGGGATGCGTGGCACGACGATTTCGCGGCACTTCCCGTTTCGCATGCAGATGACCTGGAGCCGCGATGCGTGATGGGCCGGACATCCTGGTGGTCGGCGGCGGGCCCGCGGGGAGCACGGCAGCGCTGACGGCTGCGCGGCTCGGGGCGCGGGTGTGGCTGGTGGATCGCGCGCTGTTCCCGCGGGACAAGGTCTGTGGGTGTTGCCTGAATCAGCGGGCGGTGGCGCGGTTGGAAGGCCTCGGGCTGGGGGACGTGATGGGATCGCTACACGGGCGGAAGCTGGAGGCTTTGGAGCTTCATGCGGGTGGGCGTCACGCATCGGTGCGATTGCCCGGCGGGGTGGCGGTCTCTCGGAGCGCGTTGGACAACGCGTTGATCGAGCAGGTGGCCGCAACTAGTGCGCGGGTGTTGACGCAAACCGATGCGCGTGTGGCGAGCGACGGCTTGGTGACGTTGTGTGATAAGCACGGGGAGCGCACGGTTCGGCCGGGCTGCGTCATCGTTGCGGATGGCCTGAGTGGGCGCAGCTTGGCGGAGCATGGCGGCTTTGTGGTGCGTCAGCGGGCGGCTTCGTGGATTGGGTTGGGCGCGGTGCTGGATGAAGGGTCTGGCGTGGCGTGGGGGCGGGTTGTGATGGCGTGTGGTCGGCAGGGGTATGCGGGGATGGTGCGGCTGGAGGACGGGCGGACGGATGTGGCGGCTGCGGTATCGCCGGACGCGGTGCGGGAGGCGGGCGGGGCGGTGGCGTTGCTCCGTAGCATCTTCGATGAAGCGGGTGTTGAGGCTCCGCGCGGGCTGGAAGGGGCGCGGGTGATCGGCACGCCACGGTTGACCCGGCAGCGGGTGCCGCTGTTTGCTGAGCGTGTGTTGTTGGTGGGGGATGCGGCGGGTTACGTCGAGCCTTTCACGGGGGAGGGGATGGCGTGGGCGATCGCGGGGGGCGCAGCTGTGGTGCCACACGCTTTGCGGGCAGCGGAAAGCTGGGACGCTGGTATCGGGCACGCATGGACTCGGGCGTATCGCAAGGAGATCGGCCGTCGGCAGATCGCCTGCCGCGCGATAGCGTGCCTGCTGCATCGGCCCTGGGCGATGCGGCTGGCGGTGGGGGTGTTGGCGGGCTGGCCGGCGGTGGCCGACCCCATCCTGAACCACCTCAATCGGCCGCGGGAGGCGCATCATGCCTGAGCCATCCCTCGGCTTCAACTTGACCGCCATCGCGACCCGCACGCCGGACCACCCGATCTCGCAGCAAGCGCTTTCAGCTTGCGCGCAGAGCCGATGCGCGAGCACGCAGCCGCAGCGTGACAAGGTCGGCCGCGTGTTTGACCGCACCACCGTGAAGAGCAGGGCGTGTGTCGTCGCAAGCAACGGCTCGACTCCCAAGGGCATGGATCGCCTGGGCCAGTTGATGCCGCTTCCTACTGATGCTGCGGATCGTGGGCCGAGTATCGGGGATCGCATGAGGCTTTACGAGCGTGAGGCCTTGCCATTGGCAATCGGGGTGTTGCAGGATGCGCTTGAGCGGGCAAGTGTGAAGCCGCAGGATGTGTCGCATCTGGTTGCGGTGTCCTGCACCGGGTTTATCGCGCCGGGGCTTGATCTGAGTTTGATCGAGCGGCTTGGCTTGCCGCCGGGTGTCGGCCGAACGTCGGTGGGATTCATGGGGTGCCACGGTGCGCTCAACGGGCTGCGTGTGATGGACGCGATGGGCCGGGCTTCCCCGGGCCGGCCGGTGGCGATGGTGTGTGTGGAGTTGTGCAGCATCCACTTTCAATACGGCTACAACGCGCAGCACGTGGTTGCCAACGCGCTGTTCGCGGATGGGGCCGCGGCGGTGGTCGGCGTGGCGTCGCGCGGGTCGAAGGATGGCGTGCGGCTGCTGGCACAGGCATCCACGATCGTGCCCGATTCATCTGGAGCGATGGCCTGGCGTATCCGCGATCACGGCTTCGAGATGACCCTGAGCCCGGAAGTTCCCGCACTGGTGAAAACAAACCTGCGACCATGGCTAACCGCTTGGTTGAGCGGGCAGGGACTTACGCTAAACGACATCCAAGGGTGGGCGATTCACCCCGGCGGGCCGAAGGTGATCGACGCGGTCGCCTCGTCGCTTGGCCTGACGGATGGCTTGTGTGAACCGAGCCGGTCCGTGTTGGCGGAGCACGGCAATATGTCGTCGCCGACGGTGCTCTTCATTGTCGAGCGTTTGATTGCGCAGGGGACACGGGGCCGAAGTGTCGTGCTCGCGTTTGGGCCGGGGCTGGTGATCGAGGCGGCACTGCTCGACTTAGCCTGAGTCGTGGCGTCTGGCAGAACGCTTGTTTCAATCGCGGTTCAGGAGCGATCGCGGTCGGGCCGTTGCGGGGGGTTGTCCCATCCCTCGCGGATGGCTTTGAAGTATTCGCGCATGAGCGCGTGTTCCTGGCCGTTGCCTTCGTTCACCCAAGTCTCGATGCGGTCGCGCATGTCGCGTCGGCGTTCCTCGTCGCGCTTCTCTCGCTCTTCATCGGTGAGTTCTTCGCGCGGGGGGCGGTCGCTTGGGGTGGCTTGTGCGTTGGCGTC
>JBGTLW010000369.1:0-11566 GCA_041743835.1 Phycisphaeraceae bacterium | reverse complement strand
AGCCTCTGGCGTTCGGGTTCATCCGCGAGCGCGTACGCCCTGGCGCGCTGCATCATCATGGCACGCATGATGTCGCGGTTGGCGTCGCGGTTGTCGCGGTTGCGGATGAGCTCCCGGCGTTGCTCGGGGTCCAGCGGGCCGATGACCTCCGCGATTCGGTCGTGGTACGCCCGCTTCTGGTTCTCCGGCAGCTTCTGGAACTTCTCGGATTTCACCAGCGCCACAGCTTCTTCCGCCGTCGTGGGCATCGGGGGCGGCATGATCGACCATGCGTAATACCCGCCCGCCAATAACACCACCACCGCCAGCAGCGCCAGGGCCGCCACCTTCTTGTGTTCTTTGAGTGTGTCGATCATAGCTTGGGTTCCATTTCACACGAATAGGGCGGGTCGGGGACCATTACCCGCGATGTTGCGGCTTTCTTCGGTAGCCGCTCAGTTGAGTTCAAGCCGGCCGACGTGGCCGTCCGCGAAGAGGATGTTCCGCTGGAGGTGGCGCATGGGCACATCTATCGTCGAGCCGTCTTGCAGGTCAAACACCGCGTTGTCAAAGTCCTTGCTGACCGCCAGTTGGCTCGCCTGGATGTTCATCCTGCGGAAGTGTCTGCGTTCGAGGTGGCTGGCGATGGTGTTGCCCCCCAGCGAGAAGTTGTATTCGTAGCTGATGCCCGAGAGCGCGAAGACCTGGCTATCGTCCGGGCACTGGTATATCCGCCCGTCTGCGGTGTCCTTGTCGAGGTAATGCTTGAGCGTATCCGGCAGGCCGGGGTCGGGCGAGGAAGACAGGAACGGGTCGGGCATGTACTTGGCGACGGGGAAGAAGTCCTTGTGGTCCTGGGCGTACATCTCAAAGACCAGCCCGATCTGCCGGAGCTGGGAGCTGCACGTGACCTTCTCAGCCGACGACCGGACGTGAGCCATGACCGGCAGCAGGATCGCGATGAGGATGCCGATGATGGAGATCACCACCAGCAGCTCGATCAGCGTAAACGCGGCCGATCGGGCCCGGGACAGGCGCAGGCTATTCGTGCTGTTCATCATGGCGTAACGCAGCGGGGCCCCGACCTATTGCCCGCCCGGCGCGGCCATTCATCGCCCCAACCCATCATACCGCCGCGCCCCGCTCACGCCGCCCGGCTCGACCGGGTGTGCGGCGATTCACCCCAGGAAGAGGAAGCGCAAAGTCGAATCGGGCCGCACCACACCGCCGGCCGACCGCCTGCGGGCACCTTTCCGGGGGCGAATCGTGGTGTGAACGAACCTCGCCAAAGAAACCAACCGCACAGAGAGGCAAGATGCTGATCGACGATCATCCACCCTTGGCAGCCCGGCTTACATAGTGATGGTTAGGCGATTCAGTGTACGAACATCGGAGACAGGAGCACCAAGACCCACCCGCCAGCGCCGAACAGAGCAAAACTCCAGCGTCGATAGGGCGCAAACCACGTCTCCGCGATACCAGCGACTATTGCGCAAACCATCCCCACAATGCCGATGCTGCCACTGACATCGCACGACACAAACGGATGCATTGGAAGTAACGCTATTGACACAGTCCACGCAATCACCGCAACTCGGTGCCCTGACCACGCATCCGCTAAGCGAAAGTGCGATGTGGCTGACATAGTGTCGCCTAACGTAGAAGCGTTCAGATAGGGATGACGCCGGGTTTCCTGTTGGCTGTGCTTGCACGGCCGGGGACAATCTGAGCGTGGTGTGTATCCGAACCCCTTTTACAGGAGCCCGACGATGCGTCATCCCATGCCCACCATTGTACCGACCAGTTAGTAGGTCCGGGCCTGCCCGGACAATTTTTTGCGCGGCACGCCTGTTGTGTCCGGGCAGGCCCGGACCTACGCACTGCATGAGAAAACTGCTGACGATGCTCAACACGATGGTCCGCAACAACGAAACCTGGAACCCCCGGAATCCGGAGCACACCACATGCCAAAGCAACCCCGAAAAACAACCCGAAAAATCACTCCAAACCGCTTGACTTCAAACACAGCCGCTGCAGCGGCTGGTTAGGCGACTCTCGCTTAAACCCATACGAAGTATCTTACATACAGTAAGGCAGCACTCACGACAGACGATACTGCAATCAGTGGGAGATGCCATGGTCGACCTGGCTTTCTACGTCCTAAACGGTCGAAGAAAATCAGTGCGGCGAGTGCTAAGGGCAGAGCAACAAGCACCCAAGCAATAAGAAGCAGCGCTAAAAACCAGATCGGCGGTGTTGCGTATGCCAGCAGCATGCTTGTCGCCTAACAGTAAGTATACGGATCAAAGTTGTCTAGCATTCTAGCGAATTGCGGGACGGGGGCAAGGATTTTGTTGCGTAAATGTACCGGGCATGGCGAACTGGCCAAGCCCGGGAAACCGCGACAATTGGAGGGAAAGCGCGGGAGAGGATTGCAACCCGCGCTATTGCAGATACTTAGATGAGAATCGCCCCGAGCCACACCAGCCGGATCGGGCGTGGCGCGAAATGGCCACGAACCACTTTTGAACCCGTTTCAACCCCCCTTCACAGCGCCGAAACGCGGTTTAGGGGGCGGGCGCGGGCGCGGAGCG
This sequence comes from Phycisphaeraceae bacterium, assembly GCA_041743835.1. Classification (GTDB taxonomy): domain Bacteria; phylum Planctomycetota; class Phycisphaerae; order Phycisphaerales; family Phycisphaeraceae; genus JBGTLW01. The sequence goes on along the minus strand of JBGTLW010000369.1, from coordinate 8,993 downwards.
CCCGGCCCTTTTGAGGCCGATAATCACCCGCGACGCCGCGAGCGCGCCTTCTTCGACCGGCCTCGAACTCGCCCCGCCGCACGCTTCGACGTGCTCCGCGCACGGTCGGGCATCTGGCGGAACTCCTTCTCTGCGGCCAGGTACGGAAGCCCTCGGTAATGCGAATCGATCGCCCAGTGAAGGTCACGATGGAAGCGGTACGCGGCCGACCGACTCACCCGGACCTGGCCAGCCGGCGAAAGCGAGCGCAATGCGTCGGCGACCGTTACGCCGGGCGTGAGCATCTGGGCGCACAGGCGGTGCAACTCACGCTTCGGGAGCTTGAGGATTATGCTTCGGGAGCCGACCATCTTGAGCCGGATCAGGGCCGGAAGAACAAGCCGACGTGGGCTGTCGCCCACGCCGGCCTCAACAGGATTCGATCGCCAGGATGCCATCTCGGCCAGCGCCGCTTCCAAGCGATCCGCGAGCTTCTCCGTCCGCTTGTATAGGTTACGATGAGCCATCCTTGGCACCCTTCTATAGTCCTTGTCAACAAACCGCTACGCGACCATCACGCAGCTCTGCTCGACGGCCCGCTCGATCGAGCTGACCGCGTACCGCTTGCCGTAGAGCATCCGCATCACCTGCACGATCAGCTTCGCGTCGATCGTCTCCGCACCGTTCGCACGCGCCGCCGAGGCCGCGACCTGCACAACCTTGGAGCAGAGGCGCAACCCGCCGAGGCCGGGCACGTTCGCGATCCGCTGGAGCAGGATCAGCCCGTCGTCGCTGAATCGCACCTTGTCCGAGGCGTACAGCCGTCTGATCTCATCGACGTTGTGAAGCGGCTTCGGTCCGCCGTCGCCGCCCGCCTCGGCCGCGAGCTGCTCGGTCAGGTCCAGGCGTAGCGCGATGCGGCTTGCGAACTGGCCGAAGAACATCTGCGCATCGGACACGGCATCCGCCAGTCGGACCGTGCCGGCCAGGATGATCGGGCAGCCCGTCTCATCGTGCACGTCGCGCAGGAACTCCAACGCCTCATGCTTGAGCTGGTGGGCCTCATCGATCAGCAGCGCCCGGCCGGTCCCGGCCAACGCGTCGATGACGCGGGTCTGCACCTGGGAGCCGGCGAGAGTCCGGCATCGAAGCTCAAGCGCGTCGGCCAATTGCCGCGCCAAGCCAGTCGGCGACTTGCTCGCCTGGCGGACACGAATCAGCAGCGTGCCCGGCCAGATGCCCTTGGCTGCTTCCAGTGTCATAGACTTGCCACGCCCCGCATCGCTCACGATCAGGCCAATAGCGCACAGCTCGATGCACTTCTCGACAACCACCAGCATCTTCCTGGCGGCGCTGGTTTCCACGAACCCGGCCGGCAGCTTGGAATGGCTGCGGCGCGCTATGGTTTCGATGAAGCGGTTCACGCCTCGCGCGATCCGGTCCACATCGGCCCTGTTGTCATCGTCAAGGGGATTGGCTTTGAGGAAACGCCAGAGCGAAGTCCGAGCGAATCCTTTGCCGAGCGCATCTGTAACACTCAGCCTCGTGACGCCTGGCTGCTCAAGCATGAACTTCAAGTCGGCCTGCACCGCCTGAATCTGCTCGGGCGTGAGCTTGCCATCTTCGGGCAACGCCTGCCCGACTCTCAAGCGCCGGGCATCACGTGCGAGCTGGTCGAACAGTTCGGGTAGCTTGCTCATGCTGCACCCCCACCCACCACGCGCGGCTGCCGGAGGCTATCCCTCAGATCGAGTTCTTCAGGGTCACGGTACTGCGGATTGCCATACACCCTTGCGAGCCTGTCGAGGATGTTTTCAGGCGGATCGGTGATGGTGTCCGGCTCGTGACTTTCAAGGTCGCCCGCCCCATCGCTGGGCTTCGATCGATTGCCAGCAGCCTTGGCGTGCGCCTCAAAGTCGAACGCCAACTCGGCGTCACGTTCTTCGGCACGCTTCAGCAGCGCGCTAAGATCGGGCATCGGTACGTGCTTGAACCGCCCGTCCCGCGTCTGCTCGATGTCACGGCCGGCACGCGATGCCTGGGCGTCGAGTGGCGTGAGCACCGGCTGTATCGTCGGCGCTTCAAGCGGCTCGGTCTTGCGCTTGGCGATGCCGACCGCCAGCTCATCGGGACGCCTCAAAACGTGCTTCAAACGGTCTTTGTCAATGTCGCGAAGCGTCTTCTTATGCTTGCGGTGTTCCGCGATGGATTCCTTCAGGTCTGCGATCGATACCGCTGTGCCCACGTTGCCGAATCGGTTGTTCTTCAACTCGCCGATCCACTTCCAATCCTCGGTCCATGCGTGGACCTCGCGCGTGTCCTGTGGATCGTAAGTCAGGCGAACCTTGCGGCCGGTCCCGATGAACGATCGGATGCGGCTGTCGTGGACACCGTAGGCCGTGGTTCCCCCAGCCACGCGGAGCTTGACGCCTTCCTTTGTCACGGCCCGCGGTTCCTGCTGCGCCCGCAAAAGCAGGTCGATCGCCTTGCGGTCATACGACCGCACGCGCGGGCAGCGAGCCATCATTTCATCGGGCGAGCAGCGCCGACCATCAGGCAAGCGAAGGTCTTCCTTCGCGTGCTCGGCGCTGGCGTTGAAGTGCTGGATATACTCGCCGATGCTCTCGCGGAGCTGCTCGAAGGTCGGCAGCCGCCACGGCTCTTTCAGCAGGCCCTTGAGCCGTTCGGGCTTGTCCTCGGTCTTGCTGCCTGTGTACGATTCATAGGTCTTGTCGTGCTCGTTGTGGAACCGCCTGAACCATCGTTCGAGCCGACCCTTGGCCTTCGAGTTGTAGGGTATCGCGCTGATGACGCCGATCTTCAGGTAACCATAAAGCCCGTCGCTCTCGCCCATGCGCAAGCGCAAGCGTTCTTCAGGGTCCACGCGGCGATGCTGCTTGGTCGAGCCGACCAGCATCGTCGCGTCGAAGTCGCGGCCGTTGTCCTGCCAGAGGTAGTCAGGCCCGCCGTGGTTCGACGGGTCGAGGATCGCCCGCCGAAACGCGGTCAGGATCGACATCGCATCGGGTATCTCGACAAGCTCCCAGCCGACGATCTTGCGACTCTTCCAGTCCTGCCAGGCAGTGAGGTACGGCCGAACCTTGCGTTGGCCGGACCTGCAATACACGTCGAGCTGCGCGTGATCGCCGATCCAGCACAGCCCCGGCGCGAACGTGTCAGGGTCCATCTTCAAAGGCGCTTCAAAGCGGTCTTTGTAGTCCTTCGGGCTTCGGTACAGCGCCGCCTGCTCGGGGCTGATCTTGGAGTCGAGCTGAGCGCAGCAGGCGCGATAGGAACACCAGCTCATGCCCGCCTGCTTCGCATAGTGCCGCGTCTGCTGCCAGCACTGCTTTGTCGCCGGTGAGTTGCCGTTGAGGTAGAGCGCTTTGAAATAGTCCCACGCTGCGGGGTCGGCCTGTTCCGTCTGGTTCCCGCCGCGCGTGTCGATCAGCTTCGGCAGATCGGCCGGCCCCTGATAGTCCTTGTCCCACCGGCGAAGCGTGCGCCCGGTGAACTTCAGATCGGGATAGCGCTCTTGCTGCTGGGCGATGAACTGCGGCAGCCAGGAACTCACCGCCTCACGGATGGTTCCCTTCAGCTCGCGGTACGCCTGAAGCACCGCCACCTTGTCCAGCGCCTCGCGCACCTTATGACGAGGGAAGTCGGACAACTCGGGCGCGCGGTGAGTGTCGCCGGCCTGCCCCGGCGACAACGCCAGGTTCCACCGCCGAGCGATGTACCAGCGTTCGGGTTCGTCGGCCTTGGCAGCCTGCTTCACCGCCAGGCCAAGCCCGACAAGCTGCTCGCGTGCCAGGCGGCGCAGGTGTGCAGGGTCGCGGCTCAAGCGCTCGGCCGCTTCGTTGAGCGCAATCCAGCGCGTGTCATCGATCGCTGGCGGTGAACCAGCGTTGACGGTTCGGGGGATGGGAAGTGCGGTCATGAGGCCACCGCCTTCCCGCGCGTGTTGTTCTCACCGCTGGCCAGCGCATCGCCGGCCAGCTTCACCAGGCGATCGAACGCGGCGCGCAACGTTGGCGCGAGCGCTTCATTCGCCTCTTCGGCCAGGTCGCGTATCGCGACAGGCAGGTTCGCGCCAAGCGTCGCTTGATCCAGTTCATCTTCAAGTGCCGCGAGCTTGCGCGCGAGCTCAAAGAATCGGCCAGCGGGGTCGGCCTCGGCCGGGATGCTTCGGGCTTTAGCGGGATCATGGAGCCACGCGGGGCCGGATGCCTGGACGGTGACCACGCCCCAGCGCTCGGCGTGCTGTCTGCCTTTGGCGTCCACGACGATCGCGATCTCATCGGTGCCGCCGACGACGATCGCTTCATCGACTTCGCTGATCCATACCAACGCGCCAAGCGGCACGGGCAGGCCGAAGCGTCGATCGTGGAACGCCACGTGTTCGCGGTCAAGATTCAGCTCGCCGCGTAGCTCGGCGAAGGCTGCGGTCGGGTTGGTTTGAGCGTCCTTGCTCATACGGTTCAAAGCAGATGCGGTGTGGGTGGATTTTTCCTGTTGATCGTGTAGCATTTCGTTGCCTCTCGTTTGGTGTGAACAGTTCTTGACGGGATTCGTGGACACCAGGCGAGGGGCTTTTTACTGCGCCCCACGCCAGCCGGACTGGGACCGGCTAATGCTCTCCTTTCTGGCCTGTTGGCCGCATTGGGCTGCTCGCCCGCATTGCATAATAATATGAGACTTGACAAATTGCAAGGATGCGTCACAATATGCAATATGGCAAGCACGGATGCAACTGCTGCTACGATGCCGTTCATGGCACCAGAGTCACCGAGTCTTTTTGCGCAGAAGCTCCGCGCTCGATGTGAAGGTCGCATCAAGACCGACATCGATGCGGCTGCCGGGCTTCGCAAGGGCACCGTTAGCCTGTTGTTGCATCGAGGCAATGTTCCTCCACCTACCGAAGGCATCAAACTCGCGCAAGCGTTAGGAGTTGATCCTCTCTGGTTGTTGAATGAAGAAGATCAACGGTTGGAGCCGCCGGAAGTCCCCGAGGCGCAGCAACGATCCAGCTTAGAGGCTGCACCAACTTTCGACCTGATGTGTGAAGTCGCACGGCGCTACTTGCCGGAGGCGGCCGGGTTTGTTCGGGCCATTGTTAAGGCAGATGCCACAGTGTGGGAGGGGCTGGCCCAAGAAATGATTCAGCAAGGGAGTAGCGGCTTAGATGAGTCCAACCGAAAAAGGTTGGCCTTGGCAATTCGAGTCGTTGATAGCGCTGAAAAAATGCACTCTTTTGACCCATCATGGGCGCACTATTTGATGCCGCACATGGGTCAGTACAGACAGTTCCAGACCGAAGAACTCTCGATCCGTGGCTTGTTGGATCAATGGGACAAGGTTTCTAACTCTCAGCCGATGATCTATCTCATTGTTCAACTGGCAAAGCTCTGGGCAAGCAAACTCGAATATGAGCAACTCGGATTGAAGCACCGAACTTGGCTACCTGATGAAGAGAAGCATTTAATCGATAGGATTAACGAACAACTGCAAGAAGGGCACGGAAATGGCAAATAAGGCTATTTTTCAGGGTGTTTCCGCGATCGAAGTTGCCGGTGGCATGGACGGTTTCGTGCGTGAAGTGCTGGCCGAGTCGAAGCGATGCTGCATGATGCGCCTGGAGAAGTTCGGGCAGGTCGGTCCTGATCGCGTAAGCGACTTACTCGCCGACATGGTCACGCAAGTGGTCATGCGCCGCCTTGAGCCTGACATGATGGCGCGGGCACACACGATGCTTGCCGAAGAGTTCAAGCATAGCAAAGCCAGCCGCGATATGCAGGCTGCGGAAGACAAAGCGATGCGGCGCTACGAGCGATGGTCGCGTGAACTCACCGACGCTGTAACTGCCGAGATTCTGGCCCACGACTGACCCCCCGCCAAGGCACGGATGCCAACGCACACCACTTCACAACCCGATCCTTCTGATTCGCTGGCCGACCTGATCGGCATCAGGGGGTGTCGATACGTGATTGAAGTGTCGAGCCGTGCGCCGTCTGCGCTGGCCCCGGCCGACGTGCTCAATGGCGTGCTCGCGGCGCTGGATGTGTCGGGGATCGACTTGTCAGTCTGCACCGATGAGGCCGATGTCACCGCTCTGGTTGCCGCGTACCTCAACGCCGGCCGTCGCAAGCTGATCGATGACCAGAGGGGGCAAGTCTGATGAGCAAGCCCAAGCTCGAAGGTGTTCAGCTCGACCCGGCGCAGAAGCGATTCTTCGCTGATGAGTCGCGTGTGCAGGTCGTTTGCTGGCACCGTCAAAAGGGCAAAGACTTCACGACCGCTGCCAAGGCCGTGCTTCAAGCCCTGGCCAAGGGCGACACCTGGTACATCGTGTCGCTTACACAACGCCAAGCCGACGAGACGTTCGATAAGTGTGTCTGGTGGGCGAAGAAATACAAGATCGCGTTAGAGACCGTCGAGCGTCAAGCCGGCCGGATTTATGACCGTGACATCGACGAACTGTTCGAGTTCAAAGCGCGTGAGTTGCGGCTTCCCAATGGCGGCAAGGTGGTGAGCCTGCCCGGCCGCGATCCCGACACGCTCGCGGGCCTCACCGGGAACGTAATCTTCACCGAGTTCGGCCTGTTCCCCAATGGCGGGTATGACCATTGGCGGGTTGTGTTCCCCCTGGCGACGCGGGGATTTCAGGTGATCGCCATCAGCACACCGCGCGGCAAGAACTCCAAGTTCTTCGAGCTGGTCAGCGACCCCGAGACCTACAGCGTCCACTTCTGTGACATCCATCAATCCATCGCCGAGGGCTTCGTGCTCAAGGGCAGCGACGGCGAACCCTGCACGCTCGAAGAGTTCAAGAAACTCTATGGCGATGAATCGGGCTGGGCGCGCGAGTATGAATGCCAGTTCACCGGCGACCTGGACGCGCTGGTGCGGTGGGCACAGCTCATCGCCGCTGGCGATCTTGGGCGCGATCAGCCGTTCGACCTGCTGCGCGTTGAGGGGGAATCGGGCTGGGATGGAATGTTCTTTGATCGGGGTTTACCTGACCGCGGCCGGCTTGAGATCGGCTGGGACGTGGCACGCCGGGGGCACCTCTCGGCGCTGTGGGTGAACCACGCAATGCCGGGGATGCCCAAGCGGCTTCGTTTCCTGGTCCTGATGCACAATGCGGCGTTCGAGCTTCAGCGCACCGTGGTGCGTTCGGTCATGAGTGCCCCCATCGGTGCGGTCGGGTGTGGTGATGCCACTGGCCTCGGGATGGACAGCAACGAAACCCTACGCGAGTTGTACGGGGACCGCTGGGAGCCGGTGGACTTCGGCGGGCGGCGCAAGAGCGACCTTGGCAGCACGCTGGCCACGACGTTCGGCGACGGCGGGCAGGCGATCCCGCCAGTGGATGGCCCGCACAAGTTCATCGCGACAGACCTGTACGCGATCCAGCGCGAAGAGACCGGCGCTGGCGACTCACGGCGGTTAAAGCTACACGAGACCCCGAACCCCCTGATGGCCGATTCGCACTGTGATATCGCGTATGCCGGTGCGCTGGCGTTGCGGGCGGGTTCACTTTCACACGTTGCACTGGGAGCTGTATTCGTATGAAACCAGCAGGCATCTTCCAACGCGTGAAAGCCGCCGGCTTGGTGCTGGCCGGTCGAAGCCTGAACCAGCACGAGCTGGCGCATCACTTCGACCGAGGCGGTAGTGCGGAGCGCCCGACGCGGCCTTACTCGCAGGTGGTGGCTGTGTTCGCGTGTGTCCGCGCGAGGGCACAGGCGATCGCGGGTATGCCGTTGACGGTCTCAACGCTCGATGACCAGGTGCTCGAATCGGGGCCGGTGGTTGAGCTGATCGAGCGGCCGAACCCACGGATGACACGGCGGGCGTTCTGGGAAGCAACCAGCGCCATCATCGACTTGTTCGGCTCGGTGTTGTGGGTGATGGAACTGGACACGCTGGGCCGGCCGTACCAGGTGGTGCCGGTGTGCCCTGCACAGATGGAGGCTGTGATCGACCGGCGCACGGGCGAAGTGTTGTCCTGGAAGTATCGGCCGGCAGGTGCGCCGTCGAGTTTCCGGGTGACGCTTTCGGTGGAGCAGGTGCATCAGGTCATCGACCCGGACCATGAGAACCCGCACGATCCGCTGCAAGGGTTGAGCCCGCGCAAGGCCGTTCAACTTGCGATCAACCAATACTACAAGAGCGACCTTGCCAACGAAGCGAGCCTGGACAACGGCGTTGAGCCTGGCGGCGTGTTCACGATGGACGGGACACCGACAGAGCCGCAGATCAGCGACGTGCGGTCATCGCTGGATGAGCGGCGCGGCGTGCGCCAGCGCCGCCGACACTTGGTGCTGTATGGCGGGTTGAAATGGCAGACGATGGGCACGAGCTTCAAAGATGCGGAGTTCCCGGAACTTAAGCGGATGGCACGCACAGACATCTGCTCGGCTTACAACGTCCCGCCCAGCGTGGCCGGCTACTACGAGAATGACAACCGGGCGCACGCCGACGCCGCAGACCGGATGTTCTGGGCGAATACCGTGGTGCCTCGGGGATCGCGGTTCGCCGAGGAATGGGATGAGGCCGTCTTGTCGAAATGGGAAGGCGACCGATCACTTCGCGGTCAGGAAGCCCGGCGCAGAGCTGTGACGTTCCCCCAGCGTTGCAACCGGGGCTATCGCGCGGGCAAGCGCGAAGCGGCCGGGCGGGGGTCTGCATTGTTCTCATGGTTCGACAGCTCGACCGTGCCGGCAATCCAGCGGGCGAACCTTGAGCTGGTCGAACAGGCCAAGGGCTGGTTCGAGATGGGCGTGCCCCTGAACGCGATCCTTGCGGCAACCGATGCGCCGTTCGAGGAAGTGAAGTGGGGCAACGACGGTTACAAACCGATCGGCCTGGAAGCCTACGGCACGGACACGCTCGGCACGATCAATGACCCGGACGGCGGCTCGCCCGAGTCCGCCCTGTTGCCCGAAACCGAGCCGCAGGGCGGCGACGGCAGCCGCTCCGGGCCTCGGGGGGCGTCGGCCGGGGCTGAT
>JBGTLW010000368.1:0-23055 GCA_041743835.1 Phycisphaeraceae bacterium | reverse complement strand
TTGCACCCCCGCATGCCCTAGAATCAGCCCAGCCACCGCAGAAAACGCCCCGGTGGGGTGCCAGAGTGGTCGAATGGACCGGTTTTGAAAACCGGCGTAGCCTCCGGGTTACCGTGGGTTCGAATCCCACCCCCACCGCTTCCCCCAATTATTCCGCCACCCAGCCAACTGCCGCGCCCCAGGCCGCACGCACCAGCGGGTCCACCCGCCTCCCGCAGCCATGATAAGCAACGCCAACGCAACGCGCACGCGCTACCTGATCTGGGCCGCAGGCATCGCGTGCTTGCTGGCTGGGGGTGCCTTCATCGCCTTCCAATACAGGGAAACCGAATCCCCAGCCGACCGCCTGCTCGCGGAGTTGGGCGACCTCACGCCGGACGCCGACACGATCATGTCCCTCACCGAGCACGAGCCACTCATGGCCGTCGCACGCACCATCTACCTCGACCAATGCATGCGCTGCCACGGCATGCAAGCCCAAGGGATGTCCGGCCCCAACCTCACGGACGACTACTACGTCAATGTCGTCCGCGTCGAAGACCTCTACGACATCATCGCCAACGGCCGCAACCACAACGCCATGCCCGCGTGGAAATACAGCCTCACCCGCAACCAGATGCTCGTACTCTCCGCCTACGTGGCATCCCTCCGAGGCCAGAACAGGCCCGGCCAACCCCCCGACCCCCGAGCCGTCCAAATCGCCCCCTGGCCATCAACCTATAAAAGCTTCGACCTCCCCAGCCAGCCGATACGCTGAGCCAGCCCATGCTGGTGAGCAATGGCTGTATCAGCAATGTCAGTGCATTGTGAGCGCATTGTCAGTGTCACAGACACCTGTATGCGAAGGGCTGCCATGGTCAACGAGCGCCGCGAGGCAGGCCATGCGTGACACCCATCTCGCGTCATTCATGGCCTGCGCTACGCTTTATTATGGCACCAAGGCCATCTCGCACGCGTTCTCAGGTTTCACGACAATTAAAGTGAGCCAGTGGCGTGCGTCTATTGCCCACCCCGTGTTTCCCATACCTCCAGAACCCCCATCCTTCCATTTCAGCCCAACTGCTTGCTAGCGCGCGAGAAAAATATCGCAAAAAAAGGAATGGCACCGCTTAAAATCGGTTGTATACTTCCGCCATCAGTCTGCGTGGCAAATAAGCCCCCTTTATGATTTCACCAATTCTCGACAGTCCGGGCGTCGCAACTCAGCAACTGAGACCCAACGGTGAAGCCACCGCGATTTCTATTGTGGTCCCGACCTTCAATGAGCGGGCGAATATCCGTCCGCTGGTGGAGGGTTTGCAACGGGTGATCGACTGGGCGAAGTGGGAAGTGCTCTTTGTCGATGACAATTCCCCGGACGGCACGGCCGCCGAAGTGCGTGAGGTTGCACGTATCAACCCTGCGGTCCGGCTGATCTCGCGGCACAACCGCCGGGGGTTGTCGTCGGCGGTTGTGGAAGGGATCCTCGCTGCGTCTTGCGACATCATCGTGGTCATGGATGGCGATCTACAGCACGACGAATCGATTATCCGCAACTTCTTTGACAAGCTGACGCAGACCGAGGCGGAGATGGTGACCGCTTCGCGGTTCTTACTCGAACACGGTGCCGATGGCCTGTCGTCTGAGTCACGGGTCAAGGTCAGTGAGAACGGCATCCGTCTGGCCAACCGCGTGTTCGGGCTCGAACTGACCGACCCGCTCACCGGCTTCTTCGCCATAAAGCGCGAGTGCTTCGAGCGGGCCTTGCCTAACCTGTCTGCGATGGGCTTCAAGATCGTGCTGGACCTGATGGTGTCGGCCCAGCCGCGGCCGCGCGTCGTCGAAGTGCCATTCGTTTTCCGTAAGCGTGTGCATGGCGAGTCGAAACTCGATGCGCGTGTGCTCTACGACTTCCTGCTGTTCTTTGTTGATAAGACCATCTGCCGACGCCTGCCGATCTCAGCAAGGCTGCTGTCGTTCTGTGCCGTCGGCGCGCTCGGTGTCGTGGTACACATGCTGTGCCTGACGCTGGTGACCACCCTGCTGGGGTTTGAGTTTATCGTGGGACAAACCGTCGGCACGGTCGTGGCCATCGTCATGAACTATACGCTCAACAACGTGATCACTTACGCAGACAAGAGGCGACGTGGCTTGAGCTACTTGATTGGCTTGGCGAAGTTCAGCGCGGTCTGTGGCATCGGGGTGATCGCCAACATCGGCGTCGCCTCCTACCTCCACGACCACCACGGCGAGTTCACCATCTACCTCCACGCCATGGCGGGTATTCTGGTCGGCGTTGCGTGGAACTACCTCATCAGCAGCCTGTTTGTATGGAACACCAGCGACCGCATCTAGCTGCAGCTTCCGGAGCATTTGAAAGCCGTGTGGCGTTGAAGCACACCGCAGCCGCGCTCGCACGACCCAGTCAAGAACGCAGCCTTTAGGATGGGAGAGCCATCTTCATGGATAGCCTAGACATAAACCCCGTCGCCCCCGTCACCACTGAGCCGCAACTCCCGACCATGACCAGGTCATGGGTGGATCGTTACGCCCTCGCTTTGCTGCTGGGGATTCTGGCGGTGGCGGCGTTGCTTAGGGTGTTTCAACTGGGCACTATCCCGCTGTGGGTGGATGAGACGGCGACGCTGCGATTTGCCGATCGGCCGTTCTCTGAGTTCTTCACGCCGGAGGCGATGCGGGAGCCCAACCCGCCTTTGTACTACATGATGGCGAGGGTGTGGCTGCTGGCGTTCGGCGATAGCGAGATTGCGATCCGGTCGCTGCCGGTGATCATCGGCGTGCTCACGGTCGGCATCGTCTTCGGCTTCGGGCGCACACTGGGCGGGAACCGGGTCGGGCTTATCGCCGCATTGCTTCTGGCAACCTCGGGAATCCACATCTGGTATAGCCAAGAGGCGCGGGCCTACATCGTGCTCGCGATGCTGGCCACGCTCGCCGCATGGGCGACCTGCATCCTGGTTACCCAACCCGCCCTCGCCAGCAGATTCAGTGCCCGATCGATTGGCCTGTGGGCGGGTTATGTCGTCTGCTGCATCCTGGCGCTGTACACCCACAACACGGCAATACTGCTGCCCGCGCTCTGCGGACTGGCGATGGCCGTGGTCTGGCTGCCCCGCCGCGAGCACCGGGCGGGTCTCGTGATCGCGGCATTAGTCGCTCATGCTTTCATCATCGCCGCATGGTTGTTCTGGGCATCGAATGTCATCCAGCATTCAGTCGAGACGCTACGCGACTGGCACATCCCCAAACCTTCGGCGGAGTATGTGATCTCCGAACTGCGCCGCGCCTATGGCCAGTTTGGCGCCGGGATCAATTTTGCGCCGCCGATCAAACTGCTGATCGATCTGCCCTATCTCCTGGTTGCAGCGATCGGCTTCATTGCGCTCCGAAAGCATCCGCGTCTGCTGGTCGTCCTTGGGGGGGTGGTGATCGGCCTCCCGCTTTTGGTGACGCTCATCAGTTTCTCGCGTCCGATCCTCATGACCCGCATCGTGCTCTGGCCGCTTCCGACCTTCGTGATCGTCGTCGCGTTCGGCGTGATGGCTTCTCGCAAGACATGGTGGCACGCTTCCGCCCTGGCCTTGATCCTCGTGATTCAGGTTTTTGGATTGCACCAGTACTACACCAGTTTCGACAAAGGCGAGCCCTGGGATGAAGTAGTTGCGTTGGTGGGTAACTCCTTTGAACCCGGCGATAAGGTCGCGGTGTGGCCGCAATACATCGTGGAACCCGTCGGGTACTATCGCCCGTCCAAGCTGGACCAAGAAGTGATTTTTTTACTTCAAGCGGAAGGTGCCGCATCGCAGAACAACAGATATTACGTCCGTAACGCTAATTCCACCGAGATCGCCTTTGAGGATGCATCCAATTGGATCAAGCAGCATCCGCGTGTCTGGATCATCGCCCGTGTAGGCGACAACGATCTTCCGCCCTACATGGAGATCGAAACCGAGCGTATCGTCGAATCACACCGCTTTCAGAAGGTCAAAGTCGTTTTGATCGCAAACACCGATGGCAGTTCACCATCAACGCCACCCCCCGGCAACTGAGCAAACTATCAGGTGTTCGCCAAAGGCCTCGTCGGGCTTGCGTGTAATCCCCCCAGTCTTCCGCACATTCAGAAGTAGAGGGTTTGATGATTCATGCATGTCTTTGATCCTTGTGGCCGAGCACGGAAGGAGGAGCGCAGCCCCGAATGGAGGGCTCGGCCACACGGGCGCGTGATTCGTACCGCGCGCGATACGCCGCGGGGGGCATCCGGTCCAGCGACAGGTGCGGCCGGTCGTGGTTGTAACGCTCCACATGCACGTCCTGCGTCGCCCCCGGAACATGCTTGCCCGGTTCGATCGGGGCCAGCTCGACCTTGTGTGTCTCGGCCCAAGATGCCAACGCCCGAGCCACGAACTCCGGCCCATTGTCCGACCGCAACTTCCGGGGTTAGCCACGCTCCTCCGCAATCTGGTCCAGCACACGCACCACGCGCTCGCGGGGAAGCGAGTGGTCCACCTCAATCGCCAAGCCTTCACGATTAAAGTCGTCGATCACGTTCAGCGCCCGGTCACCATGCCGGCAGTCCATCACGGTCGATCCGCTCTCCCACGCGGCGAAGCACGTCCGCTTGGCCGGCATGTAACGATCCGTCGGGCAGTGGGCCGGTGTTGATCAGTAGGTTGCAATGGCGCGACGCGGCGCTTTCGAGTTTCGACCACACACCTGCTTCGTCGAGGTGCTGCTGGTCAAGCTCAGCATGACAACCCCACGACCCGGGCGTCATGGTCGAACAAATCTCCATCGGCCTTCCCGCCTGATCGACACGGGCGTGGGCGCTGTGCTCGGGCGCGAAAAAGTCCTCGGTCCCGAGGTAGCCCTGCTTATAGGAGACGAGCGTCCACGGCTGGAGTTCATGCACGAGGTCGTAGAGCTTCTGGCATTCAAACGGATCACCGTCGCGTAGCGGTTCGTAGCCGTCGATGAGCTGGCCCGACGCATCCTTGGGATGGAGGGGCACGGCGATGCCGTCAAGCCAGATGGCGGTGATGGGGCCGTAGTTCGTCAGCAACTCACGGGTCTGCTCGGTCATGTAATCGAGATAGTGCGACAGGTTGTGGCTGTCACCGTATGCGTAGCTCGGTTCCGGCGGGTCGAACTCGGGTCTAGCGCTGCCGCCGAAACGATCGTTGTTGGGTGCGTGGGGGTGACGCCAGTCGCGGCCGTGAGACAGGTAAAGGCACAGGCCAAGCCCCGCGTCCCGGCACGCGTCGGCGAGCTCGGCCACCAGGTCCCGGCCGCAGCCCGGTGCCTTGACCGAGTTGAAATCCGTGGTCTTGGTGTCCCATAGACAGAATGATTCGTGGTGTCGGGTCGTGAGGTTGACGTAGTTCATCCCAGCGTCTTTGGCGAGCCGAGCGATCGCCTTGGCGTCAAACTTCTCCGCTGTAAAGTCATCGATCAGCTTCGCGTACTCGGCCACGGAAATGCGCTCCCTGAGTTGCACCCACTCGTGGCGGTTGAGTAATGAGTAGAGGCCGTAGTGAATGAACAGGCCATAGCGGGCGTCCTTGAACCACGTAGCCATCGCGGCGCGAGGATTGTTGGCGGTATCGGCGAGGTACGGCTGTAGATAGTTGGGTATCGTGATCGAAGAAATCATAGAGGTGCTTCCAACATCTTGGACGGCCTGCGGTCGCGCTTATGGTGGGTGGCGTGGGTCATGGTTCGACTACAGCGGGCTGGGGGGCCAAGCGTTCAGTTCATTGAAATAATACTATAAACCTCGCAAGGAGTGCGACCATCCAACGGCCCTTGCCGTCCATCATCGCCGTGCATTGCGGGCTTTGCGCTTGTTCTGTACTCTGGAACCGCTCTGTCCCACGCTACGCATAGCACGGGCTTGTGGGCTTGGGCGTAGCCAACGGTCATGGTGTTTCTTCGTGTGGCACGTTTGCTTGTTCGCATTGGTCAACGCATAGAGCAGATGAAGCATCGGGTACTGGTGGCGGCTGGACGGGCCCAACCCCTCCCTCGTAAACAAGGACCAACAGGTGATCGAAGTTCCCCGTGTGGATGGTATTGATAACAGGGCAAACGTCCTGTTTTTGTTCTCCGATCAGCACAACGCCCGTTGCCTGGGCAGCGAAGGGCATCCCGACGTGAAGACACCTCACCTGGATCGCCTCGCGTCAGAGGGGGTGCGATTCACCAACGCATACACACAGAATCCGATCTGCACACCGAGTCGCATGAGCTACCTCAGCGGGCTGTATCCCTCTACGCACGGATACTACGGGCTGTACGGGCGCGAGCCGGACACCCGCATGCCAAGCATGTTCTCCTGGTTTCACCAGCACGGCTACCGCACCGGCGCACTGGGCAAGTTGCACACGCCGCGATACTGGGTGGAGCGTTCGTGCCAGTATGTGTACGACGAATTCATCCAGCACCCAAGCTACCTGGAGGGCGCAGGGCTTTATGAGCAGAACGACAACCGGGGTTTCCACCCCAATGCGGCGGCTAGCGGCCCAAGCAATCTGCCGCTGGAGCATTCTTGTGAGTGGGTGCTAGTGAAGCATCTGAAGCGTTACCTGCGGCAGGAAACGGAGCCAAGCGATCGCTGCCGACATCCAGCCCCGTGGATGGCGTGGGTGAGCTTCGCGCGTCCGCACCAGCCCTACACGCCCAGCGAACCCTTCGCGTCCATGTATTCGGCCGAGGATATACACCTGCCTGCCACCAGCGAGTGTGGTTCGCCAGCGTTGCGCCCGCCGAACGATCTTGACGAAGCGAAGCTTCGGCAGCGCGTATCGTCTTATCTAGGCTGCGTATCACAGGTCGATGCCGCGATAGGCCTGGTGTACGATGAACTGGAACGGCGAGGCGAGTTGGATCGAACGATTATCGTTTACGCCTCCGACCACGGCGACCATGCGGGCGAGCATGGCAGGTATGAAAAGAAGTCCGGCATCAGCGCGAGGTCGATCTGCCGTGTGCCGATGATTGTGCGATTCCCACCGCGCGTCGTGGCTGGGGCGGTGCGCGATCAGGTTGTGGAGGCGGTGGACTTATTTCCGACACTGTGCGAGTTGGCGGGATTGCCTATACCGAAGGCGGTGCAGGGGCGTAGCATGCTGCCATTACTCGGCGACGAACCGCGCGCGATCCGCGAAGACGCACTGACAGAGAACATGTACCGCAAGGCCTTGGCCACACAGCGATATCGTTACGTGGCGAATCTGGACGGTGAATCCGACGAGTTGTATGACGTGCAGGAGGACCCGTGGGAGTTACAAAATCTGGTGGATAACGCGGACTACTGCGAACTGGTGGCCGAGCTACAGCGACGACTGCTGAGGCGACTGGCGGAGGCGAGGAGGCCCATAACCGCGTTTCGCGGCTTATGGTTGGGGCATAGATACGATGAGGGCGGCCGGCTTGACCCGGAGTCCCTAGGCGACCGCCTGCCTTACGATTGATAGATACCCGCCCGCGTGACACGTTTCGCGGCGTCGTAGTAGTGTCCATGGTGCCCAATGGGGCAGGGCAACCGCATCAAATCCGCAGCATTTCGATTTGTAACTCTGAGCTTCCCCACAAATGACGAACACGACACCTTTGGCGAGGTTGTCCGGGGTGGCAAACGCACAGGTGACTCGAGCCGCACGTAGCGAAGGGGCGAGTGCTGGAATAAATTGGCGCCGTGATGGTGACGTTCCGGGGGTATCACAAGGCAGCAAGAAGGCATTGTTGACTCTATTGCCATTACATCGATATACTGACACCAACTGCAAGGCCAGCCGGCGTTTTTTGAGATTAAGTGGCTTGTCAGCAGCCAGCGAGATACGACATGCGAGCCAGGCGTAGTGGGTTGGGGACGCAAGTTCTCGCAGTGGCGGTTTGTGTGGCCATGGGTGTGGCTTGTCCCTTACGCGCGGACAACGGGAACGCGACCGACGAGATCGCCAACGTCGGCGACACCTGGCACGTTGACCTTTACGCGTGGGTCTGGATGTTTGGCATCAGCGGGGATGTGGGGGCCGGGCCTGTCCAGATCAACGGGATCGATGCCAGCCTGCTCGACATCGCGGATGAATCGGATTCCATCGTTGCGTTTTCGGGTCGGCTTGAAGTCGGTAGCGGCCGGCTGACCGGGTTCATCGACGGCACCTACGCGGATATCGGCATCGACGACGTGTCGGGGCCTTTGGGCTTTGGCGATGTGGATGTGACGGTGGAAGTCGGCTTTGTGGACTTCGGGTTGATGTATCAGCTTACGGAATGGGAGACGAACCAGCGTGCCAAGGGGTCTTTGGAAGTCTATGCCGGCGCGCGCTATTTTGATGGGTCAATCAAGCTGGAGCCGGCTTTGGCCGCCACACGGAAGCGTGACCGGGACTGGGTGGACCCGATCGTCGGTGCCCGGGTCAAGCAACCGCTTTCTGAGAAGTTCCACCTGGATGTTTGGGGCGATGTCGGGGGCTTCGGGGTTGAATCCGACCTGACCTGGTCCGCCACGGCGGTGCTCGGTTACGACTTTGACCTGTTCAAGTTGCCCGCCACGGTGTATGCCGGCTACCGGGCGGTCGGGTGGGACCACACCGAAGGCAGTGGTGCCGATCGCTTCGAGTGGGATGTCATCCTGCACGGCCCGATGCTGGGGCTGGTCTTGCGGTTTTAGAACTGATATACTCACACCTTACTTCAGGGAGCTGACCCATGAATCGCGCTGTTGCTCTTGCCGTTGTTATCCTTGCCGCGAT
This sequence comes from Phycisphaeraceae bacterium, assembly GCA_041743835.1. Taxonomy (GTDB): domain Bacteria; phylum Planctomycetota; class Phycisphaerae; order Phycisphaerales; family Phycisphaeraceae; genus JBGTLW01. Next base: position 14,302 of record JBGTLW010000368.1, on the reverse strand, counting down.
GCCTCTACTGGGTGGCTGTTCGATGAGCCGCGCCAGCCACTCGGGGTTCCTCGGCGATTACTCACAGTTGAAGCCGGAGCCGAGCGTCAGCGGCATGACGGTCTACCGCGCCCCGGGCTTCGACGCGGGGAAGCTTGACAAGTTCATCGTCGATCCGATCGGTGTGCACTTCGCGCCCAACGCCAAAGGCGTCGCGATCAACCCCGATACGATCAAGAAGCTCACCGACTATTTCCACGCCCAGATGGTCAAAGAACTGTCGGTGAACTACACCGTCGTGACCGAGCCCGCGCCGGGTGTGACTCGCCTTCGGATTGCGATCACCGACCTGAAGAAGACCGAGCCAGCGCTCAATATCCATCCGGCGACCAAACTCGCGGGGATGGGTTTGGGTGGTGCGTCGGTCGAGGTCGAGGGCATCGATGCGCAGAGCGGTCAGCGGCAGTTCGCGTTCATGCACACCCGGCCCGGCGACCGCTTGGCCCTGGCCGAGGGCCTCGAAGCCTGGGGCCACGCCAAGCAGGCGATGGACTTCTGGTCCAGCGAGATGGTCAAACGCCTCGACAAGGCGCACGGCATCACGCCCAAGAAGTGATCGCACACTGCTTCGGCACCAAGGCGTTACGAACGCCTTCCTTTTTGCCGCGGAACGCTCCACAAAGGAAATCAGTATGAAGCGTATCTTTGACCTTCTAACGTACGCTTTGTTCACGGGCACGGCCTGCCTTGCGCCTCTGGCGGCGGCGCAGGGGGCATCAGCTTCAGGCGACGCGCCAGCCAGCGGTGCCGACCTCGCCAAGAAACTGGCAAACCCCATCGCGGATCTCATCAGTCTGCCGATCCAATTCAACTACGACGAGGACTACGGCCCAGAACATGCGAGCCGGATAACCCTCAACGTCCAGCCGGTCATCCCCTTCTCCTTCAACGAGGAGTGGAATGTCATCAGCCGAACGATCCTGCCGCTGATTTACCAGGAAGCCCCGACGGCACTATCGGATGACGAGTTTGGCTTGGGCGACATCACGCAGAGCTTCTTCCTTTCGCCGAAGGACAGCAAGCTCATCTGGGGCGCGGGCCCCGTGTTTCTGCTGCCCACCGCGACCGATGACACCCTCGGCGGAGAGAAGTGGGGCGCCGGCCCGACCGGCGTGGTATTGGTTCAGGACGGCCCGTGGACCTATGGCATCGTCGCCAACCACATCTGGTCGTTTGCCGGAGACGATGACCGTGACGAGGTCAATGCCACGTTCGTCCAGCCCTTTGTCGCATACACTTTTCCTACCGCTACCACCATCACACTAAACACTGAATCGACCTACGACTGGACGGATAGCCAATGGACGGTGCCGATCAATCTGGTCGTTAGTCAGCTCATGAGCTTTGACGGCCAGCCGGTGAGCCTGTCGCTGGGCGGCCGCCACTACGCGGAGACCCCGGACGACGGCCCGGAGTGGGGCCTGCGATTTCAAATCACTTTTCTTTTCCCCAAGTGATATGCAACATCTATTATCCTCATCTGCCTGATTGAGACCCATGGACACGGTGATGCTAAATAGTGACGCAAGGTATTTCTTGAAATGGAAGCCGATGGATTGCCTTGGCGATTCGTTGTCACCGATGAGACGAGGCGCCCCGAATCCATGAGAAAGCTGATAAGGAATCCGCTGTTTTGTCTCGTCCTTGTTGTGTTAACGGGCGGCGCTATTTTCGGGGCACGGGGGTTGCTGGATTCTGACCCCTCATCGGGGGTCGCCGCGGAGAACCGGGCTTGTTGCGGTGGCAGCGAGTTAAGTGCCATGGCGATCAGGGGCTCAACTGCATCAGCTTTGCCGGGCGCGACGCAGGAAGTGGGCGAGGGGGGTGTCGTTTTGCCTGACACAGCCGGAATGGTGTGGATTCCTGGGGGTGAGTTCACCATGGGATCGACCGACTCACTCGCTCGTACCGACGAATCGCCCGTTCATCGTGTCCGCGTTGACGGCTTCTGGATGGATGCGACCGAGGTAACCAATGCGCAGTTCAGCGTTTTCGTTCTAGCAACGGGCTACAAGACGGTCGCGGAGCGCCAGATCGATTGGGAGGAGATGAAGAAGCAGGTCCCCCCCGGCACGCCAAAGCCGGCGGATGAGGATCTGATGCCCGGTTCTGTTGTATTCACGCCACCCGCTCATGCGGTCGATCTGCGCGACTATGCTCAGTGGTGGATGTGGGTGGACGGAGCTTGTTGGAAGCATCCCGAGGGGCCGGCCTCGACAATTAAAGGCCGTGAACATCATCCGGTCGTCCATATCGCATACGAAGATGCTCTGGCGTATTGCGCGTGGGCAGGTAAGCGGCTTCCCACGGAAGCGGAATGGGAATTCGCAGCGCGCGGTGGCCTTGACGGTAATGTCAATGTCTGGGGCGATGAACCCGTTGATGCTACAAAAGCCAATACCTGGCAAGGCAAGTTTCCTCATCGCAATACAGCCGAGGATGGTTTCGCAGGCATTGCTCCGGTGAGATCCTTCCCGCCTAATAATTACGGCCTGTACGACATGGCGGGCAACGTCTGGGAGTGGTGCAGTGACTTGTATCAGCAGGACACCTATGCCAAGCGGAGCCGAGAGCTCGGCCCGACGGGCATCGCAAATAATCCTAAAGGTCCATCCCGCTCGTTCGATCCACGAAACCCTTACGAGCCAGTAGTCCGGGTCATCCGCGGCGGGTCGTTCCTTTGCAACGATTCGTACTGCGCCAGCTACCGCCCCAGCGCGCGGATGGCGTCATCCCCGGATACGGGAATCAACCACACCGGATTCCGCTGCGTCATGAATGCCCGGCCCGCCATCGAAGAAACTGAGACCGTTCCTATTAACACAAAGGAGTCAGAATGATGAGAAGATCCATGATCATTGCAGCCGTCATCGCAGTCGTTGCAGCACTTGGTGCTCCAATGACAACACACGCACAGTCCGATGGTACGGCGCCGGTCGCTCTGGACCGCACGGTACTGCCAATCAGCGAGCCGGTTCCGATGATGTATACGGAACTGGATGTCCGCGACACCCAGCCGCCGGCCCGATTCCAGGTCACCGCTCCGAAGAAAGCGCCCAATGTCATCATCATCCTGATCGATGACCTGGGCTTCGGCGCGACCTCGACGTTTGGTGGCCCGATTCCCACGCCGACATTCGACAAACTCGCCAAGGGCGGGCTGCGCTACAACAACTTCCACACCACCGCGTTGTGCTCGCCCACCCGCGTCGCGCTCAAGAGCGGCCGCAACCACCACACAGCCAACGCCGGATCGATCATGGAGAGTTCCACGGCCTATCCCGGCAACACCGGTGCCATCCCCAACCGAGTCGCACCGCTTGCGGAGATGCTGCGACTCAACGGATACAGCACCAGCGCCTTCGGCAAATGGCACGAGACCGCCGCATGGGAAACCAGCATCTCGGGTCCATTCGACCGCTGGCCCATTCGTCAGGGTTTCGACAAGTTCTACGGCTTCATCGGTGGTGAAACCGACCAGTGGTCGCCCCTGATCTTCGATGGCCTCAAGCGCATCAATCCGCCGAAGAAGGAAGATTACCACTTCACCGAAGACATGACCGACCAGGCGATCAATTGGATGAAGGCGCAGCAGTCGATGACACCGGACAAGCCCTTCTTCATGTACTTCGCCACCGGTGCCGTGCACGCGCCGCACCATGTACCCAAAGAGTGGATCGAGAAGTTCCACGGAAAATTCGACGACGGCTGGGATGCGGTCCGTCAGGCTTCCTTCGAGCGCCAGAAGAAAGCCGGGATCATCCCGGCAAACACCCAGTTGCCACCGCGTCCGGAAGACATTTCCGCGTGGGACGAGTTGCCCGAGGGCCACAAGACGCTCTTTCGCCGTCAGGCTGAGGTCTTCGCTGGCTTCGTCGCTCACACCGACCACAACATCGGCCGCCTCATCAGTGCGGTCGAAGGTATCGGCGAAATGGACAACACGCTCATCTTCTACATCGCCGGCGACAACGGAACCAGCGCCGAAGGCGGCATGGTCGGCATGTTCAATGAGATGACCTATTTCAACGGCGTCCAGGAAAAGGTCGAGGATCTGCTTCCGCTGATTGACAAGTGGGGCAGCCCGGAAACCTTTCCGCACATGTCAGCCGGTTGGGCGGTTGCCTTCGATTCTCCCTTCAAGTGGACCAAGCAGGTGGCGTCCGACTTTGGCGGAACCCGCAACGGCATGGTCGTCCACTGGCCCAATGGGATCAAGGAAGGCGGCGGTCTGCGCAGCCAGTTCGGCCACGTGATCGACGTCGCGCCGACCGTGCTCGAAGCCGCCACCCTGCCCGAGCCGACCGTCGTCAACGGCACCCCGCAAGTCCCGATCGAGGGAACCAGCCTTCTCTATACGTTCAACGACGCAGACGCGGCCGAGCGCCACCACACCCAATATTTCGAGATGTTCGGCAACCGCGCCATCTACCGCGACGGTTGGTTCGCACGCACCATCCACCGCGCCCCGTGGCAAACCGGCAAGCAGAGGCCGCTCCAGGACGATGTATGGGAACTCTATCACATCAAGGAGGACTTCAGTCTTGCGAAAGACCTTTCCGCAGAACACCCCGACAAACTCGAGAACATGAAGGCCCTGTTCTTAACCGAGGCGGCGAAATACCACGTGTTGCCCATCGATGACCGCACCATCGAGCGGATGAATCCAGCGCTCGCGGGCCGACCTGATCTCATCGGCGACCGCAAATCGCTTACCCTCTACGAGGGTATGGACGGCATGTTGGAGAACACCTTCATAAACGTAAAGAACCGTTCGCTAAAGCTCACCGCTGAAGTGGAAATCCCGGAAGGCGGTGCCAAGGGAGCGATTCTCGTCCAAGGCAGCCGCTACGGCGGATGGTCGTTGCACATGCGGGAGGGCAAGCCGGCCTACGAATACAACTTCCTTGGCCTTGAGCGCTTCCTCGTCGAAAGCGCCGATCCGCTGCCGGCGGGCAAGGCAATCATCGTGCTGGACTTCGAATATGATGGAGGCGGCGTGGGCAAGGGCGGTGTGGCCACTCTCTCCGTGAACGGAAAGAAAGTAGCCGAAGGCCGGATCGAAAAGACCCAGGCGAACATCTTCTCCGCCGATGAGACCGCCGACGTCGGTCTCGACAACCAGACCCCGGTCGCCAAGGGCATCGGCTACGGTCCAGAGGAAACGAAGTTCACCGGCAAAATTAATAAGGTCACCGTGGAATTGAGAGAATAGTCAGATACTGCAGTGGGCGAGGCAGACCACTGACATCAAGCGGTCTGCCTCGCGACGGGCGGGCGCTGTTCTGCCAAGTCACAGGACGACGGCCCGGAGTGGGGCGTGCGTTTGCAGATTACGCTTTTGTTCCCGAAGTAACCCCGAACGATACATGCCTTGTCCGGCGGAAATGCAATGACCCGGGAAATACTCCGCGAACCACTCCTGCATTTTCTGGCGTTAGGCATCGCGCTGTTCGTGGCGCACGCGTGGATAGCACGAGACGCGGATACCCACGGCACATCGGCCGATGGTGTCGTGCGTATCACGGCCCAGGACGTCGCCTGGCTTGCAGAGAGTTGGACCCGGCAGCGGCAACGCCCTCCCAGCGACTCGGAGCTACGCGGCCTGATCGCCGACTACGTCAAAGAACTGTTGCTGGCGTGTGAGGCGGTGGCGCTGGGTATGGATGAGAACGACACGCTCATCCGTCGTCGGCTGGCACAGAAGATGCAGTTCTTCGTACAGGATATTGCCCGGTCCGCCGAACCGGGCGATGACGTGCTGCTCGCGTACTACCGGGCTCATCCCGAGCGCTTCGCGGCGTCGCCTCGTTTGTGGTTTCGGCAGGTGTTCTTCGGCGGGGAGCAGGCCACGGCACGGGCGGCCACGGCCTTAGAGGCGCTAACGCCAACGGACGACCTGAGCGTGCTGGGTGATCGCACCCTGCTGCCCCTGGAGTTCGCCGACGAGGATCAGGCGACGATCGGCCGCGTGCTCGGCGAGGCCTTCGCCCAGCGGCTCATCGAGCTGGAGCCAAACCGGTGGCATGGCCCGATCGATTCGAGCTACGGCACACATCTGGTCAACGTGACGCGGCGGGAAATGGGTGACCATTTGGCTTTCGAGACGGTGCGGGAGCGCATACTTGAAGCGTGGTACATTGAGCAGCAACAGATCGCCGATCGGCTTTACTTCGCGGAGCTCCTAAAGAAGTACAATGTGGTTGTGGATGAAAACCTCAAGCCGCTGATCGGGGACCAGCTTGGCCCGCTGGTGTTGGGGCAAGCTGGTGGTGCGTTGCCATGAACAAGCCCTCGCCCCAACTCCGCGTGACGTTGCTGCTTCCGCTGCTACTGGGCTGCGCGGCCACGCTGTTGGCGGGTGTTCAAGCATTGGCACATGAATTACGCCCGGCTTACCTGGAGTTGCGGGAGCGCTCGGCGGGCGAGTTTGCCGTGATGTGGAAGACGCCGATGCGTGGCGATCTGCGGCTGTCGCTTTGGCCGGAGTTTTCCGGTCAGGTTGAGCCTACGACCGACATTACTTCGGTACGCTCAAATGATGCGGCGGTGCAGAAGTGGCGCATCCGGACCACCGAACCCCTGCGCGGTCAGAGCATCACCATCGCCGGCCTGCGCGGCACGATGACCGACGCGCTGGTGCGGATCGAGTTCGCCGATGGTGCTTCGTGGGTCAAGCGGCTCACGGCAATGGAACCGGCGGCCGTCATCCCGGCCCGGCAGGGTGCCTGGCAACTGGCCGTGGTGTATGTCCGCATGGGATTAGAGCACATCCTCCTGGGCGTCGATCACTTGCTGTTTGTTCTCGGGCTGCTGTTGATCGTCCGGCAACGGTCGATGCTGCTCAAAACGATAACCGCGTTCACGATCGCCCACAGCATCACGCTGGCGATCGCCACGCTGGGATACGCCAGCGCGCCGGTCGCGCCGCTCAACGCCGCCATCGCGCTGAGCATCCTGTTCCTCGGGCCGGAGATCGTCCGCGTTTGGCGCGGCGAGACGAGCTTTACGATCCGTCACCCGTGGGTCGTGGCGTTCGCCTTCGGTCTGCTGCACGGCTTCGGATTCGCCAGCGGTTTGAGCACCACCGGCATGGCCAGGGCCGCGATCCCCCAGGCCTTGCTGTGGTTCAACGTAGGCGTGGAACTGGGGCAACTGTCTTTCGTCGCGGTCATCCTTGCCCTGATCCGATCCTTCGCGGTGCTCGAAGTCCGCTGGCCCGTGCTCGTAGCACGCTCGCCAGGTTATGCCGTCGGTGCGTGCGGCGCATTCTGGTCCATCCAACGCACACTCATGATCTTCGGGAGGTAAGCATGGCCAGCGCTCGGTCAACCCAATATGTGATGGCCTGCATCGCCTTGACCCTGGCGTGGCCGGCGGTGGTGTTCGGGCACGTCCAAACGGGCAGTGCCTCGGGCATCGCATCTGGCCTGAGCCACCCGGTTTCCGGCCTCGATCACATCTTGGCCATGATTGCCGTTGGTTTGTGGGGTGCCCAACTCGGCAAGCCCGCTGTATGGGTATTACCCGTAGCGTTTCCTGTGGTGATGGCGCTCGGCGGCATGCTGGGGCTGATGGGCGTGGACCTGCCGGCCATCGAGATCGGCATCGCACTCTCCGCGATCGTGCTGGGCATCGCAGTCTTCGTTGAGGCCAAGCCTGCCCTGTGGATAGCCGCGGTGATCGTGGCCTTTTTTGCCGTCTTCCACGGCCACGCCCACGGCACCGAACTGCCCGAGGGGACCAACGGCCTTCTTTACAGCATCGGGTTCGTGATCGCCACCGGCCTGTTGCACGGCGTGGGCATTGCTTTCGGTCTGGTGCACCAGTGGCCCGCCGGGAAGGTGGCCCTCCGCGCCGCCGGCGCGTGCGTGTGTATAGGCGGCGTGTACTTCCTCTACGGAGCACTGGCGTGAAACGCTCCGGCATCATCTTCGCGGCCGGCCTGCTGCTGATCACGGCGTCACCGGCGCGCGCGCACCTGATGAACAGCGGGTTCGGCCCGTTCTACGACGGCTTGGTTCATCCGTTCGTGACGCCGATCGACCTGCTGGTGCTGATTGCGTTGGCGTTGCTCGCGGGCCTGCGCGGGCCTGCGTGTGGTCGTTCTGTGCTTTTCGCGCTGCCCACGGCATGGCTGGCGGGCATGGCTGTTGGCATCGTCTGGACCATCCCCGCAGTGCCGATGTGGACCAACGCCGCTGTGGCAGTGTTGCTGGGCCTGCTGGTCGCGACGGATCGACCTTGGCCGCCGATGGTAGTGGCCGCGCTGGCCGTTGTGATCGGCATCGTTTATGGGGCCGCAAACGGCGGCGAATTGGCGGACCGCGAGGTTAGGGCGGCTGCGGCCTTCGGTATCGCGTGCTCGCTGTTCGTCACCGTGGCACTGCTCGCAGCCTTTGTCGTCTCGCTAAAGCCGGACTGGACGCGCCTCGCCGTCCGCGTCGCAGGCAGTTGGGTTGCTGCAATCGGACTTCTTTTATTCGGTTGGACTATGCGTTGAGATTACTGAATGTCACATACCCCAGACTCTATAGAAAGGACCACGACATGAAAAGCACATCCCTGGCAACAACCGCCCTGATTACGGCCATGACCGGCCTTCTGACACCATTCGCATCGGCGGAGGATACGAACCTCCCCGGCATGCACATGCACTCCGATCCTGCCCTGTTAAAGGATGCATACCCCAGCAAGCCGCCGTACTCCCCATACGCCGGGCGGAACTTCCCGACGCGGCCGTTCTTTGGCGACACGCACCTGCATACGTCGTTCTCGATGGACGCCGGCGCCTTCGGAGCGCGCCTCGGGCCGCGCGACGCCTACCGCTTCGCGCGCGGCGAAGAGGTGATGGCATCGAGCAACCAACTCGTCAAGCTCTCCCGGCCGTTGGACTTCCTAGTCGTCGCGGATCACTCCGACGGCATGGGTTTCTTCCCGCTGATCCTCAAGGGTGATCCGACCATCATGGCCGACCCGCAAGGCCGCAAGTGGAACGAGATGATCCGAAGTGGCCATGGTGCCGAGGCGGCGATCGACATCATCGTCAACTTCGGCCAAGGCACGATATCCAAGGCGATCTTCCCCGTGCCCGGGACGCCCGCCTACCGTGGCGCATGGCAGGAAACCATCGCCGCCGCCGAGGCGTACAACGAGCCCGGCCGCTTCACCGCGTTTATCGGGTTCGAGTGGACGAGCAACACCGGCGGGAATAATCTGCACCGCAACATCATCTTCCGTGGCAACGGTGAGAAGGCCGGCCGCGTCGAGCCGTTCACCACCATGAAGCCACTGGGCAGTGACAACCCGGCGGACCTATGGGTGTGGATGGCCGCCTATGAGGCCAAGGGTGGCGACAATGTGTTGGCCATCGCACACAACGGCAACCTCTCTAACGGCCTCATGTTCCCGACTGTTGAGGCTTTCGGCAAGAAGCTAGACGGCGACTACGCTCAGCAGCGCGCGCAATGGGAACGGCTCTATGAAACCACACAGATGAAAGGCGACGGCGAGACGCACCCGGTGCTTTCGCCTAACGATGAGTTCGCCGACTTCGAAACCTGGGATAAAGGCAACCTCGACCTGACCGTCGCCAAGAAGCCCGAGATGCTGGAGCACGAGTACACGCGTGCCGCACTTAAGAATGGCCTGAAACTCGAGCGGGCGTTGGGCACGAATCCATACAGGTTCGGCCTCGTCGGCAGCACCGATTCACACACGGGGCTGGCGACCGCGGAAGAGGAGAATTTCTTCGGCAAGGTGTCCGCCGCCGAGCCGAAGCCCGAGCGACTTGCCGCCACATTTGTCCACAATGCCAAAAACAACCTGACGATCAAGGATTGGGAGGTCGGCTCATCCGGCTACGCGGCGGTATGGGCCACGGAGAACACACGCGAGGCGATCTGGGACGCGATGCACAGGCGTGAAACGTACGCCACCACCGGCACGCGTTTGATCGTGCGCTTCTTCGGCGGATTCGATTTCGAGGAAGCCGATGCCCATAGCCGGCTGCCCGCGCACGTGGGGTATACCAAAGGGGTGCCCATGGGTGGCGACCTGTCCAATGCGCCGCAAGGCAAGGCCCCGACCTTCCTGGTCGCTGCGCTCAAGGACCCCATCGGTGCCAACCTCGACCGCATCCAGATCATCAAGGGCTGGCTCGACGCCGATGGCGACGTGCATGAGCAAGTTTACGACGTGGTTTGGGGCGACGCGGACAAGCGCAAGCCCGACGCCGACGGCAAGCTGCCGCCGGTCGGTGACACCGTCGATGTCCAGAACGCGACATGGACCAACACCATCGGCGACCCGGAGCTCATCACCGTCTGGCGGGACCCGGACTTCGATCCAAAGCAACCCGCGTTTTATTACGCGCGCGTGCTGGAAATCCCCACGCCGCGCTGGACCGCCTACGACGCCAAACGCTTCGGTGTGGAGCCGCTGGATGGCACGACGATGAAACTCCAAGAACGCGCGTATACCTCCCCGATCTGGTACACGCCCGCAAGCCCGAAGTAAGCACTGGAAGCCATGAATATGAAATTAATCTTGTGGGCAGCGGCGTTGGTATTGACGACTGTGGGTTGTACGCAGCAGCGAGCGTTAAATTCGGTGCCGGAGGAGCTTGTCAACGAGGCTGTCGTGCCCGGTATGCCTCACATACGCACATGGGGCGACCATGTCGACGAGGCGTTCATCGACTCGCTCGGCGAAGCGGTGCGTGCGTACCACGCCTACCTCAAGGCGAATCCCGAGGTGACGATCCCGCCCACGGCCGACATCCTGGCGATCTCCGGCGGTGGGTCTGATGGTGCGTACGGCGCCGGCCTGCTGTCCGGTTGGTCCCAACGCGGCGATCGGCCCGAGTTCCGCCTGGTCACCGGCATCAGCACCGGCGCGCTGATCGCGCCGCTTGCCTTCCTCGGGCCCGAGTACGACCACGTCCTCAAGAAGGCCTACACGACGACGACCGACAAAATCATCGTGAAAGAGCGTGGCATCCTGGCGATACTGACAAGGGATGGCATGTACGACACCGACCCGCTCTATGAGCTTCTTAGTGAATGGATCAGCGACGAAACCATCACTAAGATCGCCGCCGAACACGCCAAGGGACGACGCTTGCTTGTGGCAACAGTGAATCTCGAAGCACAACGCCCGGTCATCTGGGACCTTGGCGCGATCGCCTCGACCGGCCACCCCGATGCTCCCAGACTGCTGCGGCAGGTCATGCTCGCATCGGCGTCGATCCCCGCAGCCTTCGAGCCGCAATACATCACCGTGGAAGCCGACGGTAAGCGGTACGAAGAAATGCATGTGGATGGCGGGACATACGCCCAGGTGTTCCTCTACGGTGGCGGGGTCGACCTGAACCGGATCGCACAGCGCTCGGGCCTGCAGGTGCCGCGCCGGCCGGTACGGCTGTTCATCATCCGCAATGCCCGGTTCACGCCTGAATATAAGAAAATGGACCCGTTGTTCCCCGATATCGCGGGGCGTGCGATCTCCACACTGATCAAGACCCAAGGCCTGGGTGACATGTTCCGCCTGTACCTTCGATGCGAGCTCGAAGACATCGATTTCAATCTCGCGTCGATCCCCACTGACTTCACAGCGGAGTCCGACGCTTCCATGTTCGATCCGATTTACATGAACGCCCTGTTCGATCGTGGGCGCTCCGATGCGACGGCGGGCAATCCCTGGAGCAAGATGCCTCCCCTCTTTGAAGCCACATATGTGGAATCAAAGCCGTGATTGTGATCCTTTGCTCAGCCTTATAAGGCTGGCAACCCCCCGGCCGATCACGTGAAGTTATCCCGCAAACCGGGACATGCTCACGGTGAGAGGCTGTCCGTGCGGGGCGACGTGGCGTTTCACAAACTGTGAGACTTTTTGGCCGGGGAGGGGAGGGGCTTGATACACGCGCGAGTGATCTGCGGGAGGGATCAAAAAATGAGTGTCATGACACTCATTTGACAGTTGCCCAGCTGATTCCCGTCGGACCAAAAATGCGTTAAATACTGACTTTTAATCTGCTTATAGCTTGCAGGTATTTCAAGAAAATGCCCGTGAGAGGACTCGAACCTCTACCCCATTGCTGGGACCGCCACCTGAAGACGGCGCGTCTGCCAATTCCGCCACACGGGCTTGAGCGCGGCTGGTGGGCCGCGGCAAGCCGAGCATTCTAACCACTGCTGCTAAACATTCAAACGCGCGTCAAATGGATCGGCGGGTCGTGCTGAAAATCACTGTGCCTTAAGCCGGGCCGGGTATGGGTCGATATGCCTTGCAGGTGGCCATGGGGCAGCCGAGGCATGGGAGGGAGGCGCGACGGTGACATCAGGGGTTGACCATCGCGGTCGGCTGACACCCACGGTCGGCGTGCTGATCGGCTTGCTGCTGATCCTGCTCACGGCGTCGGGCTGCCAGCATCGATCCACTGACTTGGAAGCATTCCTGCGCCCGCCGCTGGAGGAGACGGCGGGCCGGGACGCTTCTGCGCGCGTGTCACACTTGCCACACTTGGCTCACGATTCCGTCACCCCCCCCACCGCCGCTGGTTCACAACCCGCGTTTGTCGCGGATGCCGCTGAGCCGCGCTGGGCCGATGATTCGCAACCTATCGCTGCTACCCCACCCGCTACGCGGCAGAGCCCGCCGACATCCGTTGTGTGGACAACGGAAGACCCGGCCCGCACGGCCGAGCCCGACGAGACCGAGTTGTTCGTCGCATCTGCCGCGGAGCGTGGAGACGCGGCCGCAGCCCCGATGAATGAAGCGTCCGCGTCAAGTCATGCCGTTGATGTGCATGGGCACGCCAAGGGCAACCACCCCGAGGCCGACCGCGCCACGCTGCCGATGTTCTATGTGTTTGGGGAGGTGGAGCACCCCGGCCCGTACAAGCACACGGGGCGGAACCGTGTGCTGGATGTGATCTCACAGGTGCAGCCGACCCGAGCCGCGAACCCCGCGCGGGTGTTGCTGCTGCGGCCCGCCCCCCCCGCCGCGTCGCGTCGGCTGGTGATCGATGTGGACCGGATGATCCGCGAGGGCGACCTGTCATACAACGTCGTGCTTGAGGCCGGCGACATCCTGTATGTCCCCGCCAACGCGCAGGCCAACTTCGGCCACGCGATCGGTGCCTTCTTCGCGCCGAAGCGCGACAAGGCCGGGCGGTAAGTCAATGAACGTGCCCGAACACGGCGGCGGACGCCGCGCGCTAAACACGAGCGCGATAAGGCAGGCGTGGGGTTAATGCGCGTGGTCGTGATCGTGATCGTGTGAGTGGTCGTGTGAGCTGTGGCCGGCTCCGCTTTGCGGCTTCTCGGTCAGGTTCAGTTCGGTGTTCGGCGGCAGCTTTTTGATGTTCTCGATCCAGTAGCTGGCCTTGGGTTTCCATCGCACCGCCATGGTGAAAGACACAGGATCGCCGACGGCGACGCCCTCAGCCGTGACCCCTTCACCAAATGTGAAGTCCATCACCATCTCCTCCATACCGTCGGCTTTGCCGGTGACGTGGACGAACTGCGGGATGGCTTCGTGGTGGATGCTCAAGGCCTTGCCTTCATCCTTCACCGCCACAACGCGCCCCCGCACGATGTAGCGTTGGATCAGGTCATCACCCTCGGCTGGCGCTTTGGATTCACCACAGCCACCCAACGCGATGATGCCCAGCAGGATGCACGCGATTGTCAGGACGGGGTTGTTTTTCATGGCTATCTCGTTGAACGCTCAGATTCCGGCCGTCCGGAGAAGGGGCTACTAATCGACGAGGACTTTACATGTGCTTATCTTCCGGGGCCGGGCGTCGTGGGTCAACTTCACGCGATGACTATTCTCGCGCAAAGGATAGGACGATCGGCTCGACAACCAGCCAGATCGGCACTGCCATGAACATCCCCACAACATATGCAATCCACATCTTGCTTTGCTCCCGGCAATGCAGCGCCCACGCAAGGCGAAGAGCAAGCACCCCGCAGATAGCAAGCTGAGCGAGACTGCGGCCGGCATTCATGGCCTGACCGTCTAACGCCGAGGTGCAGATTGCCAGTGAAACAAACGCAAACAATAACGCCGCGACATAAAACTTCACGGGCCAGCTCGTCCGATCCACATGTGAATCATGAGCTTCCCCCCAAGTGACGGGCGCGGGGAACAACATGGTTAAGCGGCCTGGTGCTTTGCTTCGTAGGCCGCGGGACTCATATAGTTTAGCGTCGAGTGCAGACGCTGGCGATTGTAAAACACCTCGATGTAGTCGAAC
>JBGTLW010000367.1:0-14324 GCA_041743835.1 Phycisphaeraceae bacterium | reverse complement strand
GGCGCAAAAGGCATTGCCACCCGTCCCGCCGGAATTGAAACACCCGCATAATCCCCGATGATTGTTCCACCAAGATGATAGGCTAACGATGAACAACCGTACCACACTAGCTCTGAGCGTATTCGGCCTTCTTTGCGTGCTTCTCGCCTGCGATGCGAACGCCATGCTACACACCCGCATGGGACGGTTTATGCAGCGCGATCCGGCTGGGACCGCCCTTGCTCCCGTAGGTTATGGTGATGTGAGGCTTGCCAGAAGCTTCACGCCAACGTTGTTCATGCAACGTGATACACAATCAGAGACGCTTGTTGATTCGGCATGGACAGAAAGCCACTCTTCCGTTGCTGTGCAGAAGGGTCATAAAACTGAGATTTCTCAAGTTCAATATACCGATGGTATGAATCTGTACCTTCCGTATCGCGCAAGCCCAATCAGACATAGTGACCCAACAGGATTGTATGTTCATAATAAATCTGATATTAGCCACTGGGTATACATCAGTGGTGCTGGCGGTGGATGGCAGAGAATACAACCTGGCGCGAAGGTGTTTGGCGACACCGACCTCGCAGCACCAAATGTCAATTATCGGTGGGGCAATACTGCTCCCTATGACGGTTACAAAGTAATTGACTGTATGGATATCGTCATAAGCGGCCAGAGCCCTGGCCCCATGACCTTTGAAGCTGTGTATTCGGAAATGAACCTTCTGTTTGGACGTGGCAACACCTTTGCGAGGAAGTGCATTTGTAGCAGTTCGACGGCCGCATGGGCAATACAATACGCAAAAGGTGGACGAGTTCCGATCGCCAATGTTGCCGGAGGAAACAATAACCCACCTGATTACCCATAACAGAAAACGGCATGCAAGTTGCATCTGATAAATTTCGCGGAAGTACCGTAGTATGGCCATCGCACACACTAAATTTCTAGGATGGCAGCCAACTCTATGCGCTCTAATGTCGGCAGCCTGCATAGGCGCATATGCGCAGCTTGTGCACGCAACACTCCGCGCTGGCCCCCTGTCTGGATCAGAATCTGACAATGATGGGCAACGGCAATTTGGAAATCTGTTCATCGAAGTACCGTTGTCAATCGCCCTGATTGCTGCGATCTGTATTGCTCTGTGGACACTTCTCGCAACGATACGATCCGGAAAACTTTCACGGGCACCTTGGTGGACAGCGCTCGTGGTTCAGTTGTTGGTGTGGCTTTGTTTATATGTTTGGATCATGATGCTTGATTTTGGAACATTTTCTTAGTCGATAACGTCCTGAATTATGCGCAGATTTGAAAAGGTGGTCCTCTGAGGGGATGGTATTGCTCGCAGCGGCGTCGCCAAGTCAGGGTGCCGCCAAGTCATTGAGTAGGGCGAGTGTCTGCTTCGCTTGGGCGTGGAGCTGTGCGTGTTGTTGGCGTATGGATCGGCCGTGCAGCCTGATCATGGTGCTTATATAAAGCCGGCGTTCATCCATGCGCTGGGCTGGGGCACGCTGGTGTTGCGGGTGGTGGTTCTCAGCCAAGGCCAGTCGATGGACAGGCTCGGGCTGGGACGCATTTGTTCGGCTGTGGGGGATAGGCATGAGAAATGCTCCGTGGGGCGTTGGGCCGAGGCTTCCCGGCCGGGCCGACTGACATACATGTGACAGTCAGCGGCTACACCATCGCACACGCTGCGAGCCGGCGCAATCATCGGATTCCATAAAGCAGAGCGGGGGATTTACCTAGGCAGCAGCCGGGAGCAATGTTGAAAGAACCAGCACGCTCGCTAATCCATGCGTAGCGCCTTGCTCACTGAAGCTGGGAACTCCTTACACGATCGTGTAACTGATTCACATGACGCAGCGTGTTGCAGATTTACTCGTATCGAGTAGATACATGGGAATCACTGGACGGTAAGCAAATACATTGCTTGTCTGTCGAGACGCATATCCGGCACGCTGATTGCACCTGCCCGTAATGAAAAGCAGGGGTGGTCCCTGTGCCAAATTGTACGCAAACTGATTAGGAGCCAGGCATGTCCCAAGCTCATGCACAGAAGGCCCCGCCCAAGCCGAAGGACTGGAAGCATCAGCCCGAGTCACTTCAGGGCAAGCGGGTGCTGGTCACCGGCGGCACGACGGGCATCGGACGGACCACGGCTCTGCTCCTCGCGGGCACCTCCATCGATGCGGCGTCAGAAGACGGGGGTCAGACCTATGAGCAGTTCCGCTACATCGTGGAGACCAACCTCCTCGGCTACATGGACTGCGCCAGGCAGGCGGCCAAGCGGATGACTCCAGACAAGCGAGGCCATATCGTCAATGTGGGCTCGATGTCTGCTGAATCGAAGAGCGCGGGCAGCGACGTTTATGTGGCCACCAAGTCCGCGATCCGTGGGTTTAGCCGGGCCCTGGGCAAGCGGCTCGCTCGGCACCACATCCACGTCAGCCTCATCGAGCCGGGCCTGACCGGGGCGGACCTTTTTGAGGACGAGAAGAGCGACCCGGCGCACCAGCGGCAGTTGCAGGCGAAGTATCAGATGATGACAAGCGAGGACATCGCCGAGGCTATTCTTTACATGCTGGTTCAACCCTTAAGGTGCAACGTCGTCGGCATCCAGGTGCATCAGCTCTTGCCCAGCGACTGAGTGTGCCCCGATGCTCTGGGCGTTTTAGTTTTCATGCCGCACATTGATGGCACATGCCACACCCAGCGCGATCAGCAGCGCTGCGCCACCTAAGGCGAGCAGGGCGTTGGCAAGTCCTATGGCTTCTGCGAGGTGGAGGCCGCCGCCCACGAAGAGCAGTGCGCAGCCGATCAGGCCGAGCCCCGTGGCCAGCAGGCCATAGAGCCCGGACCTGATTAATCGCCTGCATTCGCGGCGGGCGAGCCTGCCCTCGGCCTCGACGAGTTCGGCCGTCTTCACCACGAAGTGGCCCGCGGGGAAGCTCGCCAGTATGGCCGTTACCCACCGTAAGAGGTGCCACGTGCGTTTGGGATCGTACATCGGTGGATCACCGCCTTGTCAGCAGGATGCCCAGTATCGCACCGACACCCACGGCCGCCGCCGTCGCCGCCAACGGGTACGTCTGGACGGTCTGCCGGGTGGCATCGACCCCGTGCTGCCACTCGGCCGAGGTTTTCGCGGCCAACTGATTGGCGGCATCCCGCCCTTGGGCGAAGGCGGTGTTCGCGGTCCGTCCAAGGTCCTCGCGGAGCGTGGCGAGGTCTTCTTTCAATTCGCGAAGCTCCTGACTGATGTCGCGGTCGGTGTTATGGATTTTATCTGCCATAGGTAAACTCCTTCATTGCTGAGGTTAGATTGGAACACACGCGATGCGAGGCTGGATCACGGCACATGCGGTGGGCGGCCACGCACCAGGTGCATGATCACCGAGACCACAAGCAGGATCAGAAAGATCACAAACAGGACCTGCGCGATGCTGGCGGCACCGCCCGCGATCCCGCCGAAGCCCAGGATGCCCGCCACGATGGCGATGATGAAGAAGACGAGGGCCCAGTAAAGCATGACTTGTCCTTTCATAAACTTGGCACGTTTCTCGGTCACAATGCGCCACGCGGCGCTGGGTGCTTGCCATCAGCGTGTGACATCCGGGTTGTGGCCATGTCCACACCAGACCCGATGCACTTAAGTCACATTAGCGCCGCCAACGACCTGATTCGAGTGGATAAACCCCGCGTCGCTGAATGGGGCAGATTCGCACCGTGACATAGGAGAATGCCCCATCGACCCGCGATAGGCGGTGCGTGCCGCGGTCTGGCCAACTCCTCATGCCACACACAGGTTGGGCGGGTCTCGTCGGGCGGTCTCGCCTGTCGCTTGTATCCGCGTCAGGGGATTGCGCAATCTCTTGTCGCACAGCCCGCAAAAGTCGGTCTGAGCAAATTTTCAAGGGGGATTCGGCCGATAGAAGTAGCATCTCACGGCCACGGGTACGGGTCAGTTCAAGGCAGGGAATGGTGTCGCGTTGCACGGCAAGACGCGGGTCAATGGGTTGGGCCTTTGCCCTGGTCATGATCGCGCCCCGGAGGCATCCATGAAGGGCTGGTGGATCGGACAGGTAGGTATGCTTTGGCTCGGGTTGGCGGTGACGATCGCCGCCGAGTCGCAGCCCGAGGTCCGGCTTGAAGCGGGCCACCGGCATGGCATCTATGCGGCCTTGGTCGAGCCGGGCTCCCCAGCCGACGGCCACGGCCCTGTGCTCTGGGCGCATTTTACCTACGCACGATTCACCGACGCCTTCGCTGGGCCGGAGTGGGGCCTGCAAACACCGCCTTCGACGCTAGAAATCGTCGTGCTATCTGACGCGGACCGGATGCAGCGATACGCGAGGCAATTCGATGGCCTTGCGCGTGTGCCCTGGATCGGCTATTACTCCGTGGCCACCCATCGCGTGGTGCTGCGCGATCCGGGCGGGGCGACCAATTCGGCCCAGCGTGCATTGGCTGAGGGATCGGTCGCGGTCGCGGGGCCATTGGTCGCAGCGACCGATCAGGTCACGGCAGATGCGCCGCAACAAGCCGAGCCGGGAACGCGCCCAGCCTACGACAATCGGTACGCGTTCATCACCCACGAGGCGGCGCACCAACTCGCCTTCACACTCGGCCTGCAACGCCCCGGTGTCGCCTACCCCCTGTGGGTCTCGGAGGGCCTGGCCTGCGCGTTCGAGTGGCAAGGCCCCGCGGCTGGCTTCGGCCCGGGCCAGGCAAATCCGCAGCGGCAGGAGGCTTTGACGGCGGTTGTCAAAGCCGACGAGCTGATACCGCTGGCGGAGTTGGTAGCCCTCACCGCCATCCGCTTCGGTGCGCGGGACAATGCGGAGGCGTTCTATGCACAAGCATGGGGCTTGTTTAGCTACCTTTATCAGCACCATCCCCGCGAGCTCGCGTCGTACCTCGCAGCGCTGCGACAATCAGAGCTCAACGTGTCTGACTCCGCTCAAGCGCGCCGACTCTTTGAAGCGAGTTTCGGGGACTTATCGCAAGTCGAGCGGGCGTGGCACCGCCAGCTGCGCGCACAAGCCACGTCATCACCCGTCGAGCCCGGCGTCACGATGGCCAGCGGTGCCGAATCCACGAAATAGGGCGTCCGAATCAGGTTAGATTCGGACGCCCAGTGATCCGGCTCCTTGAGTCTCTCCCTCCGTGGAGCCGGACGTTTGTTGTGTGGGCCGAGCCATCAGTTAGCGCCGATGGCATCCACACTCGTTGACCTGACGGCGGGGCGGCCCGCTTGTTTCCCCGGCCATGCCTGCCTCCAAAAATCGGCGGGGCATCCGGTGGGATGCCGCCGCCGAGGCGCGGTTGTGGGTCCGCTCTTGCTGGCTCACTTATTCCTGCATGGTCGCACGGTTCTCCGACTTGCGGGACTTGTCACTGGGCATGTCGCGTTTCACGTCCCAGGTGCTGTGGCCCGACGCATCGCGTAGTTCGAGCTGCTTGCCGTTGACCGTCAGCCGATCAGCGATGATGTAATCCTTGCCATCGGGCTGATGCCCGCTGCCGACGACGCGGTCGCCCTTCTTCATCTCCAAGCCCTGTTCATCCATGTAATCCTTGGGTCCGAGGTGCAGCTCATGCGACTCGCCTTCGGAGTCCTCGATCGTCAGCTTCACACCGTCAGACGAAGTCCCATCGGGCTTGAATGTGTCGACATCCTTGATCGTGCCCACGAAGGCCTTGCTCTGGGTGCGGTCGTAGCTGCGGTTGTAGGCGCTCTCGTGGTGCCAGCCGTCCGTGCGGGCCTTACCATCCGAGCCACCGATGTATCCGAGCACTGCCATGTCCGCTTCCTGACCGAAAGCGCTGTGCGTGTTGCGAGCCCAGGTCTTGTCGGTGAAGCGGGGCTTGTCGTCCTCGCTGTAGGCCACAGCCCGCATCTTCTGCTTGTCCGCCTTAGCCAAGGTGATTGTGAACTCGTCATCTTCGCCCTGCCCGGCCTGTGTATTGAGCGCGCGCCAAGGCACCGCCACGAGATTCCGGTCACCATCGATGTAATCGCTCACATCCAGCAAGGCATACATCACCTGGCCCTTGCGGTCGGTCACCAGGAGGTCGGTGACCTCGCCGACGGTCTTGTCATCGCTATCGACGACGTCATACCCCATCAACATGCTGGCGCGGAGCAGATGCGCTGATTGGCGGGCCTGACCCGCAAGGCCACGCTCGTCGCTGTCGCGTTGGACGTTGTCTTGCCTGTTTGCTTGGGCGTTGTTTTGCCGCCGGGCATCATCCGCATTGCGGTCCTGGCCCCAGCGTTGCTGGGTCTTCTGGTCCCACTGCTGGTTGGCCATGTTGGGCCAGTTGTCCTTGTCGAACCCGTCGGACGCTTCGAGCTTCTGCTCGCTGAGGGGGGCATAGATCCGCTTGTCATCCTTGTCCGTGCCGGTGGACACGAAGCTGAACGCGCTCCAGGGCACCGCAAAGAGCTTGTCGCCGAAGCCCGCGATGCCGCCAAAGGACAGCACGCCGTAGCGGATTTCGCCGGTCCGTGCGTCGATCACAATGTCGTTGAGCGTGCCAACACTCTCAGCCTCTTCCCCGCGGACGGTGCTGTCATACACGCTCTTTCCGATCAACGTGCTTGCTTCATGCAGCCCCGCCGCCGACGCACGATGGTCGCTCCTTTCCTTGCCATCAACCTGTGCCTTGGCATCACGCTGCGGAGCGGGTTGCTGGCGGTCTACCGCTGCGCCGCCCTGCTGCGCAAGTGTTGCTGGTCCAAACGCCAGACACAGGGTGCACGCCAGCGCTGCGCCGCGTGACCCGATTAGTGCCGCGGACCGCCCGACGGGCGTGTGCCCTCTGGTGATTGGTGAAGTGCGTGGTTTTTCAACGTGTTTCATGGCCGATCTCCCATCAAGGTGTTCACTGACTCGCTGCACCGAAACTATGCCGATACAGCACCGACGAATACATTCGCCGGCAGGGTTCACCGTAGGTCGATGGACGGACAAGTCAAGTAACCGCAGCGGTAAGTTTGTGAAGTTCATTGTTTTTCTTATGCGCTTGTCGTGGTCTTCCCCATGCATGCGCGGGGTTGTGTTGCACTGACGCGGCGATTGAATCTGTTCTCAATGGCGCAAAGGCCGGCATCATCACCTGGCGTGAAACCCATCGCAGTAGATGTTGACGTAGTACTCGCGCCAGAACCGGCGTGGCCGACGGCAGCGCAGCGTCAGCGCACCGCTGCGGACCCACGTTTTCCAAGGCGGGACACGCGTAATCGATGATTCAACGACCAGCTTCACACTTCCCGAATCGAGGACCCCCCGATACGCAGCGCACAACAGCAGGCGGCGTGCCTCGGCGGCCTCCCGATGCTCCGCCTCGACCCACAGCCCAAGGATGGCCGCCACCCCATCGGCAAAACGGATGGAGTAGATACGCCCGACGCGGCGGGTCCCATCCATCGCCAGCCAATACCGGATCGGGTCCAGTGGGTCACAAGCACCGAGCCACGCGATACTTAGTCCCCCAGCCTCGCCCGCTTCCACCACATCTGAAACCTCAACCCTCCTCACGGTGACCGCCGGTGTTGCGGTGGCGTGGCCGGGTTTGACCGGCGTTGCGGATTCGCTGTGTAACATAAGGACACTCCATGTAAGCCGCGGGGTGGACCCGAGTTAGTCAGGCACCCATGCACCCATGATCGAGATGACGCAGTTCAATACTATGACGTGGCTCACAGCCATAGAACATCCTCTATTCCCCTATATGCATGGCCCCATTTTTCTTTATAATCCTGCGGCACACGAGGACTTTCCTGTCGTGTGTAAGGATGCGCAGGACCGGAGTCGGCTTATCACGTCACGCCGTGCTGCTTACTTGGTGCGGGGTGCGGCGCTGGTGCCGGGCGAGCATGGCGGGCCGATCGTTTCAAAGTGCCCCGCTCCCTTGTTACGCGATGGACTGACCCCCTGAGCGCCGATGCCAAACCAACCACATGACAAGCCGGGGCTCGAAGAGCAGGACCATTACCCGAAGCTGTCCGATGCGCTGCACAGCCCGGAACTGGCCATCGTCGCGATTGACAAGGGCTTGCATGTGCGTCGCTTCAATGGTGCCGCCGCGGAGTTGCTTGAGGTGAACGATGCGCATATCGGCAAACCGATCACCGCGTTGGCCGACCACCTCGGTGCCGCGGGCCTGACCGATCAGGTCCGCCTTGCGATAAAAACCCAGGAGTTTCAAGATCGGGACATCCTCCTCAATGAGCAGTGCTACCTCCGCCGGGTCACGCCGCACCACGACCCCGGAGCCCCCCCCGACGCCCCGGTCGTCATCATGGAGTTTTTCCGGCTGCGGCATGAGATGCACCGCATGGAGGTCAAGGCCCGCAAGCAGGCCATGATCGCGGAGGTGGGCCAGCACGCGTTGACCGCCAGGACCCTCGACGAAACCCTTCAGTTCGCCTGCAAGCGCGTGCAGGAGGTGTACGGCTGCGCGCTGGTGAAGCTGATCAAGCTGGACGCGGGGGGTGAATGGCTCGGCGTCCATACCGTCGCCGGGCCGCCCTCGGACAGCATCCGCGGCACACGCATCTCCGCAGATAACACCACCCACGCCGGGTACACCCTGAGCTTCGGCTCGCCCGTGCTCGTGATGGACTTGGAGCACGAGTCCCGCTTTCAGGGCTCGCCGCTGCTGCATTCGCACGGCCTGCGCAGCGGGCTGAGCGTGCTGGTCGGGCCGGCTACTCGCCCCTGGGGTGTGATGACCGTGCACGACTGCGAGGTCAACCGCTTCGAGGAAAGCGATATCGACCTGATCCAGGCGGTCGCCAACACCGTCTTCGACGCCACGCGGATGTGGGAGCTGATCGAGAAAGGCAAGGCCCGGGAGGATCAGATCAATCTGGTTGCCGATGCGCTGCCCGTCCTGATCGCCTACTGCAACAAGGACCTCATCTATCAATACGTCAACCAGACCTACGAGCAGTGGTTCGGCCTCGACCGCAAGGACATCATCGGCAAGCATGTGACCGATGTCATCGGCCGGGAGGCGTTCGAAACCGTGCGCTCCATGATCGATCGGGTGATGAAGGGTGAGAGCGTCTCCGAGGTCCGTGAGATTTACTACGCACGCGGCCCGATGCGCATCGCGCACGTGACCTATGTGCCGCACTTCGAGGGCGGCGCCGAGGGCGAGAAGACGGTCGTCGGTTACTTCGCGCTGATCGAGGACATGTCCGAGCGTACCCGGGCGACCGAGCGGCTGCGCGCCAGCGAGGCCCGCTTCGAGCAGGCCATGGCCAACGCGCCGCTGCCGACCTTCGTGTTCACCGAAGACCGCAAGGTCCTTCTGGCCAGCCGGGCGATCACGCAACTGACCGGCCACCCGACCGAAAGCATCCAGACGATCGACGACTGGGTCAGGCTCGCCGTCAAGAGTCACAACGGAGTCAGGACCCCGTGCCAGGACGCCATGCCGACCGCGCCCGGGCCCGTGGATCAGGGCGAGTGGGAGGTCCAGACCGCCGACGGGCGGACGCGCATCTGGCACTTCAGCTCGGTCGGCATCGGCAAGACCGAAGACGGACGCGAGATCGCGGTCTCCATGGCCAACGATGTCACCGAGCACCGCGAGAGCGAACGCGCGCTCAAGGCCCTGACCAATCAACTCGAAGCGCTGGTGGAGGAGCAGACCGGGCAACTGCGTCTGCTCAAGTCCATCGTCACCGCCGCCAACGAATCGTTGACGCAAGAGGATGCGCTGCACGAAGCGCTCCGGCTCATCTGCGAGTACGACGACTGGGACATGGGGCTCGTGTACATGGTGTGTAAAGAGCAACCGCTGCTCCTGCCCACCGACATCTGCCACGACCGTACCGGCGGGCGGCTGGATGCCTTGTGCAAGGCCCTGGTGAATGATGCCGTCCGACTCGAAGACGCCCCACGTCTGCGGGATACCTTAGCCAGCGGCCAACCCAGCATGGTGTACGACGGCAGCGAGAAACCCGATGCGCTACGCGAGCAGTTGCGCCCCCATGGCGTGGTCAGCGTCTTCTCGATCCCGGTCAAGGCGCGCGATGCCAACGTCGCGCTGATCGAGTGCTACAAAACCAAGCCGCATCGGCCAAGCAAGCACCTGCTGGCGGTGACCGCCGAGATCGGGATCCAGCTCGGGCACGTCTTGGCGCGCAAGGAGCTGGAGTCATTGATGGTGCAGGCCGCCGAGGCCGAACGCCGCAAGCTCGCTGCGGACCTGCACGACGGGGTCGGTGGCGAGTTGGTCGGCCTGGGCATGATGGCCAGGACATTGGAGATGCGCCTCGAAAAAGAAGGCTCCCCGCTGGCGAAGCAGGTCCAGGAACTGACCGGGCACCTCAACCACGCGCACCAGCAGTTGCGGATGATGTCGCGTGGCATGGCCCCCCTCGAGTTGGATGGCGGCGGGCTGGGCGAGGCGCTGCAGCATCTTGTCGATCGCACCCGCGAAGCCTCTGGCGTGACCTGCACGCTCACCGTCAGCGAGACCCTGACCCCGCAGTTGCACTACACCGCGACCCAACTGTTCCGCATCGCCCAGGAAGCCCTCTGCAACGCCATCCGCCACGGCAAGCCCAGCCGCGTGGACGTCCACCTCCATCAGGATGACAAGTACCTGACCCTCAGCATCAGAGATGACGGGGTCGGGCTTCCGAAGAAACCCTATATCGCCGACGGGGTCGGACTCCGTACGATGAGGTACAGGGCCGATCTCATCGGGGGCCGACTGGTGGTGACCTCGCCCCCCACCGGCGGGACCGTTGTTAGCTGCATACTGCGGAGGGCACGCATTTGATTGACTCCCCAGAGCCTCATCGCGTCTTCGTGGTCGATGACCAGCCGGCTATCCGCGAGGGTCTCAGAGGTTTGATAGAGGCCGAATCAGACCTGACGGTCTGTGGTGTCGCGGCCTGCAAAGCCGAGGCCCTTGAAAAAATCCCACAAGCGAAACCCGAGGTCGTGGTGCTCGATTTGTCGCTGCCCGATGGCTCTGGCGTGCAGGTGCTGCGGCTGATCCGTGATTCGGGTTTGGATACGCACATCATCATCTTCTCCAACTACGATTCGTTCACCTACGCCGACTTGATGAAGAACGAGGGGGCGCTGGGTTACGTGGACAAACACGACGCCCCATCCGCGATCATCGAGGCGATACGCGAAGTGATCGCCGGGCGCACCTATTTTTAGCTTGCCTGCGTTGCGCCCGGGGTGCGCGCCGCCTTCAGTATTTCGCCTGAATCAGCTGGGCACCTCCCTTTATAGGGGTTTTACCGACGCCGCTGCGGGCACAAAGCAGTTAACGTTACCCTCGATAATCCCGAGCGATTCGGAGCGTCGAATGCCCGCGTCCCCGTTCCACGAGATAACGGATAGTTAACGAGCCGCTCGCACGGAGATATAGTGTGACGACACATCGTCAGGTATAATCCATGCCGCATTGATGAGCCTGCGTGTCTAGATCGACCCAAAACCTGCCGTTGCCCACTCAGTTGCCGCGGCACGCACCACACACCAGAACCATGGCCCAAGTCCGGGATGAATTCGAGCATCGGCGAGGGCCGCGCACATGGTGGGCCGTGAGTGACCACTCATCGGCCGCGACTATGCGTGAAGCCCACCCGCCGCGAGTGACAGCCCGACCGATCAGGCCTAGCGTTGAACTGTACGCGGGATTGTTGGCTTGGCTGCTCTTTACCGCGGCCGCGCCGGCCGCTTAGGGGAACACAAACATGACCACGCGTAAAGCAACACGCCGCGAAGGCGTCTCGGCCCTGACCAAGACCAAGTCGATCTTCCTGGTTGACGACCACGTGCTCACCCGGCGGGGGCTCGCGGAACTCATCAACGAACAGCCCGACCTGGAGGTGTGCGGCGAGGCCTCGACCGCGTCCGAGGCGCTGCAGCAGATCCGGGACAAGTCCCCGGACCTCGCGGTGATCGATCTGTCGCTGGGAGAGGGCAGCGGCCTCGAACTGATCAAGGACATCCGGTACACCAACGAGTCGATCCGTCTGGTCGTGGCTTCCATGCACGACGAGGACATCTTCGCCGAGCGCGTCATGAAAGCCGGGGCGCAGGGCTATGTTAATAAGGGCGAGCCGGCCCAACGTTTCATCGACGCGATCCGCACCGTCCTCAAAGGGCAAATCTGCGTAAGCGATCGGCTCAGCAACCGGATCATGCGCCGCGCGATCGGGCAGAACAACGGCGAAGCGGCCGCGTCCCCACTCGACACGCTCACCGACCGCGAGTTGCAGGTGCTCGAACTGATCGGGCAAGGCAAGAAGACACGAGACATCGCCGAGCAACTGCACCTGAGCGTCAAAACCATCGACACCTACCGCGAACACCTCAAGGTCAAGCTCTCGCTCAAGTCCGGCAACGAACTGGTGCACTACGCGGTCGCCTGGGTGCTCGACAAGGTCTAGCCAGCCACGCGGACCGCAAGCGAGCCTCGCATCGGCCCGGCTCCACTGGCGGTGTCGTCGCGTGATTGCGCTGCGGATGCCGGCATGTTGCCGAGGCTCTCCTTTCCAAGTAGGCTCTGGCGTGACTCTACTCTCAATAGAAGGATCAACATCATGAAAGCCATTGCTCTAGCTGTGCTCGCCACGCTCGGAAACGCCGTGGTGGTTCACGCAGGGGAGTTTCCGCCTATGACCGTGCCGCAAACGCTTGGCGTGTGCATCCCCGGCCAGAAGCTGGAAGATGTGGACTTCGAACGCATCCACGAGTCCGGCTTCAGGTGGATCCGCAGGGGCGTGCAGTGGAACAACGTTGAGCAGGAGAAGGGTGTCTACGACTTCAGCGGCGGGGACAAGCTCCTGGCCAAGTGCGAGGAGGCGGGCCTGGGGCTGATGATCACCCTCTCGTTTGGGAACAAGCTCTACGAGCCGGACCGGCACTGGATGGACGTCAGCACCGAGGTCGCGCGCGAGGGGTTCGCGAACTACGCCGCTGCGATGGCGAAGCACTACAAGGGCCGGAAGGTCGTCTTCGAGGTCTGGAACGAGGCCAACAGCAAGTTCTTCCGGAGCGATAAGGAAACCATCCAAGGCCAGGCCGAGGACTTCATGCTGATGCAGAACCTGGCGGTGAAGAAGATGCGCGAGGCCGACCCGGACTGTGTCATCCTCGGAGGCGGCGCGGTGATCAACATCGGCTGGAAGAAGACCATCGACTGGCTGGAGGTGTGCCTCGAAATGGGCACGCTCAAGAACACCGACGCGATCTCATTCCACGCCTACGGCGAACCCAGCACCAACGACGACGTCGAGCTGAACATCCAGCGGCACCACGACCTGCAGCAACAGATCAAGCGGCACGGGGCGGAGAATGGCTTCCCGCTCGTCCAGACCGAGTACGGCATCAACGTCCAGTTCAATCACTGGGACGAGAAGGACCACGCCAAGCGTGAGGTGCTCCAGGCCGAGGCGGTGGTGCGGAATTACCTCGTGTCGTTGATGTGCGGCTGGCGGTTCAACATGCACTACGAGTGGAAGTCGCGCAGCGAATCGACCCGGGGCGATAAAGGCCTGATCCGCCGCGACGACACCGCAACCCCTGCGCTGGTCGCCTTCAAAACCATCACCGATACGCTCAACGGCTACACCTACCAGCGCCAGATCGAAGGCTTCGGCGAGGGCAACTACGTGGTGCTCTTCCAGAAGGGCGACCAGCGCATGCTCGCGGCGTGGACCACCGACGAGAAGGCCACGCACGACATCGAGCTGGAAGTGACGGCCCAGAAGCCCGTCCCCACCGTCGCCATGCTCGGGGAGAAAGCATCTGCAGCGCCGGCAAACGGCAAGCTGACGCTGACGCTCTCGGGAAGCCCCCAATACGTCGATGCCTCCACCCTCAAGCTCCCCGAGTAACCACAGGCGGCGGGCGGTTCACACCGCATCTTCCTCCCCCACACGCTCCCCAACCAACCCCCGGCATCAACCCGGGGCCGGGGTCAGGCGTCGCGTCTGCGTAGAGCTTGAGCGTCAGCGTGTCGTCGAAGCGCGGGGTGGTGGTCACCGTTTGCGTGAAGGTGGCATCGACCGATCCTTCAAGCACGGTGAGCCCGAGAAGGTTGTCGGTGTCGCCAAACACGACCGCGTCCGGCGACGTGGTGATGTCTGTTTGCGTCAGGTCGACACGGACATCCGGACGCGCCGTCGTCCGCAGGGCATCTGAACGGGTCGGGCATCTGGTCGCAGAGGATGAAGATGATCGGTGGCTGCATGGCAACGCAATCCGTGATTCAATACGGGTGCAGCCGAGGCAAACGGGAACGGCTGGCTTCGAGGCATCGGCTCAGCAGGCGGTCGCGCAGGGTGGACAGGA
>JBGTLW010000366.1:0-5146 GCA_041743835.1 Phycisphaeraceae bacterium | reverse complement strand
GCCGCGGGCCGATCTGAGCACCGGCACCAAGTCGTTAATCGCGGCCGGATCGTGCATAGCTTGTATCTCCATGGGCTCGACCTTTGTCGACATTGTTATCTTGGGTGGTCTTGATGCGTTGTCTTGTTTGGTCACTTGCTTTGTGTTGTAGGACTTGTAATCCCCCCTCTCCTGCGCACATTCAGAAGTAGTGGTTTTTAGGGTTCATGGTTGGTCTTGCCCCGTGTGGCCGAGCACGGAAGGAGGGGCGCAGCCCCGACTGGAGGGCTCGGCCACACGGACGCGCGATTCGTACCGCGCACGATACGCCGCCGGGGGCAGCCGGTCCAGTGACAGGTGCGGTCGGTCGTGGTTGTAGTCGTACAGCCAACGCGTCGATTCATCACGTACCTCATCCAACTCACTGAACGCATACACGTCCAGCACCTCGCCACGGAACGTCCGGTTGTAACGCTCCACATACGCGTTCTGCGTGGGCTTGCCAGGCTGGATCGGGGCCAATTGCACCTCGTTCTCCTTCGCCCAAGCCGCCAACGCGTGCGCAATAAACTCCGGCCCATTGTCCGACCGCAACTTCCGGGGGTAGCCACGCTCCTCCGCAACCTGCTCCAGCACCCGCACCACACGCTCGCTGGGCAACGAGTGGTCCACCTCAATCGCCAAGCCTTCACGGTTAAAGTCGTCGATCACGTTCAGCGCCCGGTACGAACGCCCGTCCGTCAGGCTGTCGCTCATGAAGTCCAGCGACCAGCAATCGTTGGGCTCCAGCGCCTCATCCAACGGCACGGATTCCCTTGTAGGCAAACGCTTCTTCGGCTTGATCCGCAGATTCAACGCAAGCTCCTTGTACACGCGGTACACCCGCTTGTGGTTCCAGTCGTAGCCACGATGCCGCGTCCAGTCGAACATCAGCCCGAACCCCCAACGCGGCTTCGACTCAGCCAGCCGGGTCAACACCTTCACGATCTCATCATCCGGCCGACGCCGGCACGCATACCGGTAGCAGCCCGAACTGATCGAACACAGGCCACAGGCCCGACGCGCCGAGACGTGACGCTCAGCGGTCGCCCACTGCGCCACGTCACGGCGGTCGCCGGGCCTTACCATTTTTTTGATAACGCCTCTTTCAGGATCGCCTGGTCCATCTGTGACTCGGCGTACATCTTCTTCAAGCGCGCGTTCTCGGCCTCGAGTTCCTTCACCCGCTTAAGCATCGACACGTCCATCCCGCCGTACTTGCTCCGCCACTTGTAAAACGTCGCCGCGCTGATCCCGTGCTCACGGCAGATATCCGCGACCTTGAGGCCCGCCTCCTGCTGCCGGAGGACCGCCACGATCTGAGTCTCACTAAACTTGCTCATCTTCATCAAAAGGCTCCTTGGGTTGGGGGATTCTAAGGGGAGCCTCTACTTTTGAATGAGTTAGATTTGAGGGGGGATTACAGACTTAGCAGTACACTCCCAAATGTCATCGGTGTAGATGGCCTATTGCTTCCGTGAATCTTCATTAGCCCACGCTGGTCGAGCTCACTGATGGCCCGGCGGACCACTGTTCTAGGAAAGCCCATGTCAATCAAGAATGCATAGCCGGGGAACAGGTCAACCTGCGGCACCCACGCATTTGCGCCCCTCTGCTCTGGCTGCATCTGTCGACAGTGCAGCAGCAGCAGCCCGAGGATGGCACGAGTACTCGGGCGCAGCCCCCTGCTCAGTCGGAACAAGATCATCGCTTGCGTAGAGTTGGTGTGTGGCATGTACCATTATTCGCCATTGTGAAGGTGATTTGTTTAGCTGCAAATTTGAGCGACAGGCCGGTGGCCACACAAGTGAATTCACCCGCGCCTCAGAAAGCACCTTATATTGAGCTAGAAATGAGCTTGTCATTGGTCGCACCGCCCAGGCTTCATGCTGCCTGAACCGAATGCATGATTATCGCGGTGTCCTGGTGCAAAAACGGTTGCCTAACTTGCCCAGCTTGCCGAATGCAAGCCCTTAGGTTGTAATGGTTCTATGTCAGTCGGGGTTGCCTCTGTCATCACCGTCCGTTCCGGCTTGTTTCATCGCCTGCTCGGCCAAGCGCCAGCCGACCAAGTCATTCTTGATGATCAGGTGCTGGTTGTACGAGACGCCACGACCACCCCTTACGCGTTAGCAGAGGTTCGGTCGTTGCACAGCTGGGCCGGGCTGGTCGGACGCCGACTGGCACTAACGCTAGAGAACGGGCAACGCGTGGCGCTTGCGGCCGGCGTGAGTCATCATGCAGCCGAGCAATTCGCGACCGCGTTCCTGGAACGGCATGCAATGGATCGCACTGGTCGGCACCGCAGAATCAGCGAGGCGATGCCGAAGCTGCAACTCGCTGCTGCTGCCCTGCATGGCTTGATCAGTGGTGAGCAGTACCTATCGCGGTCTCGACTCCACCACTGGCGGCAAGAACACGGCACGGGCTTACCCCATGACATTGCCGCGCAGGATCTCGACCTGTCAGCCAGCATGCGGAAAACCTTAGCTAAGCTGCGCTGGGCATGCCAAGACCCTGCGGCCCTCGCCAATGCTTACAACGTTCGCTATGTCGGCCAACAACTCGCCAAATTCGCAGGTTTCTTCGACAAAGTGGAAGCGCAACCGTTGACCGACCGGCAGCGTCTGGCTGTAGTGCGGGACGAGGACCGCAACCTGGTTGTCGCAGGCGCGGGCACGGGCAAGACCAGCGTGGTCGTGGCCCGGGTGGGTTATTTGCTCCAAACGGGCCACGCGGAGTCCGACGATGTGCTTGTGCTTGCCTTCGCCCGCAAGGCGCGAGAGGAGTTGCAACAACGGCTGCAAGACCGCATCGGACGCGAGTTGGAGGTGCGGACCTTCCACAGCCTGGGCCTGACAATCCTTGGCAAAGCCCACGGTCGCAAGCCGTCCCTGAGCAAAGCCGCCGAGGATGAACGGGAGATGGATCGGCGGCTGGGTCGATATTTGGATGAGTTGCTGCGGGACCCCCGCACCACTCGCAGGCTAATCCACTTCTTCGCCTACCACCTACGTCCTTCACCGCCAGTCTCACAATTCAAGACCGCCGACGAACACTACCGCCACCTCCGGGCCCACGGGGTCCGCACGCTCCGCGGCGAGTTGGTCAAGAGTCAGCAGGAGGTGGAGCTTGCCAACTGGATGACGCTAAACGGCATCGCTTACGAGTACGAGGCCCGCTACCGCGCCGCCGAGACCGCGGATGCAACGCACCGTGCGTATGTCCCGGACTTCTATCTCCCCGAGCACGATATCTACATCGAACACTTCGGGATCGACCGCAACGGCCACACTGCCCCCTACATCAGTGCAGCAGCCTACTCCGAGCAAATGCAGTGGAAGCGCATGCTGCACACCCAACACGGCACTACACTAATCGAGACCTACAGCTATCAGTTCACCGAGGCCACGGTGTTCGACGACCTAAAGTCTACCCTCGAGGCCCACGGTGTCCAGCTGCGGCCCATCAGCGCGGATGAACTACATATGTTGCTGGTGCAGTCCAACGAGCTGCGGCCGCTGGTGACACTCCTCAAGACCTTCCTTCACCTCTACAAGTCAACGGACACAACGATCAAGGCTCTGCTCGAACGAGCAGCCGTGTCAACCGAAACCACCCGAGCAGAGGCATTCATCGCAGTCTTCGAGTGCGTGCTGCAACGCTATCAGACGGACCTGCAGACAGAGGACGCGATCGACTTCGACGACATGATCCGTGAGGCGACCAAGGCCGTACAGGCCGGGGAGTTCCGCTCCCCCTTCCGCCACCTGATCGTGGACGAGTTCCAGGACATCGCCGCCGGACGTGCCAACCTGATCCGGGCGCTGCTCGATCAAGTGCCAGACAGCCGCCTTCTGGTGGTGGGCGACGACTGGCAGTCAATCTACCGCTTTACCGGCAGCGACGTTGGGCTCATGACCCGGTTCGAATCCCACTTTGGCCCCACCGCACGGACCGATCTGGACGTGGCTTTCCGCTACCCCACCAACCTGCTTGAACCCAGCGCGCATTTCATCACTCGCAATCCTGAGCAGCTTAGCAAGCAGTTGATCGCTCGCACTGCGGGCGAAGGCAAGGCGATACGAGTCCGACACAAGCGGCAGGAAGAGCGGCAGGAGGTGCTGCGCTCCGTGCTCGAAGAGATCAGCAATGACCTGAGCGGGGGCCGAGGGACTGTTCTGATCCTGGGGCGCTACCGCCACACCATTGAGGGACTTCCTGGGCCGCTTACGCGGGAGTTCCCGCAAGTGTCGATCGAAGCGCGGACGGTGCATGCGGCAAAGGGGCTTGAAGCCGACTGCGTCGTGGTCTTGGATGTGAACTGCGGTCGGCTGGGTTTCCCCTCCGAGGTGGCTGACGACCCTCTACTAGAATTGGTGCTGACCCAGAGCCGCGGGTTCGCACACGCCGAGGAACGCCGGCTCTTCTATGTCGCCCTCACACGGGCGCGTCGGAACACCTATTTGATCTGTGACGAGGGTTCGCCTTCCCCGTTTATCACCGAGTTGGCTGAGCCGTGCTATGAGATGTATGTGCAAATCGAGACGACCGGCTACGCTACGGCTTCGTGCGAAGTGTGCGGCGGACGACTAGTGCGACGAAGCGGTCCACACGGCTTGTTCTGGGGCTGCTCGAACTTCCCCTATTGTCGAGCCAAGGGGACGCCGTGCGGATTCTGTGGCGGCACCCTAATCCGGCAAGGTCGCCGATTCCACTGTAACCGTGCCGGATGCGCGTACGACGCGGAGATATGCCCGCAGTGCGGCACCGGGGCCCTGCACATTAAGGTGGGCCGTTACGGTCATTTCTGGGGATGCTCCGCCTGGCCAGGGTGCGAGTACGCGCATAGCGAGGCAAAAAACCTTAGCGGGCGCGCCTGAATCCCCACCGCATCGTTCCGTCGCATTCACTTGGTCCCGTAAAATATCAATTGGACGTAAGTACATGTGCAGCAGATAAAGACCAAAATTGCGGGTAGTGGGTCATACGCATCCTATTTAATTCTCGTGCGTCAGCCACTTGGTTGCGGTGATGGACATCAGCCGTTCGGATGTGAGTTTGTTCCAGCTCGTGACGCAGGCCCGGTCGATTTCCACCGCGTCGATGAACACCCGGTTGCTCAGGT
>JBGTLW010000365.1:0-8709 GCA_041743835.1 Phycisphaeraceae bacterium | reverse complement strand
GGCCACGCTGCACCGCACCGCCCACACGCCGCGACACCGTCAGCCCCAGCCGGCAATACGACAGGCCGTTGGGCATGGAGAGGATCGACAGTGGGCCCGCATTTTTCCGGCAGCGCGCGTCGCGGACTGCCGCAAACGCGTTGCGTCCGTGCAGCCGATCCCGGTGGCGGAACGTGAAGCGATGGGGCTGGGATGGTTCGGGCTCGGACGCCATGCGGTCATGATCCCCGAATCTGGTGGGGCGTGCTGATGGGGTGTCGTGTGCGGTGGTGGGTGGCGAGTGGTGAGTGGGGGATCGGTGGGGGAGAGGGCGGTGCGAGCACCGCCGCTAAACGGGGGGTGGCAAAGCGCGGGGGGCGGGGAAACGCGCGCGCCGTGGGTAATCCGGGTTGTTATGTGTCACCCGGTTGTGTGGCCGCGGGTATCATCCGACGCATGGTGCGATCCGTCTGCGTGTACTGTTCGTCTTCCGATGAGGTCGATCCGCGCTATTTCGAGCACGCCCGGCTGCTGGGGCAACACATGGCCGAGGCGGGCATGGGGCTGGTGTTCGGTGGCGGGAGGGTCGGGCTGATGGGTGAGGTCGCCCGGGCTGTCCATGCGCATGGCGGGCACGTGGTGGGCGTCATCCCCGAGTCCATGACGAACATCGAGATCGCGTACCACGATGCGGACGAGCTGATTGTGACGCAGACGATGCGGCAGCGCAAGCAGATCATGGAGGATAGGGCCGACGCCTTCATCACCCTGCCCGGCGGTTTCGGCACGCTGGAAGAACTCTCCGAGATGATCGTGGGCCGGCTGCTGGGCTTCCACGACAAGCCGCTGGTGCTGCTCAATTCTCACGGCTTCTACGACCCGCTGCTCCGCCTGTTCGACCACTTCATCGAGCAGCGCTTTGCCAAGCCCAAGCACATGCAGAGCTACGCCGTGGTCGATTCGCCCTCCGCGGCTGTGCAGGCCTTGGCCAAGCCCTGAATAAAAAGTTGCAATTCTAACAAAATTGGGTTGGCAGCCTGTCTGAAGCGGTGTACCCTAGGGCTTTGTCGTAGTGGAATATGTCTTAACCCATGTCCTTGTAAGGGAGAAAATGATGAAATCAGAGTTTGTATCGAGCGCGGGCACCGCGCTGGCTGGATTGTTGCTGGTGACCGGCCCCGCGAGGGCGGGATCGGTATCTTTCAGCGACACCTTCAATATCAACCTGCAGCAGGTGGATACCAGCGGTTCCTACATCGCTGGCGTGACGCCCAACAGGTTGTATCGAGGGACCGCTAACCCGACGCTCATGCAGTTTGACACGCTGGGCGGTACCCGCACGCTCGATAGCGTCACCTTCAACTTTGAGATCACGTTTCAGGGGGAAGTACTCATTTATCAGGCCCCGCAATTTAGTTCCAATCCGACCCCGGGGGGGGGGCAGTCGGGGGGGGGGGGGTACGGTCAGTTGCAGTCCCTTGTTGCTGGGCCCAGCGGCATCATCACGCCGATCGGCTGGTCCTCGCTGCTCGGCCTGCGCGCGGATGCTGATTTTGACCCCATTCAGGCCAGCGGGGACGATGATTTCTCCGTCAACCTCGATGAGTTTGGTGAAGGCTCTGATTTCACCAACACGGGCATGGCTGGCTTCCTGGGAACAGATGCACTCAACGCATTCGTCTGTGCCATGGTTGAATTGTCGTACCCCAACAAGGGGGGCTCCGCGGGTAACGCGGGCAATGCTGGAAATCAGGGGCTCACCGCCTTCGGCTTGGTCCAAGTTGTCTACGCCTTCAGCGAGATTGGCGACCCCACACCACCCACACCCCCGACCGACCCGACGGTGATCCCCACGCCCGGTGCCCTGGGCATGGGTGTCCTGGCCCTCCTGGGCTTGGCGGTGCGCCGCCGACGCTAAGCGACACGTCCGGGGTGGCGTGGGCGGTCGTTGTGAAGCACATCTAGCAAGTCATCCGCGTGGCCACGGGTTTTCACCCGTGGCCGTCGCGCATCCCCAGAGATGCGCACGGGGTCGGATTGCAGCAAGCCGTTGCGTCTGGGCGGCGCGGAGGGCTTACGCCTTGCCTGTCCCCCCCGCCGGCGCAAATGCCGGGAAGGGTTCCGGTTCGCCGGGGGCGACGTACACTTCGGGTGGGAAGGCCTCGCACACATTGCCCGCTCGCATGCACCATGGGCACCGCTTAAAGCGTGGGTTGCGGTCGGTCAGGGTTGGCGTTGAATACACCCCGGCCACTGCGATACGGCTCTGATCGGAGGTATTGCGGGGGCTGTAGTGGTAGAGGCTGCTGTGCCAGCAGACGATGTCGCCGGGTTCGAGTTCGATGTGCTCCAGGCCGTAGCGTTCCTTCATCGCCTCGACGTTCTCGCGGGGGATTTCGCCGTGGATGGAGTCTTCATACAGGACGTGGGGGATGATGGGCTCGCGGTGTGAGCCCGGTATGAATTGCATGCAGCCGTTGGCTCGGGTGGCGGGGTCGATGGCCATCCAGAAGTTGAACGGCTCGGTCTCGCCGTCGCGCCAAAGCCCGTTGTCCTGGTGCCACGGCGTGATGCTGCCGGTGCGTGCGGGCTTGAGGAAGCAGGAGTTGAACTTGAGGACCAGGTCGTCGCCGAGGAAGTATCGGGCCAACGCGAGGATGGCGGGGTTGGTGTGGATGTGGTGCCAGAGCAGCGGCGACTGTACACAGAAGTTGCCGAGCTTGCGGAAGCGCGCGGCCCGGGCTTCGGGCGTGTCCCCCATAGGGTCCATCGGGTCGCGCTGTTCGCCGGCAGACGTGGGGTCGGGCGCGAGGATGTGATTGCGGATCACACCCTTGATCTGCATGGCGGTGTCACGGTCGATGATGCCGCGCTGGATGAAGTAGCCCTCTTGGTCATACTGCGCGAGCTGTGACTGGTTCAGGGGGCAGGTCTTGGCGTAGTTGGACATGGGAGCCGGCTCGTGTGGTTGTTTTCCAGTAGAATTGTCTGCTGTTGATCGAATCTCTGCCATAGCGCGAGGGATGAATATGTTTGCGCCGATTGTTGATTTTCGAGCGCGTCCCCGGCCCAGCCATCGGGTCCGTGCTGGCGCGTGGCTTTCGGCGTTGGTTTCCACGAAGACCCGGCTGGCGGTGCACCCGCTGTGTGTCGGGACGCTGAGCCGGGACGACGGCTGGGGTTGTGTGCAGCGCGAGGTTGATGCGCATTGGGTGCTGCTGGCGTTGGACGGGCATAGCGTGGGCATGGCCGGTGGGGTGGACATCGGCGTCCAGCCCGGCGATGCGTTCTGGGTTCCACCGGGGGTGCCGCACGCGGTGCAGTGGTCGGGGACGTTCCGTTACGCGGAGGTGTATTTCAGCATCAAGACGGCGGGGCGCCACCTGACGTGGGCCGGGCTGCCGCGGGTGTTTCACGGCGCGGGTGACTTGAAGCGCTCGCTCGATCGCCTGGCGGAAGAGGTGCAGGTGGGCGGGGGGCACCAGGAGCAGCGTTTGCGCGCGTTGCTGTCGGGGCTGTGCATCGACCTGTGGCGGATTGAAGCGGCGGACGGGGATGAGCAGGGGCAAGGCTTATCACGGGGCCAGCGGCGCATCGTGTTGGAGACTGCGCGTCGGCGTGGTGCGGCCAGTCTGGAGCCCCGCGACCTGGCCAAGGCGCTGAGCCTGTCGCCGAACTACTTTAGCCGGCAGTTCCGCGCGGCATTCGGTGTGAGCCCCCGGGCGTGGCTCAATCGGCGTCGGATCGAAGAGGCGGCTGTGGCCCTGGGCCAGACTGATCTGCCGGTGTACGCCATCGCGGATCAGTGGGGCTACGCCGGGGTCGCGCAGTTTTCACGCCAGTTCAAGTCGGTGATGGGCCAGTCCCCGCGCGACTATCGCCAGCACAGCCACTCATAGGCGTCGGTGCGCGCCGGTGGCACGGCCTTGGGGCGTCGATCCACGGCCGTTACCGCGCGTATTCGACGGTACGCATCTCGCGGAGGACGGTCACCTTGATCTCGCCGGGGAACGTCATCTCTTCGCTGACACGCTTGGCGATCTCGCGGGCGATGTAGTGGCAGTTGGTGTCGTCCACATTGTCGGGATCGACGATCACGCGGATTTCGCGGCCGGCCTGGATGGCGTAGCTCTCGCGCACGCCCTTCATGCTGCGCGCGATGTCCTCCAACTGCTCCAGCCGCTTGGTGTAGCGCTCCAGCGTCTCACGCCGGGCGCCGGGACGGGCGCCGCTGATGGCGTCTGCGGCCATGACGATCGGGGTGTAGGGCGAGATGGACGGGATGTCGTTATGGTGGCCGGCGATGGCGTTGAGGACGATGTCGTTCTCGCCGTGCTTGCGTGCGAAGTCCGCGCCGATGGCGGGGTGGCCGCCCTCGACCTCGTGGTCCATCGCCTTGCCGATGTCGTGGAGGTAGCCGCAGCGCCGTGCGAGCGTGCCGTCCAGCCCGAGCTGCTCGGCGATGACCTGGCAGAGATAGCCGACCTCCATGGAGTGACGGAGGATGTTCTGGCCGTAGGACGTGCGGTAGTAGAGCCGGCCCATGGTGGCGTTGATGCGGGGGTGCAGGCCGGGCAGGTTGATTTCGATGGCCGCGTCGTTGCCGAACTTGATGAGGCGCTGGTCCATCTCCTTGCGGACCTGCTCGGCCAGCTCCTCAATGCGGGTGGGGTGGATGCGGCCGTCTTCGAGCAGGCGTTGGAGCGTCTCGGAAGCGATGGCCCGGCGGACGGGGTCGAAGCAGGAGACCACCACCACGCCGGGGGTGTCGTCCACGATCACGTCCACCCCGGTCGCCTGCTCAAAGGCGCGGATGTTGCGGCCCTCGCGCCCGATGACGCGGCCCTTCATGTCGTCGGACGGGATCTGGATCGCGTTGGTGGTGTTGGTGGACGTGTGCTCCGACGCGTAACGCTGGATCGCGTTGAGGGTGATGTCCAGAGACTTTTGCCGGGCCTCTTCCTCGGCCCGCTCCATGACGCGCTGGATCATCACGCCGGCCTCGTGCTGGCTCTGCTGCTCGACGCGCTGTATGGCCTGCTTGCGGGCCTCGTCTTCGGTGATGTTGGCGATGCGGAGCAGCTCGTTCTTCTGCTTCTCAGCCGCCTCGTCGAGCAGCACCCGCCGCTTGGCGATCAGGTCTTCGAGCTCTTCTTCTCGCAGCGCGACCTGCTCCTCGCGGGCCTTGATCTTG
The DNA here is from genome assembly GCA_041743835.1 of Phycisphaeraceae bacterium. Lineage (GTDB taxonomy): Bacteria > Planctomycetota > Phycisphaerae > Phycisphaerales > Phycisphaeraceae > JBGTLW01. The sequence continues at coordinate 3,536 of JBGTLW010000365.1, read as the reverse complement.
GAGTCTAGGCCGTCGAGGTACTTTTCTTTGGTGGTGAGGGTGTCGAGCTTCTTGTCGAGGGTGTCTTCTCGCTTGGCGACGCGTTTGCGGTCTTCATCGATCTCGCGGCGGGCCTGCTCGAGTTCCTTCTCGAACTGCTCACGCCGCTGAGCCTGGGCGTTGCGGGTGTCGAGTTCGATTTGTTTGGCGAGTGTCTCGCCGTCGGCCTTGGCCTTGGCGAGGAGGTCCTTGGCGTCCTTCTGGGCTTGGCCGAGGGCGGATTTGCCCATCGCCTTGTTGAGGGCGACGGTGGCGATGATGCCGACGACCAGGCCTGCAAACGCAAGCCCCAAGGCGATGCCATCGACCGCGAGGAGGGTGGGTTGTCCGATGGGGAGGCTGAAAGACAGGAGCATGGATGCACCCCTTTGTAACGGTACGTCGGGGCGCAGGCGGTGCGCAACGGCGTCCGGGTGAGGGGCACGGCGGGTCGGCCGAGGGGACGCCACAAAGTGTCCACTCGGAGGGGTTGAGTCGGTCCGATCAGGCGGATGCAGCCGGTTGATCTGCCGGGGCACATGCCGCCGCACGGCCGGGTGGGCCGGCGAAGATGCGGTGGCGTGGCTTGCGGCTCTCGGGTCGTCCGAAAGCCCCGGGGGTGTCGATAGCCGTGAAAAAACCACCGCGGCCAAGCGAGGCGGGGCAACACGAGCAATGGAACACAATCGAATCGGTCGTCAGCATCTTTAATCTATCCCGCATCGTAGCCCATGCCTTGATACGTCCAGACGACCCCAAAATGGAATCGCCCGGCTGATCGGCTCCGACGTCCCGGGCATGGATCGCCCCGCGTCGTGCCGGTTGGTCCCCTGTGTGGGGGGTGGCACTGAGCGATACTGTGGCATAAGCCAAGATCACCCAAGGTGGCATATTAACGAAAAGCCCATCGTATGGTCAACACCCCCGCACAGCCGCGCCAGTGCGGGAATGACGGCTCACTCTGTCGGAGCTTCAACACCACCGCGCCCCGACGGTCGCGGCACATCAGCTCGCGCGGTTCGTGGCCCGGCGGTTTGGCTCGGCGACGAACTCGGTGGACCCGGAGAGGCCACCCTTTGTCTTCACCGTGATGCGGTAGCGCACGCCAGGTTCAAGATGGATGGCGCCGATCTCGCGGTCGGTGACTAGGCCTACATCTTTGTTGATTCTGCAATTTCGTCTGGCGTAGGGGATGACACGGGCGGGATCGCTGGCGACGCGTTCTTCTCTGGGGATCAGCCGCCAAACCGGGCCGGGTCCTTCGCTGGTGACGACGACCATGCCGCGCTGGGTTTCGGTGGCCTCGTCGAGGCGTTCCACGAGCAGCTCGGTTAGCTCGAGCGCCGGGTCGAAACCGAACAGGACGATGGCGGAGCGGTAGGCGTCACTATCGGGGGTTTGCTGGATGACTTTGATCGTGACGTTGTTTCCGCCCGAAAACAGGGCGTAACCCAGCCAGCCGAGGATGATGGCCACGAGGACCGCGACGAGGGTGGTGCTTCTGCCGTTCATGGTCGTGGTCGCCTGTGTGTGGATCGCGTGGTCTGCCCGGAGGCCGCCTGCTTCATGGGCTTATTGCCTTTACGCCCGTGATGGTTAGCCCCGGGGCCTGACGGAAGCGGGGCGGCGTGGTGGTCGTGTCGTGGCCTAGGCGTTGACAGATTAAAGCGGCAGCGTCTGATGGGGGGTACAACGTATGGGGGTGTGGGTTTAATGCGTGGTTGGCGCATGAAAAAACCCGCGAGGGATCGCGGGTTTGATCGTTTCGGGTCTTTGGCCCGTGAACAGTTGGGTTGGTTGCTTTGGCGTTACGTTGCCGTAGCGCTATCCTGATTAGCGTGAGCTTTTCAGGGCGAGGTTGTGCTGACTTCATAGTAGGGATCTCTCCCGATCGCGATCGGCGATGCCGATGGCGACTGTCTTTTTAGGACAACTAAGCCTACTTGTATCCTGTAGAAAGGAGGTGATCCAGCCGCAGGTTCCCCTACGGCTACCTTGTTACGACTTCGTCCCAGTCACCGATCTTGCCGTAGGCACCTCTGAGTCGAGGCGACTTCGGGCACTACCGGCTTCCATGACGTGACGGGCGGTGTGTACAAGGCTCAGGAACTTATTCACCGCGCCATAGCTGATGCGCGATTACTAGCGATTCCAACTTCATGTGGTCGAGTTGCAGACCACAATCCGAACTGGGCCGCCGTTTTTGCGATTTGCTCCACCTTGCGGTCTCGCTTCGCTTTGTCGGCGGCATTGTAGCACGTGTGCAGCCCAGGGCATAAAGGCCATGAGGACTTGACGTCATCCCCACCTTCCTCCGGTTTGACACCGGCAGTCTCGTTAGAGTCCCCGACATGACTCGCTGGCAACTAACGACAGGGGTTTCGCTCGTTAAGGGACTTAACCCGACACTTCACAGCACGAGCTGACGACAGCCATGCAGCACCTGTGCACGTTCCACCCTTGCGGGTGTGGCTCCTGTTTCCAGGAGTTAATCCGTGCATGTCAAACCCAGGTAAGGTTCTTCGCGTTGCTTCGAATTGAGCCACATGCTCCACCGCTTGTGTGAGCCCCCGTCAATTCCTTTGAGTTTTAGCCTTGCGACCGTACTCCCCAGGCGGTGCACTCAACGTTTTTACTTCGACCGAGAACGGTGTCAGAACCTCCTCGATCTAGTGCACATTGTTTACGGCGTGGACTACCGGGGTATCTAATCCCGTTTGCTCCCCACGCTTTCGTACCTCAGCGTCAGAACGAGCCCAGCGGCCTGTCTTCACCTTCGGCGTTCCGATAGATATCAACGCATTTCACCACTCCACCTATCGTTCCGACCGCCCCTACTCGTCTCAAGACGTGCGGTTCGCCGTGCAATTCCCCGGTTGAGCCGAGGGCTTTCACACGACGCCTGCACGCCCGCCTACGTACGCTTTAAGCCCAATGAATCCGACTAACGCTCGAGACCTCTGTATTACCGCGACTGCTGGCACAGAGTTAGTCGTCTCTTCCTTTGGGACTGGTCATTGTGTTCCTAATCCCTGACAGCAGTTTACACCCCAAGGGGCTTCATCCTGCACGCGGCATTGCTCCGTCACGCTTTCGCGCATTGCGGAAGATTCGTTACTGCAGCCTCCCGTAGGAGTCCGAACAGTGTCTCAGTTTCGATGTGGCGGGCCATGCTCTCACACCCGCTACCCGTCAATGGCTTGGTGAGCCGTTACCTCACCAACTACCTGATAGGACGTTCCCCGCTCTCAAGGCGGCAAGCCTTTGATCTCTCGATCACATCGGGTATTACCCAGAGTTTCCCCTGGCTATCCCCGACCTTGAGGTACGTAGGAACGCATTACTCACCCTTTCGCCGCTCTACTCATGGATTGCTCCACTTTCGCGCTCGACTTGCATGTTTTAGCCATGCCGCCAGCGTTCAATCTGAGCCAGGATCAAACTCTTCAATTATTGATTGTTCAGTCGCATCCGATCCGGCCGAAGCCGTCCGGACGCGATTCATTCACTGAAGGAAA
>JBGTLW010000364.1:0-5328 GCA_041743835.1 Phycisphaeraceae bacterium | reverse complement strand
AGCGATCAGTGTGCTGACCGCTTCGCCATCCCGCGCGACCACGGCCGGGGCGCTGAGGATGCGGCCACGCGGGTTCAGGGCCACGGCATCGAGCAGGACCTGCGCGGTGAGGCTGGGCATGGTGACGACGGTGGCGTCGCTGGTGAGGAGCGCTTCGACGGGTGAGGGGTCGAGTCCCAGTTGCCGGGCGAAGTGGGTGGGTGCGATGATGATGCGTGCTTCAAGCTGGAGATACACCGGGTCGGCGGCTGGGGCCGGGGCGGGCTGCTCGGCCTGGGGCTTGGGCGGGGTGTTGGGTTCAAAGGCCCGGGCGAAGGGTGCGGCGACAATAACAGGGCACAGCAGCACCAGCACGCAGAGGGTTTTGGACATATCGCGGCTCCGGGGGCAGGAAATCGCAGGCCAGTGACGGGGGCCGATGGATTGTACCCGCCCGGCACCCAAATCTGAACCCCCAACCCGGTTAAACTTGGCAGCTTGCGGCGCCCGAGGTGGGCGGCGCGTTTGTTATTCGATGCGCCGCTACGGCGCGGGAGCAGATTGTCATGGCAGAAACAGGTGATATGACCGTGGTCGGCGCGGATTCGCACTTCGAGGGCAAGCTGAGGTTTGACCGGGTGGCGAAGATCAACGGCAAGTTCGACGGGAGCATCGCTGGGAAGGGCGAGCTGCAGATCAGCCAGAACGCGATGTGCAAGGCCGACGTTGAGGTCGGGGCCGCGGCCATCGACGGGCGGATCGAGGGCAACGTGACGGTGAGCGATACGGTTCGGCTCAACGGCAGCGGCGTGGTCAAGGGCGACATCACCGCGGCGAAGATGGTGATGACCGAGGGCGCGTCGTTCTACGGCATGTGCGCGGTCGGGCCCGATGCGGCGAAGAAGAGCGCCCCGGCCGGCGGCCCGGCTACGCCCCCGCAGGCGCCCCAGGGCCAGGGTGGTCAGGACAAGAAGTGATCGGCCCGCGGTGCGAGGACCCACGATGCGCGTGAGCCAGTCGAACCCTGTGCGTGAGATGCCCCAAAGCCAAGCGCTATGGTGCGCGTGGCCAACCCGCGGACCTGGCGGGCGGGCGTTGAACCCACACGCCGACTGACCCCCCACGCGACACCGCGTGTCAGTGATGCACCGCCGCCGGTCGCTGTTCTGTCATGCGCGCGCCCAGCGGTGCGCGTCCGCAGAAGGAACGTCCTAACCCATGGCCCGCAACACCGGCCCACGCACGGTGCAGTGCTACCACTGCAAGCACCGGTTCGAGGTCGGCGGTCGCACCCAGTCCACGTCGTGCCCGGGCTGCAACAAGCCCCTGATCGTCGAGGACATCGTGGTCGATCGCCTCCGAGCTGGATTGGTTGAGCTGCGCACCTGTGGCAAGGTCACCATCCAGAAGAAGGGCAGGCTCATGGTCGCCAAGGGCGTCGAGGCCCACGGCGGGATCGAGTGCGACGGCGTGCTCGAAGCCAAGTTTGTCATCTCCGGCAAGACCGCCATCCTCGGCCCAAAGTGCCAATGGCACAGCGACCTCACCGCGCCCGCGGCCATCATCCACGAAGGCGCAAAGATCAAGCCCTCCCGCTTCAACGTCCCCGGCGATCCGTTAGGATTGCAGGACCTGCCCCCGCGTCAATAGCCCCGACCCGCATCACGCCGCCGCCCTGAACCCTGCGAGAAATTATGATGAAACACGCCGCCCTGCTGATCGCTCTGGTGTTCGCCCTGCCCGCGATGGGTGAGCAGGATGCCGCCGCGGAACTCCAACGCCTCCGCGCTGAGAACCAGGCGCTGCGCCAGCAGGTCGCGGAGCTCGAGGCCCGCCTCAAGCAGCTTGAGAGCAAGTCCGAGGACCTGGCCGCGGAGAAGCAGCAGCTCGAACAGCTCGCGGGTATCACCGTCAGCGGCGAGGCGGTGGAAACCAAGCGGGCGCTGATCGAGTCGAAGTTCGACAAGAAGTCGCAGCGCACCGTCGTCCGCTCCAAGCCCGAGAAGCTGGCGATCACGCACGGGTCGCGGGCGGACCACTGGTTCTCGGTGGCGTACTCTTTCCCCGGTGAGACGCAGGCGGGCCCGCCCGAGAAACTGACCGCGTTCATCCAGACGACCGGCTCGGGCGGTGTGTACAACGCGACCACGCCGCTGGTCCTGGACCTCGGCGGCGAGGAGCCGATGACCCTGACCCCCGCGTCCTACAGCAGCATCCACAAGCGGTCGAGCACCGGCGCCACCGCCAGCACCCGCAAGGACAACGAGACGCTGATCTACGAACTCACCTGGGAGCAGGCCCGCGTGCTGGCGCGGTCGCTGGAGGTCACCGGCACGCTGGGCCACGCGCGGCTGAAGATCACTTCCGACATCCAGGCCGACATCAAGGCGCTCTACCAGCGCGGCGAGCTCGCGGCCGACACCGCCGCGGAGTAACCGCGAGCAGCGTGCCGCCTCACTCCGCTTCCGCGGCCCGCTGGCGCGTCAGGTTCATGAGCGCTTTTTGCGTGCCGATCACCGCGACGCTGCGTGGGTCCGCGTCGGCCGGGGGCCGGCGCTGGATGTAGGTGCCATCGGGCTGCATGTCCCACGCCTGCCGCTGGTCTTGCAGCGAGAGGTCGAGGATTTTTTGCAGCCGGGCCTGGTGGTTGGGGTCGTAGATCGGGGTGATGCACTCGACGCGGTTGTTGAGGTTGCGGTACATCCAGTCGGCCGAGCCGATGTAGAACTCGGGTTCCCCGTTGTTGTGGAAGCGGTAGATGCGCGAGTGTTCGAGGAACCGGCCGATGACGCTGATGACGCTGATGTTCTCGCTCATCCCCGGCACGCCCGGGCGGAGCACGCAGAACCCGCGGATGACCAGCTCGATCTTCACCCCGGCGTTGCTCGCCTCGTAAAGCCGGCGGATGATCTTCATGTCTTCGAGCGAGTTCATCTTCGCGGTGATGCGCGGGCGGTTGGGGTCGTCGGGGTCGCTGCCGCGCTTGCGCCAGGCCTCGGCGTTGTCGATCTCGCGGTCGAGCATCGCCTCGAACCGCCGACGCATGTTGATCGGCGCGATCAGCAGGTGCTTGAAGTCCTTCTTGATCGCCCGCCCGGTGATGAAGTGGAACAGCTCGGTGAGGTCCGTGGTGATCCGCGGGTCGCAGGTGAGCAGGCCGAGGTCCGTGTAGAGGTTGGCGGTCTTGGCGTGGTAGTTGCCCGTGCCGATGTGGGCGTAGCAGCGCATGCCCTCGGCCTCGCGTCGGACGACCAGGGAGGTCTTGGTGTGCGTCTTGAGCCCCACCATGCCGTACACCACGTGGATGCCGTGCTTCTCCAGCCGCTGCGCCAGCGCGAGGTTGCGGTGCTCGTCGAAGCGGGCCTTGAGCTCGACGAGCACGACGACCTGCTTGCCGGCTTCCGCGGCCCGGATGAGGTCGGGGATGAAGGGCGACTCGTCGCCCGTGCGGTACAGCGTCAGCTTGATCGCCACGACTTTGGGGTCCGACGCGGCGCTGCGGATGAAGCGTTCGACGCTGGCGGAGAAGCTCTCGTAGGGGTGGTGGACCAGCACGTCGCCCTGGCGGATCACCGAGAAGATGCTCGCGTCGTGGTCGGCGAGGCGGGGCGGGACGATCGGGTTCCACGGCTCCTGCTTGAGGTCCGGGCGGTTGATCCCGTGGATCGCCCACAGCGGGGTGTAGTCCAGCAGGCCCGGCATCTGGTACACGTCCTCGCGGTGCAGGTCCAGCTCGCGGATGAGGAACTGATTGATCGGCAGCGAGGGGCTGTCGTCGGTCTCCAGCCGGACGACGCGTGCAAACCGCCGGTCGCGCAGCTCCTGCTCGATCAGCTCCAGCAGGTCTTCGGTGTCGTCCTCGTCGCGCTCGACGTCCGCGTTGCGGGTGATGCGGAACGGCTCGACGGTCTCGATGACCATGCCCTCGAAGAGCTGGTCCAGGTGCTGGCGGATGATCTCTTCGAGGCTCACGAAGTGGTACGCGCCGGTGGCTTCGTTGGTCTCCAGCGGGACCCAGCGCGGCAGCATGGCCGGGACCTTCACCCGCGCGAAGCGGTCGCCCGCCTCGTCGCCCTGCGCATCGTCGGGTGTGCCGGCCTCGTGCGGGTATCGCAGCAGCACGCCCAGCGACGTGCTGAGGTTGGAGATGAACGGGAACGGGTGGCCGGGGTCGATGGACAGCGGCGTGAGCACGGGGAAGAGGTTGCGCTGGAAGTAGCGTGACGCCTTGTCGCGCTGCGCTTCGTTGAGCTCGTCCCAGCTCAACAGGTGGATGCCCTGCTCGGCCAAGGCGGGCTTGATCTGCTTCTTGTAACAGTCGGCCTGTGCGCGGAGCATCGGCAGGATCGCCTCGCGGATCATCTTGATCTGCTCGCCCGCGGACAGCCCGTCGATGGTGCGCGTCTGCACGCCCGCAGCGATCTGACGTTTGAGCCCGCCGACACGCTTCTGGTAGTACTCGTCGAGGTTGGCGTTGAAGATCGCGAGGAAGGAGACGCGCTCGAGCAGCGGGGTGCGCTCGTCGAGTGCTTCGTGCAGCACACGCTTGTTGAACTCCAGCCAGCTCTGCTCGCGGTTGAGGAACTCGCCGGGTTGGGGTGCCGCGGCCGGGGTCTGGCTGGTGGTGTCCGACTCGATGCCGGGATTGAAGGCGGGTGTGGCTTGGCGTTTCATAACCCCGCCATGATATCGTGCCGCGTGCGGGGGACGCTTGCGAAGTCTTAACAGAGCTGCGGCGGCCTTGTACGACCCGCGCCCACCTTCACAGAGCCGCCGCGTCCCCGCGGCGGACCGGATGGCGGGAGGAACCGCTTACTTACGTGCGCGGCTCTGATAAGGCCAAACAACAGAGCCGCGACCGTCAGGGAGCGGTTGCTTTTCTCGGGTTTACGAAGTGTGCTTACACTTGTGCGCCTTCACAGGACCGCCGCGTCCCCGCGGCGGTCCGCCTCGGGGACGAGGCGGCTCGGATGGCGGGGGGAACCGCTTACTTACGTGCGCGGCTCTGTGAAGGCGACGGCTTCCTTACGGGCGCGGCTCGGTTAAGGCACCGGCTCGGTTGAGGCGGGGCCTTCCAGGAGCACGGCGTCGCGGAGGAGGAGGCGGTCCAGGATCGGGCCGAAGTCGCCCTCGGCCGCCTCGATCTCCAGCGTGTCGGCCTCGATGGGCACGTTGAAGGACGCGGTGGGGAACTTGGCTGTGAGCACGAGGCGGGTGGGCGTTTCGCTGCCGTGATGCACGATCAACTCGCAGTGCGCCAGCGCCCGCTGCTCCTCGCTGAGGCTGCCGGGCAGGTCCAGCACGACGGTGCCCGCGACGCGCAGGGCGGTGTCGGGCAGGCGGAATCGC
>JBGTLW010000363.1:0-3168 GCA_041743835.1 Phycisphaeraceae bacterium | reverse complement strand
ATGACGACCGGGACCCCACGCCCGCAGCGCTCGCCGCCGTGGTCTTGGCCGACCACGGCTACCGCATCCTCGAAACAGAGCCCGCCATCGGCATCGCGGCCGTGCTCCGGGCCATCAACGACCACCCGCCCCGCGTCGTGTGCCTCTCGGTCAGTCAGCCCACCCGGCCGCACCGCGTAGCCCTGGAACAGATCGACGACCTCCGCCAGCGGCTCGAAGCGATGCGCATCGCGGCACACCTGCTCATACCCGACCAGACCAACCCGCTGCAATCGCCCCGAGCCGACGCCGGCGAACCCGAGCCGGGCAGCCCGATCCGCACCATGCGCAGACTCCGCGAAGCCCTCCGCAAGTAGGACCCAAACAGACCCGCGCCAAAAGCGCCGCGCCCAAACGAGCCGCGCACGCAAGTAAGCGGGTTCCCCCCGATTCATCCGAGCCGCCTCGTCCCCGAGGCGGTCCGACGCGAGCACGCGGCGGCTCTGTAAAAGCACACTCCCGCCCGCACGGGCAAGCCACCCGCTCACTGACGGTCGCGGCTCGTTGAAGAAGAGTCCGACCACACATGCGTTCAAAATTCTTGCGCGCAGCACGGTCAAGTCGGCGCGTTGTCATCCCGATAGTTTGGGTGTGCACAACGAACCCTTCGTCACTCTGGACTTCGACAGCGTCCCGCCGTTTGGCGATTCGCCGTTCCTGGGCAACCCCTTCGAGGCCCGCCGTGTGTTCGATGCCCCGCCCCAGCCACACGACCGCGTGCTGGCGTTGTCGATGCGGGGGGTCCGGGTGGAGCACGATGGCGAGGTCAGCGTGAACGTGGGCGAGCGGATCACCCTCACGCTGATCCATGATGGCCGCGCGTTGACCCTGGATGCCACGGTCGCGCACGTCGCCAGCCGGGGCTTCCGCCGGTCCACATTCAACCTGGTGTTCCACTCGCTAAGCGACACGCAGCGTGATGCGCTGGTCCGCTTGATCTCGGTCGATCAGCGCCACCTGCTGGTCGCCTGAGCCGCCCGGCTCCCCAGTCCACTCCCACCCCGCAACGCAACAGCGGCCCACAGCCAGTACGGTGGGCCGTTGTTTTATATCTGCATCCAACCGAGCCGACCCGTCCCCGAGGCGGGTTGCCCGCCAAGCGGCCAAGAGCGCCAAGAAAAACTTTCTTGAAAACAAACGCCTGTGGGGGAACCCACGGACGGAGTCCGTGGGCTTCGTGGGAGTTTGACTTGGCGCTCTTGGCGCCATGGCGGCGATGCAAAACTGCATCACGCATGACTCGCCGCTCGCCGCGCCACTTCTTCCCAGTTCACCACATCCCAGAACGCTTTTACGTAGTCGCCGCGGTTGTTCTGGTACTTGAGGTAGTACGCGTGCTCCCACACATCGAGTACAAGCAGGGGCACGATGGACCACGTGGTGAGCTTTTGCTGGTTCTCGCCCTGAATGATGACCAGCCCGCCGGACATCGTGTCCAGCCCCGCGATGCCCCAGCCCGCGCCCTCGACCCCGGCCGCGGCCGCGCTGAAGTGCGCGCGGAACGCATCGATGGTGCCGAAGCTGGTTTCAATCTGTTGCTTGAGCGCGCCACCCGGCTCACCGCCGCCGCCCGCGTTGGCGGGGGCGAGGTTGGTCCAGAACAGCGTGTGCAGCGTGTGCCCGCCGCCGTTGAACGCCACCGCCCGCGACAGCGCCTGCACCGCGCCAAAGTCGCCGGCCGTGCGCGCAGCGGCCAGCGACGCAAGCGCCTTGTTCAGGTTGTTCACATAACCCGCGTGGTGCTTGCCGTGGTGCAGCCGCATCGTCTGCTCATCGATGCTCGGCTCAAGCGCATCGTAATCGTAAGGCAACGCCGGCAGCACATACTTTCCCGAGGTCAAGTCAAAGCCCGACGCCAGCGGGTTGTAACCGTCCGGGTGGCCGGTGCGTCCAGCCTGCGTGCCGGGGGCCAGCATTTCCTCAGCCCGCGCACCCGCGCTTGCCATCATCCAGCCCGCGCCAGCGGCGCCAGCCCAGCCCATCATCTCGCGTCGATTCATCATGAAACTCCTAAATAAAAAGTGTCCGCGTGTTTCGCACTCCGGGGTGATCCGGGGGTGGTCCGGGGGTGGTCCGGGGTGGTCCGGGGTGATCCGGGGGTGCTCGGGGCATTGTAGCGCCCGCACCGCGCGAAAGGCGACCCCGTGTTACACCGCAGCCAGGCGACGCAACGCGGATTCGGTGGCTGGGCTGAGCTGTTGGTTTCGCCTGGCCATCATCGCGCGTGCGGTGGCGATGAGCGCGTCGGGGGCGTAGGGCTGGTCGCCCGCATCGGTGATGAACCGCGCGGGGGCGGTGTAGCGTGGCGTGAATCGTGACGCGGCAAACATGGTCGCGGTGTCGATCACGCTGCCGGTGGCGATCCGCGTGCCGATCGCGGTGCGGACGTAGTCGCCGATGACCGGGCCACAGAACGTCCGGCCGGTGTCCTGCGCGTCGGTGCCGGGGGAGAGCTGCATGCGCACCGGGCCGTAGGTGTTTTTGAGGTTCGACGCGGTAGTGTCCGCCCCGAGGTTGACCCATCGGCCGACCAGCCCCTGGCCGAGGTACCCGGCGTGGGCCTTGTTGGTGTAGCTGTCGATGATGCTGAAGCTGACCTCCCCAGCAACTTTGCAGTGCGAGCCGACGACCGTGTGCCCACGCAGAAAGGCTTGCGGCTGCACGAGGGTATTTCGGCCCACGAAGCACGGCCCTTCAAGCACCGCGAGCGCACCGACCACCGCGCCCGACGCGATCACCACCGGGCCTTTACTTTCATCCAGCACCGCCGTCGGGTGAACCGTCGCGTCCGGCGCGATGCGCGTGGTGATGGAAGCGAGGTCGTGCTTCAGCGTAGCTTCGAGCTGATCGAGCAGGTGCCACGGCCGGGCGAGCAGCACGTTGCCTTGGAGGGTTTGCGTGGCTGCTATCTGTGCGACAACAAAGCCGGCGTCAATGATGGCCTGGGCGTCGGCTGCGGAGAGGTGGGCCGCGACGAGCTGGCCATCGGCCTGCACGATGGCCTGGCTGAGGCTTAGCTGCTTGACCGCCCCGGCCTCGAGCTTGCCGCAGCCCGGCCAGCGGCTGTTGATCAGCCACACCGCGTCGCTGTCCCGGAACGGCGCGTTGACCGTGGTGGCCGTGCCTTGC
>JBGTLW010000362.1:0-7876 GCA_041743835.1 Phycisphaeraceae bacterium | reverse complement strand
CATGAGCAAGCCCATCAATCTGATCCCGAGCTACCGAATCGTGGCGCGTCAGCGGACCGCGGCCATTGGCTGGTGGGTGCGTGGCGGGGTCGTGCTGGCGGTGCTGCTGGCTGGTTGCCTGGTGTTCTTCCAGACCCGGTGGGCGGCCGACCCCGCTGTGCTCGCGGCAAGCCTGGAGGCCGCGACGCGGCGTGTGGAAGACACCCAGAAGCAGATGAACCGCTTGGAGGCGGAGCTCCAGGCTGCGCAGCGACGCGTGGATGCCAACCGCGCGGTGACCAACCAACCCGACTACGCCATCCTGCTGGCGCTCCTAGCCCGCACGCTCGACGAGCAGGTGGTGCTCAAGTCCTGCCGGTTCGAGTCGATCCGTCTGGAAAGCGGCGCGGCCACGACGACGCGCGTGTCGGATACCTCGGTTCAGGGCGCGGCTCTCCCACCGGGCTTTGAGATCACGTCCACGGGCTTTGCACAGGACCAGCGCGCGGTGTCGTCATACGTGCTTCGGCTGGAGCAGACGGGGCTGTTCCACTCGGTCCGGCTGCACAGCACGCGTCGTGAGCCGGTGCCCTTTGGTGATGGCTACGCGATTGCGTTCGAGGTGCGTTGTTACCTTGCGACGGCCGGGCCAAGCGGGGAGGCGCGTCATGAGTGATACTGGCAAACACACCGGCGGGGCGATGACGGCGATGCACGTCCATGTGGTGGGCGGCACATGCCTCTTGGCGGTGCTGGCGGCGGCGTGGTTGTTTGGGATCGGCCCGGCGATCGAGTCACGCACGACGGCCCGGGCGCAGGACGCGGCGATTTTTATCCAGCAGAAGCAGGCCGACGAGCTGCGCAACCGTGTGGTGCAGCTCGAGCGTCGGCTCGGCCAGGTGCAGCACGAGGAGTGGGCCAGCCCGCTGCGGCTTGAGCCTGTCGCGCGGATCAACCAGCGGTTGTCTGAGGTGTCGGAGCTCGCGGCGGCGTGCGGGCTGGAGCTGAGTGTCGTGAAGCCGGGCGAGCCGGTCGCCGGCTCGCGGTTTGAGGTGGTGCCGTTGCACCTCGCGGGGTCTGGCACGTTCAAGGAATGTGCCGCCTTCCTGCACGGGGCTCATGAGGCGTTTGCCGACATGGGTGTGGCGATGGTGGATGTGGAGCGGCGGATGAACAGCGTGGATGGCGACGCGGATTTCAAGTTCACGCTGCTGTGGTACGCGGCCCCCGGCGCGCGGCAGACCACCACGGCCTCGGCGGGGCCGGGGAAGTGACAGTGGTGAGATAGGAGGGAATGATGGCCTTGACGAAACAACAGAAGATTCTTGGAGCGGTGGTCGCGTTTGGCATCGGGGCTGTGTGCGTCGATCGCTTTGTGTTGTCGTCCGCTGCATCGGGGCCCGGGCCCGCGAGCGCGGCTGCTGCGCTTGCCCCGGCGCAGGACACAGCTTTGCCGAAGCCGGCTTCGCCCACAGCGGCGGCACTGAACGATGCGGCCGACCTGTCGGTGGGTCGCTTCACTGCGCACGGGGAGTTATCCGACCGCCTCCGGTTGCTGGCGCAGGATGAAGCCCTTGCGGTCCAGGGCATGGTGGACGCTTTCGTGCCGCGCGGCGAGTGGGGCAGGTCGCCGGACCCCGAGCAACGCCAGGAGCAGGCCAAGCCCTTTGCCGAGCGGCATCAGTTGGACGCGGTGATGTCGGTGCATGGCGAGTGGGTGGCGTTGATCAACGGCACGACGCTGCGTGTGGGCAACGTGTACGACAAGCACACCGTGACCCGCATTGAGCCTGATTCGGTTTACCTCGAGCGCGACGGCCATGAAGTGAAGCTAGGTCTTATAAGCACGCAGAACCGGGCCGGTTCCGGGCGGTAGGTGTGTGGACAGGGATGTCTTTAGCGATTCTGCTGGCGGGGTTGTTAAGTCGGTGGTTTTTCAGGTCGATAGACGGATAGAACACTCAGGGTAATTGTGCCCGGCGAGTTTCACTGGCCCTAACGGAAGGAAGATCCATGAACGTTTGCCCCAAGAATCAGTCCCGTGGCTTCAGCTTGATTGAGTTGGTAATTGTGATTGTGATCATCGGTGTGATCGGCGCGATCGCGATCCCCCGTATGACCCGAGGCGCGAACAATGCGGGCTCTGCGGCTCTCAAGGCCGACATGCAGGTCCTGCGTGGTGCGATCGAGTTGTACCGGGCCGAGCACGACGGCAAGTTCCCGACGGTGGCGAACTTCTCCGACCAGATGCTTAAGTACACCGACAGCGACGGCGCGAATGCCGCGACCACACCGAACACCGCCACGGGTGTGATCTATGGCCCGTACCTGGCGGCGATCCCCGCGGTGCCCGTTGGCCCGAACAAGGGCGCGACCGGTGTCGCCACCTCGGCCGCCGCCGATGCGACCGACGGCTGGATCTACAACGAAACCACGGGCGTGATCTCCGCCAACACCGGTGCCGCCACCGACCAGGACGGCAAGGCCTACTCCAGCTACTGAAGGCACGCTGGCGACCTGAACCAGGCTGCCATGCAAGGCCAGTGAGACAAGCAGGGCCGTCCGCTCGAACAGGGCGGGCGGCCTTTTCGTTAAGGACCACGCCATGCGACATGATCCACGCGCATCGCGACGCTGTACCCGCCGGGCGTTTAGCCTCGTCGAGCTGTTGATTGTCATCACGATCCTCGGCACGGTCACCGCCATCGCGATGCCCCGCTTCGCCGAGGCCAAGCTCCGCTACCAGTCCCAGCTCACCGCACGCCGGCTTGCCGGGGAACTCGAGCGCGCCCGCGCGCACGCGCGGGCCAACAGCATGCCGGTGACCGTGCTCGTGGCCGCGTCTTCCAATACGTGCATCATCAAAGACCAGAGCAACACGACGCTTTCCAGCTTCACCCTCGGCCGGGACCACGAGGCGACCATCGAGTCTGCGGTATTTGGCAACGGTTCCACGCTGCAGTTTGATGGGTTCGGCAAGCCGTTGCGGCCGGGCACGGTCACCGTCCGTGCTGGCCGGTGGTACTCGACGGTCAGTGTCGCTGCGGACACCGGCGTGGTGTCGATCTCCAAGACCCCGAGCACGTTGCCATGACACCGAAGGACGCATGGGACCCACGCGGCAGGCTTTTCGCAGTGCGCGACACGGCGAGCGGGCAGGCGCTGCGCGGCTCACGCGGGTTTACGCTCATCGAGCTGGTCGCGTCCATGGCTGTGCTTGCGGTGCTGATGATGGCGGTGGGTTCCACGGTGGTCCTCGCGAGCAAGGCGGTCCCATCCCCCAACGCGCCGGCCACGCACATCATCGCGGCGTCGCGAATCCTTGAGCAGATTGCCGCGGAGCTGGAGACCGCGATCGAGATCGACGACCTGGATGTTGATGAGCTCGAGTTCACCGTGCCAGACCGCGATGGGGATGGTGTGGATGAAGAGATCGCCTATCGCTGGAGCGGGAAGCCGGGCGACCCGCTGATCCGCACGTACAACGATGGCCCGGACCAGATCGTGATTCCCGCTGTGGACCGGTTTGTCATCGGCTTCACCACGCGCGAGGTGACCGTGCCGTCCGACGCGCCGCCTATCGAGGCCAGCGAAGTGGTCGCGTTCAGTCAGGACCTCTTCAGCGCGGGTCTGGGCGGGAAGGTGTCGATCGGCACCGGCGTGCGGGTGGCGGAGGGCTTTGTGCCCAGCGTCGGCGGCGCGTCGCATTGGCGGCCGACGCGCGCAGCGTTCCACCTCTTCACCACCAACCCCAAGACCGGCATCCTCCGCGCGGTCCTCCGCACAGCGGATGAACATGGCAAGCCCAGCACGACCGAGCTCGCATCGGTGCAGATCAATGAGTCGGCCGTGACGAGCAACGCCTGGTATTTCGTCAACTTCAATGTCGCTGAGCCCGTGGCTGCGGGGACCAAGTTTTTCATCACGCTTGAGTTTGTGTCCAACAGCGTGGCTGCGGAAGCCAGCATCGGCTCGCTGTCTGCCTTCGGTCAGTACCGCGCGACAGGCGCCAACCCATGGGCGACCAACAACTCTGCGCTATACACCTACGTCTGGGGTCGGCCATTGGTCGAAGACCCCAACAGCCCGCCCCGGCAGGTCGATGTGGTGGACCGCGTGACGCTGACGCTCGACACCGGCGGCAGCGCACGCACCAGCGTCCGCACGTCGGTCAGCCTCCTCAACATGCCGGAGGCCCCGTGATGCCGCGACGCCCGCGCACCAGCCGACGCCCCGGCTTCTCGATGATCGAGGCGGTCATCTGCATCGGGCTGATCGGGATCGCGCTGGTCGCGGCCATGCGCACCGTCGGGGCCTCGGCACGCGCGCAAACCATCACCCAGCGGCAGGCCATCGGCACGATGCTGGCGCAGGACCTCATGGCTGAGATACTCGCACAGGAATACGAAGAACCCGAGGGCTACACCCTCCTGCTCACCGAGATCAACGATGTCCCCGGCCAGCGGAGCACCTACGACGATGTGGACGACTACGACGGCTGGTCCAACTCCCCGCCGAAGGATCGTAGCAATGTGTCGCTGACCGATTACACCGGCTGGCGCCGCACGGTGGAGGTGAAGTACGCCACCGCCAGCAACCTCGATGGCAACCCGCTGGTGCTGCTGGGCGACCCCGGCGTCAAGCGCATCATCGTGCGTGTGTACCACGGGAGCTACCTCGCGGCGGAGCTGCGCGCGGTGAAGACCAAGGCCTGGTCACGCGGGGAGGTGGGCGGATGATCGCGCGTGACGTGTCGCATCTTGGGCCGACCACGGCATCGCGCAGGCATCCGCGCTTCGACTCGCCACGGGAGCGCGGCTCGGCTTACGTGGCCATCCTCGCGACGACGATGCTGGTGGTCATCATCGGCGTCGCGGGGTTGACCGCCAATCGGCTCGCGGCCCAGACCGCCGCGGTCACCAGCGACGCGGTGCAGGCCCGCCTGCTTGCGCAGTCCGCGATCGACCTGGCGCTGTTGCACATCGCCAACAACCCCAACTCCTGGCGGCAGGACTTTGCCGACCAGAGCGTGCTTAACAACCAGCCGTTTGGCAGGGGCACGCTCACCGTGACCGCCAGCGACCCCGAGGATGGCAACCTGACCGATAACGACACGCAACCCGTGGTGCTGCGGGGCATCGGGCGGTTCGATCACGCGCGGGTGATGCTTGAGGTCACGGTGGATGGTGAGGGTGAGCCGATCGCGGGCAGCTGGCGTGCGGCGGTTGACTAACCGCCGATAAACCTTGCGATGCCGGGTTATCCCTAGGTTTTGTGACATTTCACTTGCGGGATCAACAAGGCTGGCTACATTGGGCCGATCGATGCGGCCTGCTGTAGGCCACACTTCTCATGTCAAGGGCAGGTTCCCACTGCGGGCCTGCCCTCGGAGGCTACCCGATGAAGCTGAAGATGTCCCTGCTCGCGTTCGTTGTTTTGGCCAGTGCTGCGCTGCTGGTCGCTGGCGTCCGTACCACCGAAGCCAAGGCCACCAAGGTCATGGTCGTCCACATCACCAGCGAGCAGATCGCGCCCGGCAGCCCGTTCATCACCTATCCCGAGCCCGGCCTGTACACGGTCTTTGCCTCCGGCAAGGTGATCGAGGTCGCGGACCAGGCTGCCCAAGTCCTGGTCGCCAAGGGCGATGTGCTGGTCAGCGATCTGTATGGTGATGAGGACACGCTGCCCCAGAAGGGCGACAACGTCGATATCGTCATGCTGCTGGAAGTCCTCTCCGATGGCACCGAGGTCCGCAGCAACCCCCAACTAGCCCTCAACTAACCCCCCCCCGCCCCCCCGGAAGTTCCCCCTGGGGAAATTAGCCTCGAAAATGTTTAGCACTTACAACGGCCCGCCATGCGGGCCGTTGTTTTGCGCGTGTCAAGGGTATGATCCGGCGATGATCAGCAAGATTGAAGGACAACTGGTGTTGATCCACAACGGCCGGGCACAGGTTGCCTTGTCGATGGGGTTGACGTTTGAGGTGTTGTTGCCCGCCTTTGCCGCATATCGGCTGATGGATCGCGAGGGGCAGGCGGTGGCGCTGCACACGCTGACGTTCTTTGAGTCCACGGCTCAGGGGGCGACGATGTTCCCGCGCATGGCGGGGTTCCTGGCCCCGGCCGACCGGGCGTTCTTCGAGCTTTTCGTCACGGTCAAGGGCATCGGTCACCGCAAGGCCTTGCGGGCGCTCGCGCTGCCCCCCGCCCAGATCGCAGCGGCCATCGCGGATCAGGACATCAAGCTGCTCCAGACCCTGCCCGAGGTGGGCAGGCGCACCGCTGAGACCATTGTCGTGACGCTCAAGGATAAAGTCGATGCGTTTGTGAGCGCGGGTGCATACCCTGCCGACGCATCGGGTGATGATGCGGGGCTGACTGGTGGTAGCACAACTGGGGACGTTTCCGGGAGCGGGGGCAGTTCCGGGGGGGGGGTGGCCAGGGAGGCGTTGGAGGTGTTATTGCAGTTGGGTGAGGCTCGGTTGGATGCGGTGCAGTGGATCGACCGCGTGTTGTCGTCAGCCGATCGGCCAAGCGATGCGCAGGGCGTGGTGAGCGCGGTGTATCGCATGAAGGCGGGCGGTTGATGGGACTGGAAAAATAATAAGAGGCCGATGCGAGCCGCACCGGCCTCTTATCCCCTTAGGTTCTCCCCGCCGGAACTCCCCCCCCGGAACTCCCCCCGGGTTGTCCCCCGGAATCCCCAACGCTCTGCCCCCCGTCTCTCTGCCCTCCGAGCGTTTCGCTTGGCCGGGGCTGCGTAGTCCCAGGTTCTTGCCCGGCCGTCCCCATGTTTCTCCCCGCCAGTGATGGCGTCCGAACCGTTACCCCTTTCACCCCCGGCGTTGGCCCCGGCCCCCCCGGAAATCCCGAAAATCCCCTGATCGACCATCTCACACGCCCCGCGTCTCACGGCCTCTTTCTCCCCGTCGTCGGTTCGCTTCGGCGGCCGACGGCTTGTTGGCTTGATGCAGGGTGGTATTGCAACCGGTGTGCCAATGGCGATGCAACGATGGCATAGCGGTTTGCGGCGGTTGGATGCGTGATCCCTGCTGCGTTGGCGCGCGTGGGTTTGATGGCCACGGGTGGAATGCGCAGTTATTGAGCAGCGGCTTGGCCGAGGTGGTGCGTGGTGGCCTGAAGTTCGACCAGGGCAAGGAGCGCGATGGCGTTGGGGCTGATGTCCAGCGTGTTGTCCCAGAAGCTGAGGCGGACGCCGCCCAGCGCGTCGTCGGGGCTCGCGGCATAGTACGCGTTGGTGGAGTCGAGCATGAGTCGGCCGAGGAACCGCCCGGCCTGCTCCGCGGTGAGGACCCACCCGCCGACGTTGCGTTCGCCCCGGATCGCCTCCTGCCGGGTAGCCAGCGCGAGCAGCAGGAGCACCTGCCCGGAGCGCCAGTCTGGAGAGGGCGGGCTGCCGTGTGGCCCGCGCGTGAGCTCGAACCCGCCGGTGACATCGTTTGGGCCAAGGATCGGTCGGCCCAGGATCTGCTGGTCGTTGAGCTTGTCGATGAATTCGCCCAGGGTCTTGGCCTGCGCGAGGATGGCGGGGTCGGGTTCGGTTAGGAGCAGGCGGTCGTGCGTCAGCGCCAGCCAGGGCAGGGCCGCGACATCCGGGTTCTGCGCCAGGGCCGGCCAGTTGGCTTTGACAGCCTTGAGCGCGGCTTCAAGCAGGACGGGCTCGCGGTTCTGGCGGTGGAGCGCGGCGAGCGCAGCGGAGATGAGCATGTTGCTCGCGGCATTGACGGGTGTGGGCACATCCTTGCGGTTCTGAAAGAACAGGCCATCGTCCTGCTGCCTGCGGACCAGGCTCTGGCCCAGCTCGTCGCGCAGGGCGCTGCGCTCCCCGCCGACCGGCAACTCGCAGAGCGTGAGCAGGGCGAGCGCGGCTGAGACGG
>JBGTLW010000361.1:0-7245 GCA_041743835.1 Phycisphaeraceae bacterium | reverse complement strand
CGGCGATGGCGTTCGAGGAGGTGTTCGACATGGTCGATGCGGTGGTGTGGATGGGGTACCCCGGCGAGCAGGGCGGCCGGGCCGTCGCCGACGTGCTGTTTGGTCACGCCAACCCGTCGGGCAGGCTGCCGATGACCTTCCCCAAGAGCCTCGCGCAGCTCCCGCCTTACGAGGACTACGCGATCGCCACGGCCGGGCGCACCTACCGCTACATGACCGATGAGCCCTTCCTGCCGTTCGGCTTCGGGCTGTCGTACACCACCTTCACCTACAGCGAGCTGAAGCTCGCCACGCAGAAGATCGCGGCGGGCGACACGCTGCGCGCGACGGTGACGGTGACGAACACCGGGTCGATCGCGGGTGATGAGGTGGTGCAGCTCTACATGACCGATGACAAAGCCAGCACCGCGACACCGCGCCACGCGCTCAAGGCCACGCAGAAGGTGTCACTCGCGGCAGGCGCGTCTGCTCAGGTGACGTTCGACGTGACGCCTTCGATGATGGAGCTGGTGACGGATGATGGCTCGCGTGTGATCGAGCCGGGCAGCTTCACGGCGACCGTGGGCGGTTGCAGCCCCCGGCCGCGCGGCCGGGCGCTTGGCGCGGGTGCCACAGTCACAGCACAATTCACCGTCGCGTGACAGCCACGTGTGAGCACATCACGCGGCTAGCCAGCAACTTCACGGCCGAAGCTGCTTGAGTAGCTCGGGCAACTCCGGGTGACGCGGGCTGATGCGCTGGAGCTCGGCCACCATGCCACGCGCCAGCTCCACCTCCCCCGCCCACAGGTACCACGCCGCGGCCAGCGCAGCGGGCTCGGGGTTCGTCGGCTCCATGCCCGACAGCGTGTCGTAAAAAAGACCCATCGCCAACGGCTGGGACAACATGCCATACGTCCGCGCCAAATCCTCGCCGACCTCCATCGTGTAGAGCTGCTCGCGGGGCAGCGCGTTGAGCACGTCCAGCGCTTCCTCCGGCCGATTGGCGCGGCGGAGCATCGCGGCGCGGCGGCGGACGTACTGCACGCGCGTCGCCTCCTGCTCACCGGGCAATGCCGCAATCGCTTTGGCCATCTGCTGCTGGGCCATGTCCAGCTGCTGCCTGTTCTCGTACACCTGCGAGAGCAGCGCGTAGGCGGGGTGGTACTCGCTGTTGAGGCGCAGCGCATCGAGCGCGGCGGCTTCCGCGGCCGCGTCGTCGCCCTGCTTGACCAGCGCGTCGGCCAGCTTCACGCGGTACTCGGGGTTGGTCTTGTTGAGGCTGATCGCAAGGTCGAAGTTAGACCGTGCGGCGGGCAGGTCGTTGAGCTTAATGAACACCGAACCCAGCAGACTGTGGGCCTGCGCGTTGTCCGGTGACAACCGCAGCGACTCGCGGAGCGCGGCGGCGGCGGGTTCGAGCTGGCCGTTGTGCATCAGCAACTGGCCGTGGACCACGTGGGCCGGGGCAAAGTCCGGCAGCTCGCGGACCAGCCTGCTCGAAGTCTCCAGCAGCGCGGAGGTGTCGCGGTTGTTCTCGATGGCCTGGGTGAGCATCTGCCCCAGCTCCTCGACACGCGCCTGCGCAGCCTCAAGGTCCATCGGCGGGGGGTTGCGGTCGGCGGTCAGCATCACCGCCAGCAGACACGCCACCACAACCACCACCACGGCCGCGACCACCGCGACGGTGCTGATCCCGCGGCGGTCGGCGTGGCAGGCCAGTCTGATTGGAGGGGGTTGACTCACAAATCCAGCGTACCCGATGGACGCGCCCGCCGCTTGGGCTGGGCTATAATCCGCTCGTGCTGGAACTGAGCCGAGCCGTGCGATTCACCCTCAACGACGCCGGCCCGGCCGAGTCGCCGCACCACCCCGCGCCGCGTCACAACACCTACAGCGCCTGGCCCCCGCCGCGCGGGCTGAGCCGGTACTACGAGCTGGAGGTCACCTGCCGGGGCGAAGCGGAGGCAGACACCGGGTACTTCATCAACATCAAGCACATCGACCGGGCGGTGCGTGACCACGCGCTGCCGGTGATCCGCCAGCACCTCCGCGATTCGCCGTGCGATGCCCTGGTCCCGATGGGGTCGCTGCTGCGGGGCGTGCTTGAAGCGATCAGCCCCCCGCTTGGCCAGACGGTCGCGTGTGTGACCCTCGCGCTGACGCCCCGCCACAGCCTGACGATCACGAGCCACGACATGAAGCATGTGACCCTCCGCCAGCAGTACGAGTTCTCCGCCGCGCACCGCCTCCACGTCCCCGGCCGCAGCGACGCGGAGAACCGCGAAATCTTCGGCAAGTGCAACAACCCCGCGGGCCACGGCCACAACTACCGCATCGAGGTGGCCCTGCGCGTGCCCATCGACAGCGACGGGCGCACGCTCGATGTCGCGGCCCTGGACGCGGCGGTCGATGAGCACGCCATCCAGCACCTGGACCACAAACACCTCAACGTGGATGTGCCCCAGTTCGCCGGCCTCAACCCCTCGGTCGAGCACATCACCGCGGTGGTGTGGGACATGCTCCGCGAGCCGTTGGCGTCGATCTGCCCCGGCGCGGCATTGGAGGAGCTGCGCGTCTGGGAGACCGGCAAGACCGTCTGCACCTACCGCGGGGGCTGATGAAACCCGCCAACCCCTACAGCCGTCACAGCTTCGCGCCGGCGCGCGATCGTTGGAACGCGCCGCTTCCCCCGGCCGCGCATTGAATCGTAGGGTTCATTGCCGACCTTTGTTTGCTCGGCACGGGAGGTTTGATGCGGCTTGTGGTGGACAGTGTGATTGGTCTGATGATGGTCGGCATCCTCGCCGGGGTGTTGCTGTACCACCGCCAGGCCTCGTCGGAGATCGACCAGGTCCGCTTCGTACACGACTCGCTGTCGCGGCTGCACGAGGCGGCGGTGCTGCACCGTGTGCTCGCGGGGGAGGGCGACGCGCGGGCGGCGTATCCAAGGATCGTTCGGCCGGACTGGTTCGGGGACGCCATGCCCGTGAACCTCCTGCTGGACCGCGACCGCCCGTGGATCGACCTCGCCCCGCCGGGCGACCACGCCACGCATCCCCCCGACCCCATCGCAGACCACAGCACCCAGGCGGGGTTCTGGTACAACCCCAACACCGGTATCTTCCGCGCCCGCGTGCAACGCCAGGTCACCGAACGCGACACGCTGGACCTCTACAACCGGATCAACGGCAGCGCACTGAGCTCCGCCATCGCGGACGCCAACCCCGCGCGCACCCCGACACCCCTGGTCACCACCGACCTCACCACCGCCATGGCCAGCCCACGCGACCGCGCCCAAACCCAGACCACCACCACCGCCACGCCCGCTAAACCCTCGGTTATCGACCTGTTTGCAGACGACGAGGTCCAGACGCTGGACCTCTCGCAGCCGCCCGGCCCCACGTCACTGTTTGACAACGACCCCGCCACGGTACGCGTCGAAGACGCGTCGCAAATTAAGCCGCAAGAGCCCAAGCAGCGCCGGTCGCTACGCGATCACTGATACTCATCCAAGAAAAAGCACGCGACACGCCCTTCACAGAGCCGACGCGTCCCCGCGGCGGTACGCGTCGAAGACGCGTCGCTCACGTCGGAGTTGCGTACCGGGAAATATTGCGTGATTACTGCGCCACAACGCTTGGTCTTCGCTCGGCCTGCTCGATGATGGTGACGATCTGGTCTTGCAGGTCTTTCATCGAGCGGTTGCTGGCCGGGGGGCGGAAGCCGTTGCAGAGGATGGCAAAGGCATAGACCTTGTGGCGATCGGCATCGTCGGGGTCGGGGAAGACCAGGTAACCCGAGAGCGCGGACACCTGATTGATGTAGCCGGTCTTCCCGAAGACCCAGGCCTCGTTGCCCAGCTTGTTGAACCGGTTGTGGAGCGTGCCGGAGCTCGCGGCCGTGCCCTCTGCCGTCTTCCCCGCGTGCGCCAGGGACGAGCGGTAGGTGTCCACATACGGCGAGTGGTGCATGCGCTGGAGCACCTGAACGAGCAGGCGGGCGGTGACGCGGTTGTCCTTGGACAGCCCCGAGCCATCGACCACGGTCGCCACCGCGGAGCGTGGGCCCAGGACGTTGTGGAGGTAGATGCGGACCGCAGCGGCGCCGTTGTCGAACGAGCCGGGCGACCCGGTGACCTGATGGCCGAGGCGTTTGAAGAGCGCCTCGGCAAAGAGGTTCATCGAGTCTCGGTTGGTGCGTTCGAGGATCGGGGGCAGGGTGGTGCGGATGGTGTGGAGCGATTGGCCGCGTAACTGGGCGGCCCCTTCGTCCATGCGTTGCACCGTGGCGACCGTGACGCCCCGCCGCGCGAGGCGGTGGATCAGCAGCCGGGCAAAGAGGTCGGGCGGGTCGTTGACCGTGACGGAGATGGGGCTGCGGCGGTGGGTGCGGACCTGGCCATGGAACCGCAGGTGGTTGGTGCCGGTCCTGCGGCTGACCCAGAAGGTGTCTTCGCTGCCGGTGGTCGCGGTGTTGGTGGTGTCGAGGAATGGGGCGGCGGGGTAGATGCTGACCTCCGGCGCGAGGCCACGTGTCGCGGCGGGCTTGGGCAGGATGTCCAGGCAGTTGTCGTGGAAGTTGATCCCCGCGACCGGGGCGCAGTACCAATTGATGAGCTGGTCCTGAGGCCAGCCGGGGTGGATGAACTGCTGATCGAACACGCGGTCGTCGATGACGATGGCGTCGAACCGCTTCTGGCCGGTCTCGACGATCTTGTCCACCCAGATTTCGAGCAGCGCCTCGGCATCGATGCCCAGGTGCTCGCGCAACAGCTTGGGGTCGCCCAGACCCGGATCGCCCGAGCCGATGACGACGAGCGCCGGGCCGTGGCCTTTGGCGGGGTCGTAGTCAGAGCCGTGGAAATCCGCGGCGGGCACCATCTGCAACTCGGTGGTGAATGTGAAGCGCGGCCCGAGCAACTCCACGGCCGCGGCGGTGGTAATCAGCTTCATGTTGCTGGCGGGGACGCGGGGCTCGTCGGCCTCGCGCTCGACAAGCCAGCGCCCGCTGTCCACATCCATGACCGCCACCGATACTTTTGTCGGGCCAAGGTCCGAGTTGCGCAGCAGGTCGCGGATGCGGTCGTCGGCGTCCTGCGCAAGCGCGGGCACCGCAAGCACAAGCCACGTGACACACACCGCCACGACACCCGCCCAGCGTGCAAGTGGGCGCAGCCCGGCGGCCGGCCTGGCCGACAGCGTAGGCGTGGTTCGGGGTAAACCGGTATGGGTGTGGTCGATAAGTGCGAGCATCCCTGCCAAACCTGATCGGCGATCCATCGGGTTACTCTACCCAATAAGCCTCGCGCGTGAGGCGCTTGAGCCGATAACTCGTGCCGTCGGCCCCCTCGTACTGCACCATGATGTGCCGTAACGCCGGGTCGGACGCGAACCAAGCCACGGACACCGGCTCAGGCCCAAACGCGACGCGGTGGGCCTTGACCTTGCCATACGGCAGGACCAACTCCTCCTCACCCGCATAACGCAGCGAGGCGCGCACAGGCTCGGCCGGGCCCCACTTGGTCGTCGTCTGGTCCGGCAGCAGCGAGAAGTGGACCTCCCCGCCCGCTTCAAGCTTGTCGAAAGGCAGCCCACGCAGCACCAGCGGCAACGCATCGTGGAAGATCAGGTCGCCCGGCGGCGCGGCCTCGCCCGAGCGGTGACCCTCGCCGGGGAAGTAGCTGAACTGGTGCCAACTCAGCACACCCGCGTGGTTCACCACCTGCTTGAACGTCGAGCCACAATCCTCCTGCGAGCCCATGTCGATCTTCAGACTCTTGAAGTTGTCCACGCCGACGTACACCATCGTCGAGTAGTGGTAGGTGTATTTCCCTGTGGGGACATCTTCGCGGGCGTGGAACTTGAACACAGCCCGGCCATCGCTGCCTGTGGCCTTGGTCCTGGTCACGGGGTCCGCGTGCTCCTTGTTGGTCATGAACTTGGCGGTGAAGCGGCGCTCCCGGCCGTAGATCGTGCGGGTGGCCTCGTACTCGGCGATCTCCGCCTTGCCATCAAACCACACCGGGTCGTCCGCCCATTCGCGGGCAAGGGTATCGAGCAGGCCGCGCTCGTCGCTGGCCCGGTCCTGCGCCAAGGCCGGATACAGGAGCGCCGCAGCCGCCAACAGAATCGGCAGGATGATGAGCTTTTTCATAGTGCAGAATTGTAGCCCCCCCGGAAGTTGCCCCGGAAGCTGCCACAGAAGCTGCCCCGGAAGTTGTCACGGAAGCTACCAGTGATACTGTCGCACCATGGATCACGCTAACCTATGCCGATGGACCGGACCGTCACTTGCCGACGCTGCGGGCGGGCGTACACACTGGGGAATAGCACGCCGGTGCTCGCGGGCTGCCCGTACTGCGGCACGTCGCCCCGGCCGATGCTCCGGCGGTCTAACACCGTCGCGTCGTTGCTGGCGCTGACTGCACTGAGCGTGCTGCTGGTCGCGTTCATCAAGCCCTTCATGACGATGACAGCGCTTGGCGATGAACGCACCGTCTCGCTGCTGGAAGGCATCGCGGAGCTATACCACACGGGGCACACGCTGATCGCGGCGGTGATCTTCGCGTTTTCTGTGGTGTTCCCCGTGATGAAGCTGAGCATGATCCTCGTGGCGACAAGCCGAATCATCCCGGCGTCTGCGGACCTGCGTCATCGGCTGCATCAGATCGCGGCGTTCACCGGCAAGTACTCGCTGCTGGATGTGCTGGTGCTGGCGATCCTCATCGTGCTGGTGAAGTTCGAGGGCATCGCCAGCGTCGAGGTGCGCATCGGCACGATCCTGTTCTGCATCGCGGTGCTGCTGTCGCTGTCGGCCGGGCTTTTCGTGAAGCTAGAGCCGCCGGGCCCTTCCAAGCAGGCCATGCCCCCGCAGCCCGTGTGTTAAATTACCCGGCAGAGATTTCTGAATAACCGCCAAGACGCGGAGATCGCCAAGGAAGACATTTTTCATAAAATCAATACCGATTTTGACTTGGCGCTCTCGGCGTCTTGGCGGTTCAAACCGTTTTGAGGTTATTCAGAAGTCCCGGCAGAAAAACCCCATGAGCGATCCGATCACAGACAATCCCGCACCCCCGGCAGCCGCACCCCCGGCAGCGCGGCGGTTCGTGTTGTTGCCGTGGTGGCTTGCGTTACTCATCGTGGCGCTCGCGCTGCCGGGGGGGTGGCTGCTGATGGACACACAATCTGACACCGGCTCGGTGATGGTGACGCAGGTGCGCATCGTCAACAGCGTCACGCTGTCCAACCCCAGCGCCACAGCC
>JBGTLW010000360.1:0-3610 GCA_041743835.1 Phycisphaeraceae bacterium | reverse complement strand
GGCGGCTGCGGCTGGGAGGTTGAGCTCGAAGTGGGCGCCGGTGTCGGGGGCTTGGCGGTTGCTGGCGGTGATGGTTCCGCCAGCCCGAGCGACCAGGGCCCGGCAGAGCGACAGGCCCAGGCCGGTGCCCGCGGTGTGGGGCTCGGCTGCGGGGTCTTGTGGGTCTGCGTGGTGATGGTCGGTCGCGGGGTTTGGGCTGGTGGGCGCGGTGGCGAAGGCGTCGAAGAGGGTGTCGAGGAGGTGGTTGGGGATGCCCGGGCCGTTGTCCGTGACGGTGAGGTGGACTCGGCCGGCGTTCTGCCGGGCACGGATGGCGATGGTCGCCCCCCGCCGTTGACTGCCGGTGAGCAGGGCTTTACGCGCGTTAAGCAGCAGGTTGACAAGGATTTGTTGCAAGCATCCGGCCCGCATGGCCACGGCTGTGTTGCCAACGTCGATGGTCAACGCGATCCCATCCTTGGCTGGATCGCGCACCAAACACCCCACCGCTGCCTGCAACGCTTGCGACACGTTAGTCTGATTAGGCTGCCGATTTTCCGAGGCAGGCTGAACATCGCTCATTGGCTCTGTTGAGGCCGATGTGAACACTGTTCGCGATGTGCCGATTGTGGGGTTGGAGGGCTGCCGCGGTTGGCCGGGCTGGGATGGCTGGGAGTGCTCTGCGGCCACGGCATCATCGCGGACAAAGGCGAGCAGGGACTGGGACATCGCCGCGGCGTGCTGGGTCCCCGCCATCGCCTTTTCCAGGGCCTTGCGGGTCAGCGCGGCATCGTCCGGCTGAGCGAGGGCTAGCTGGGCGTAGCTGAGGATCGGTGTGAGCAGGTTGTTGTACTCGTGCACGATCGTGGCTGCGAGCGTGCCCATGGTCGCCAGGCGGTGGGACCGGGTGAGCTGCTGGCGGAGCTGTTCAAGCTGGGATTCCAGCCCGTCCAGCCGGGCCAATAGGTCTTCCACGTGATGGGGATCGGGGTTGGATGACATCATGGTGCAACACTGCTGTTATCCCTATCGGGCCAGGACACCCCCCCTCTTGAACACGGTAGCCCCCTTTCAGTGGATTTTTGCAGGAAACACTATGGATTATCGGACTTAACATCGTGCATAAGGTTTACACCCCCCTGCCGACAGCGAGAAGCATGTTCCACGTGGAACATGCGGAAACGATATCTACCTACACCGGAAACTCGGTCGGAACGTGAACCACAAAGACACCAAGGCCACCAAGGGGATCAAGTCAAGCAGCATGTTGACTTGCTACGCGTTCCTTCCTCAGCGTCTCCGCATCTCCGCGCCTCCGCGTTTTAATCATCTGGTTGCTTTGCGATCACACAAGCCCCCTTGCAATGCACATGTTCCACGTGGAACAGCTTGGCGGCCACGCGGTCGGTTGTTACACTACGGCCAACACCCCCTTTCCTCACCCCGACACGGAGGTCGCCTTGGCTCAACAAAAATCCACCGATGAACCCAAAAAGCGCGCATCACGGCTGGGTAGGGGGTTAAGCAGCCTCATGTCTGCGCCGGTCGCGGTGCAGCCTCCGGCCGGCAATGCGAGCGCTGAAGCCTCAGCCGGGCCTGCCCCGGCCGAACCCGCACCCGATGCTCCCGCGACCCACCACACAAGCGAACGTGACGTTCCGGGTCAAGCCGCGGACGCCGCCCTGCCATCGCATGGGCTGCATCACCTGCCCATCGCAGCCATCACGCCCAACCGCAGCCAGCCCCGGCAAAAGTTCGACCAAGCAGCCATCCAAGGCCTGGCTGACTCGATCCGAACCGAAGGCCTGATGCAACCCATCATCGTCCGCCCAACACCCCCCGGAAGCTCCCCCAGGGGTTCCGACGTTACCGGGGGTAGTTCCGGGGGAAGATCCGGGGGTAGTTCCGGGGGTAGTTCCGGGGGTTCCAGGGGCGCGGGGGAAACTTCCGGGGGGGGGTTTGAGTTGGTGGCTGGGGAGCGTCGTTGGCGGGCTGCGCAGTTGGCTGGGCTTACCACGATTCCTGCTCTGATTCACGACTTGGATGACCGTCAGATCGCGGAGTGGGCACTGATCGAGAATATCCAGCGGGAAGACCTCAACCCGATCGAGAAGGCCCACGCGATCCAGCAGCTTGTCCAGAAGTTCGACCTCAACCACGAACAGGTCGGCCAACAACTGGGGATGGACCGCGCATCAATATCTAACTTGTTGCGATTGCTGACTTTATCGGACTCCGTGCGTCAACTTGTGGCCGATGGGTTGTTGTCGATGGGTCAGGCCCGCGCCATCGCGGGCCTTGCGGATGGGGCGAGTCAGGCTGATGTGGCCCGTCAGGCGGTGAAGCAGGGCCTGTCGGTGCGTCAGGTCGAGGCGATGGTTCGCCAATTCAACGCGTCCGATAAGTCCAGCGCGAAGCCCGGCAAAGCAGTGACCCGCAACGCCCACATGCAGGACATCGAGCGTCAGGTCGCTGAGCAGCTCGGCACCCGCGTCGCCATTCGGCCCGGGCGAAAGAAGGGGGCGGGCACCCTCACCCTCGAGTTCTACAGCCTGCAACAGTTCGACGACCTCCTCGACCGCCTCCGCGTCAAACTCGATTAGAAGCCGCAAGACCAGCCAATACAGGTTGAACCACAAAAACACGAAGGACGCTAAGTCAAGACATTGTCTAGTCTTACATGCCCGCTTTCCTTCGTGACCTTTGTGCCTTCGCGGTTATATGTATTCCTTTTTGTCTTTTTATAGGCCACGGCTTTCTTACCATCAACCAACCTGCACCCGAAATCGGATAAGCTGCCCGGCCAACCCCTGGCTCGCTTAGTGAGACTGACCCGGAGTAGCTGATTCATGTCGATCCGATCTGTCATGCTCGGCGTGGTGTTTGGGCTGCTCATCGTCTCCACCACGCACTTCAACGACCAGATCATCCGCCAGACCTTCATCACCGGCAACCACCTGCCGCCCATCGTCTTTGGCCTGGTGCTGCTGCTGCTGTTGGTGGGCAACCCGTTGCTCAAGCTGGTGGGGGAGCGGTGGATGTTCTCCGCGGGGGAGATCGCCACGGTGCTCGCGCTGGGGCTGATCGTCTGCGCCTGGCCGGGCTCCAACATGCTGCGCATCTTCACCCACCTGGTTGCGGTGCCCGCGCAGCAGCGGCAGGTCCAGCCCGGGTGGCAATCCGCCAGTGTGTTCGCCTACATCCCCGGCGGGCCGCCCTACGTCGCGGAGGGCTACGTCAACGATTGGCCGGTGCTGCTGGACACCCTGCGCTCGTCAGACGCGGAAGTCATCGTGGCGATCCGCGCGCGGTTGCGGCCAGAGCTCCTGCGTCGGCTAGACGCACCCGATGTGGGCGGTGGCTACTCCGCGGGGGATCGGCGGGAGACGCTGCGTCAGATGAACGAGGCGCTGTCGGGCACGCGCCTCATCGCTTCGAGTCCGCCAGACACCGCGACGGTGATGGATCGTGTCACAGCCCACCGCGCGGCGCTTGAGCTGGCGATGCCCGGCGTGTTCAAGCCTGCGCCGCAGGGTGCGGGTGTTCTGCTCAACGAGGGCGAGCCTGTGGGTGTCGAGACCTCGCCGCTGTTCGTGCCCGCGGCCGATCCGGGCGGTTGGCCGAGCCCCGG
>JBGTLW010000359.1:0-7459 GCA_041743835.1 Phycisphaeraceae bacterium | reverse complement strand
CGATGCCCGGCGTGTTCAAGTCCGCGCCGCGCGGAGCGGGTGTCCTGCTCAACGAGGGCGAGCCGGTGGGTGTCGAGACCTCGCCGTTGTTCGTGCCCGCGGCCGACCCGGGCGGCTTTCCGGACCCCGGCCTTGTGGACTGGGCGATGTGGTGGCCGACGCTGCGGCTGTGGATCGGGCTGGCGGTGCTGCTGGGCGTGGCGACGCTGCTGATGATCGTGGTCGTGCATCCCCAGTGGTCCCAGCGCGAGCTGTTGCCTTACCCCACGGTGCGCTTCGTGCAGGAAGCGGTCACGCGAACGCCCGGCCGAGCCTGGCCCGATGTCATCAGCTCGCGCGTGTTCTGGATCGGCGCGGGCGGGGTGATGGTGCTGCACCTGATCAACGGCCTGCACGTCTGGTTTGATCAGCTCCCCGACATCCCACGCGACCTGAACTTCAGCGCCATGCTCCGCATCTTCCCGATGGCTGAGAGGGCCTACGGCTGGCAGGGCGTGTTCCACCCCACGATCTACTTCACCGTCATCGGGTTCGGCTACTTCGTCAACACACGCATCTCCTTCTCGCTGGGCTTTGCCGTGATCGCGTGGGTCGTCATCTCCGCGGTGTTGGCCGGCTCGGGCATCCTGCTGACCAACAACCGCTTCGACCCCGAGGCGGTGGGTCCGGCCATGCGCTTCGGGTCGTACCTGGGCCTGACGCTCATGGTGCTGTACCTGGGCAAGTGGTATTACCTCGGCGTGGCGCGCGCCGCGATCGGCTTGCCGCGCGGCATGGGGGTGACCGGCTACGCGGTCTGGGCCATGCGCGGGCTCGTGCTGGCGGTGGGGGGGTCGGTGTGGCTGCTCGTGTCGTATGGCGGGGTGGGGTATGTGCTCGCGGCGGTGCTGGTGGGCTCGGTGCTTATGATCGGGCTGGTGCTCGCACGCGTGAACGCGGAGACCGGCCTGTTCTACGCCCAGCCCGACTTCGTCCCCGCGATCGTGCTCGCCGGGCTGCTCGGCTACGAGGGCATCGGCATCGAGGCGCTCGTGGTGCTGACGCTCGCGTCGCTGGTGCTGGTGGCAGACCCGCGCGAGGCGCTGGGAGCCTATGCCGTCAACGCGCTGGAACTCAAGCACCGGCTGGGCAAGGCCTCACCCGCGCGATCGGTGTGGACGCTTGGGCCCACGATGGTCGGCGGGCTCCTGGTCGGCGTCGTGGTCACGCTCACACTGCAACACCACTACGGGCTCTCCGATAACGGCTGGGCGTGGGGCCTGCCACGCAGCACCATCACCCAGACCACCAACGCGGTCAACTACCTCGACTCCATCGGAAGGCTCGGCGAACTCACCGGCATCAGCGAACTGCACCAGCTCAGCCAGGCGCAACCCATGCCGCGGGTGATCGCGCTGGTCACGCTCGGGGCGCTGCTGGTGCTCGGCTGTGCCGCGGCCAGGCTGCGCCTGCCGTGGTGGCCCCTGCACCCGGTCATCTTCATCGTCTGGGGCACGTACCCCGCGTACCACTTCGCGTTCAGCTTCCTGCTCGCCTCGCTCATCAAGGCCTCCATCATCAGGCTAGGCGGCACCAACAGCTACCACGCCGCGAAACCCCTCATGATCGGCCTCATCACCGCCGAGCTTCTGGCCGTCCTGCTGTGGTCGGTCGTCGGCCTGGCCTATTACCTGGCCACCGGCGAAACCCCCGAAACCTACCGCATCTTCCCGGGGTAACCCAGTACACGACGAAAGCTAATCACGCGCTGACCGTGAATGCTAAACATGCAGACTACATCTGAACGCGCGTGAACCGCGCCACGCGTTACACCACATCCACCACGATGCGGTTGCCGTGGACCTCAATCACCGTGACCCGCTTCCCCGGCTCAACCCAGCCGGACTGCGCCACCACATCGACCAGCCCGCCGCCAAAGTCTGCGCGGCCCGTGGGACGCAGGCCCGTGGTCACGCGCCCGGTGTCGCCGACCTTGATAAGCCCCTCGCCCAGCGCCTCGTCGCCGGACACCGGCACCACCGCGTCGCCGTCGTGATAGGCGGTCTGCGATTCCGCGAGGATCAGCCGTTGCGTGCCGGGGATCACGCCGAAGTACCGGGTCATGAAGAACACCGCCAGCATCCCGCCGCCGAGCCCGAGCATGGTCCACAGGGTGGATTGCAGCAGCCGGTCCCACATCGCGCGTGGGGGGATCGGCAGCGTCCCGCCGCCGCTGGGCACAGCCGAGAAGATCAAGCCCGTGAGCATCAGCACCACGCCCACCACGCCAAGCACCCCGAACGTCGGCGCAAATAACAGCTCCACCGCAAGCAACACAAGCCCCAGCACAAACACCAGCACAAACCAGATGTCCGACAGCCCGATGATGAAGGGCGCGCCCAGCAGCGCGACAAGCGCCACCAGCGCCACCGCGCCGCCAAGCCCGAAGCCCGGCGACTGGAACTCGAAGTACGCGCCCGCGAGCAGCGCCAGCACCAGCACACCCTTAACCACCGGATGCGTCAGGAAGCCCGCGAAGCTCTCGGACCAGCTCTGCAAGACGCGCGTGGTGCTGGCCGCGGCATAGTGGGCCTGGATCTCGGCGTCGGATGAGAGCGTGGCCTTGGACAGGCCGATGTCCAGCGCCAGCGTCTGGTCCGGGGTGAACAGCGTGGTCCCGCCGTGGATCATGCCGTCGGGATAGAACTGGCCCGAGGGCATGGTCGTCACCGGCCGCCAGGCGCCGAGGTCCGCGTCGGTGGCCGTCTCGCGTGTGACTTCCTCGAGCGCCCCGGGGTCCGCACCCGCCGAGCCGCGCCCGAAGAGCGAGCCGACGATGCCCGAGGGTGTGAGTTCCTGGCCGCGCACCATCAGCGCGTAGTCGGCCTGGTTCACGATCCGCCTTTCGCCGGTGTCCGGGTGCTCAATGTAGTAGAGCTTCACACCGAGCACGGTCATGGCGTGGAACATGGCATAGTCGTAGCCGTTGCGCTGCGCGTTGTCGCGGTACTCGGACAAGATGGGGCTGAGGATTTTGGCGCGTTCGGTGGCGTCGAGGCTCTGGCCCATCGCGATCGGTGCGCTGTCGCCGGTGGTGCTGCTGGCGGACATGACGATCTCATCGCAGGCCGAGGCAATGATGATGCCCGCGGAGTAGGCCTTGGGGTGGACCCACGCGATGACGGGGACGGGGACCTGCTGTCGGTCCTTGAGGTACTTGCAGATGTCGATGGCACTGGTGACCACGCCGCCGTTGGTATTGAGTTCGAGCACGATCATGTCCGCGCCCTCGCGGATCGCGCGGTCGATCCGTCGGCGTAATGAGTCGAGCGTGAAGTCGTAGATGAGGTCATCGACCGGGAGGATGGCGATGTGCGACCCGCCGGGCAACATCGACAACGGCGACGCCACCCCCGGCTCCGGAAGCTGCCCCCCCGGAAGTGGCCCCGGAAGCGGCCCCGGAAGTGGGGCTTCCGTGGGCGAAGCGTCCGGGCTAGCTTCCTGGGCTGCTGGCGTAGCTTCCGGGGAAACTTCCGGGGGCGGGGTAGCTTCCGGGGGGGTGGGTGTGGTTTGGGCGATGAGTAGCAGCCCGAGCAGGGCGAGTCCGACCAGCCGGAATGCGTGTCGCGGTTTCATGCCGGGATTATAGATCGCCGCGACCCCGTTGGCCTCCCCGCCTTAACGAGCCGCGACCGTGAGGGAGCGGGTGATGTCGCGCGTTACATTTTCAAGACAACCGCTTACTTACGTGCGCGGCTCGTTTAAGGCGCACCAACGAGCCGCGACCGTGAGGGAGCGGGTGCCTTTGTTGCCTTCAAAGAGCCGCGCACGTAAGTAAGCGGTTGTCTTTCTCGGGTTTGGCGAAGTGCGCCTTCACCGAGCCGCCGCGTCCCCGCGGCGGACCGCCTCGGGGACGAGGCGGCTCTGATGATGCGGAGGGAACCGCTTACTAACGTGCGTGGCTCTGTGGATAGCCGCCCTGTTGATACTTTGCGTGCGCATCCATATCGTTTGGCCCAAGAAGTCAATCACAGAAAGGCCAGCCATGCCGCTCAAAGTCGCCTTCATCGGGGCGGGGTCCATCGGGTTCACACGTCGGCTCACCCAGGACCTGCTCCAGGTGCCCGAGCTGCGCGACACCCACATCGCCCTGCACGACATCGACCGGGGCAACCTCGACCGGGTCGCCCAGATCCTCGCCAAGGACATCAAAGCCAACCAGCTCCCCGCGAAGCTGACCACCTCGCTCCAGCGCAAGCGCGTCCTCGAAGGCGCGGACTACGTCATCAACTGCACACGCATCGGCGGGCTCGAAGCGTTTGCCACCGACATCGACATCCCGCTCCAGTACGGCATCGACCAGTGCGTCGGCGACACGCTCTGTGCCGGGGGCATCATGTACGGCCAGCGGAACATCCCGCAGGTGCTGGCCTTCCAACGCGACATGAAAGAAGTCGCCAACACCACCCGCGAGGGCGGCGTGCTGTTCCTCAACTACGCCAACCCCATGGCCATGAACACCTGGGCCGCGCTCGATGCCTTCGACCGCGGCCGGGGCGTCAACACCGTCGGCCTGTGTCACGGCGTCGAGGGCGGGTGGCGGCAGATCGCCTCGGCCCTGTCGCAGTTCCACGGCGACAAGCAGCCCGACGACACCAAAGACCCGTTCGGCCGGCCGCTCGTCGCGCACCGTCAGGCGGTGGACATCCAGTGTGTCGGCATCAATCACCAGACGTGGTATATCGACGTGAAATACAAGGGCCGAACGGTCGGGGCGGATGAATTGCTGGCCGCGTTCGAGGCCCACCCGCACCTCTCGAAAACCGAGAAGTGCCGGATCGACGTGCTCCGCCGGTTCGGGGTGTACTCCACCGAGTCCAACGGCCACCTGTCCGAGTACCTGCCGTGGTACCGCAAGCGGCCCAAGGAGATTACCCGGTGGATCGACCTGTCGAGCTGGATCAACGGGGAGACCGGCGGGTACCTCCGCGTCTGCACCGAGGGCCGGGGCTGGTTCAAGACCGACTTCCCCAAGTGGCTGGCCGAGGCCGGCAAACCCATCGACACCTGGGGACGCAGCTCCGAGCACGGCAGCTACATCATCGAGGCCCGCGAGACCGGGCGCACCTACCGCGGCCACTTCAACGTGCGGAACCGTGGCATCATCACCAACCTCCCGGCCGACTGCGTCGTCGAATCGCCCGGCTACGTGGACCGCTTCGGCATCCACATGGTCGAGGGGTTCACCCTGCCCCAGGCCTGTGCCGCGACCTGCGTCGCCAGCGTCAACGTCCAGCGCATGAGCAAGGATGCCGCGGTCGCCGGCGACGTGATGCTGCTCAAGCAGGCGATGCTCCACGACCCGCTGACCGGCGCGGTGTGCAACCCCGAGGAGGTCTGGCAGTTGGCCGACCACATGCTCACCGCACAAAGCAAGTGGCTGCCTAACTACGCGAAGCAGGACATCGCCGCGGCAGCCAAACGACTGGCCGCAGCGGAGAAGGCGGGCACCCGCGTGAAGCTGCGTGCTTGGCGTGGCGCGGCCCGTCTCAAGACCAAGACCGTCGCCGAGCTCCGCAAGAACAAGGAAGCCAGCGTGATGGCGGCGGACAAGGCTGCGGCCAGCCGAGCCAAGGCCGAGCAGCGCACCAGCGCCAAACCCTCCGCCGCGTCTGGCAAATCCCAGAAGCACTAAGCGCTAATGGCTGCGCTTCGCCGCGCGGGAGTCAGGCACCCAAGCGGTCGATCAACCGGTCCAGCGCCGTATCGAGCCGGGCACCGGTGTCGTAGGCCGGGTCAGAGTCGATCTGCTTGCGGACGCGGGCGACCAAGCCCCGCCGGGGTATCGAAACGGGGACGCTCCCCTTTTTTTCTACGCCCCGTCCTTCCTTGGTCGGCCGGGGGGCCGGAGGGTGGATTGTAGGCCGTGGCGGGCGATCATGCGGGTCACCCACGACGCGCTGCCGTAGGGCCGGCCACGCTTCGACGCCAGACGCAACGCCTCAAGTTCCTCGCCATTGATCGGCGTGTTCACCGTCCGGAGCCAGTGACGCGGCCGGTTGAAACGGCCAGGATCATCCACGCCGCTCGCGGGCAGGGGCCACGGCGACAGCATCGCCCTGGCCTGCTCATCCCCGAAACGCCAACGCCACAGGCTCGACCACCGTCCATGCTACAACGCCCCGCACCCCGCGTCAAAACGGGGAGCGTCCCCGTTTCGATACTCGTGCTAAGATTTATGGCTCCTGACACCTTTCCGGGTCCCGGAATTGAATACGCCTGGTGTCAACAGAGCATGTCCCCAACTAAATTCCCCCAGCCAGAGATCGAATCGCTTCTAAAATTATATGCTTATCAGATTCATTTAATTGAGCATATTCTTCCGATGATATGCCACACGCCTCGGCGGTCGCGTCTTCGTCATCGCCCTGCCATACTTCCCAACTGTAGGTCGGATTGACGGAATCCCGTGACAAACCAAAAAAAACATGCAGCTTTTCATCTGTTGATAAATGACTCGATAAAATTTCGGCAAGCGAGTGCGCGCCATTCTTGGCGTGACGATAGAAATGAGAGTTTGCGTTTAAGTTAGGCTTGCCTTTATCCCAATACATCAAAAAAGCTAGCTCGGGCCGATTGCAGCACTTATCTGATATCAACGCATTTATATGTGTTTCTTCAACAATTTTTCGGATGGCTTGCTGCTCAACCTGTGACATGGCAATTCGCCACCTTCTGACAAAGCAAAGAAAGGTATACTGTAAATCAAAGTTAAAGCTGCCGAGTTGTTTCTTGTCTCGTGCTTCGCAATATTCACAGCAAAGGCGGCTCAACAATGCGCGTATGTCGTCAATCCAATACTGTGCTGGAACATTGTTGCGCACCTCTTCTTCTGGAACTCCGTTGGATATCAAATGCTTGATGATTTCGCGTGCATCCTCCGGGCTGAGTGGCGAGGTTGACCTTGCTTCCACATAAATATCATCCATATTACGACAATCAGGATCTCCGCCCAGCAGAATAGTATTTTTAATTATATCCATTCTTTGATTATTCATAATAACAAACCATGTATTATTTTAGCGTATTACACAAGGGAACAAGTGTCGTCCGTGTCAATAGTTGAATACTTTCCAATGTGATTCTAGCAAACCTGTTGCAATTGCGTTTGCCGACATCCTCGCGCAAACAATTTGATAGACCCTTGAGTCCTTTTGGGGTATCGAAACGGGGGTATCGAAACGGGGACGCTCCCCTTTTTTTTCTACGCCCCGTCCTTTCTTGGTCGGCCGGGGGGCCGGAGGGTGGATTGTAGGCCGTGGCGGGCGATCATGCGGGTCACCCACGACGCGCTGCCGTAGGGCCGGTCACGCTTCGACGCCAGACGCAACGCCTCAAGTTCCTCGCCATTGATCGGCGTGTTAACCGTCCGCAGCCAGTGACGCGGCCGGTTGAAACGGCCAGGATCATCCACGCCGCT
>JBGTLW010000358.1:0-2311 GCA_041743835.1 Phycisphaeraceae bacterium | reverse complement strand
GGGCTGATGGGCTGGCCACCGGCTCGGCCGTGCCGTAGGTGGCCACCTGCTGCCAGACGCCCGACGTGTTGAGCTGGCTGTCGGGCGATGCCCACACCTGCTCGATCTCCGTGCGGATCGATCGGGCGCGTGGGTACAGCGTGCTGCTAAGCGGCGTGCGCGGGGCCCGCACCTTGAGCGCGAAGTCCGCCGGCACCAGGCACGTCAGCTCGACGCGCAGCTCCGCGTCCAGGATCAGCTGATACCAGGACTCGGCGGGTGCGGGAACGGTGTTGGTGCCCAGCGTGGCCACGCTCACCGTCGCGAGGTTGGGCACGCGCAGGCGGATGCCGAAGTAATCGCGGAGGGTCTCGAATGAGATCAGGCCCGTCACGTCGGCCCACGTGCCGCCAGAGTCCTCGCTCACGCGCAGCACCCACTTCTGCCCGCTGGCCGCGAGCTCGGGCCGTGTCAGCGGCTGGGGCAGCCGCAGCCGCTTGGTCCAGATGATCGGGTCGGTCATGCCCCACGCCGTGCGCTCCGCCGCCACCTCGGTCATGGGGTCGAAGATCTCCGCCCAGTCAAAACCCTCGGGGTCGTGGTAGTAGTCCGCCTCCTCCGCGTCGTAAAACGAAGAGGAGTCCGCCCCCGTCAGGTCCAGGCCCCACGCCCGGCCGACGTGCCCGAAGAGGCCAAAGTCCTCGCCGCCGGCGACGTGGTGGTTGAGGTACTCATCCCAGTCGTCGCGGTCCTGAGGCGGGAGCTGGTGGGGCGATGCGAGCAGCGGCTCGGGGTCGGTCATGTCGCTGGGCGACCACAGCGGCTTGAGCTCGATCGACGCCTCGATCATCGTCCGGCCGGTGACCTCGATGTGGTTGGCGATCGGCAGCGTGTCGTACATGCCCTCAAGCCGCGAGATGTTGGCCTGGTCGCGGAGCACGATCTCCGCGTCCTCGTGGGCCGCACCATGCTTGGGCAGCATGAGGTTGTTGAGCCGGCCCCGGTTGTACGCGCAGATGTGCAGGATGTAGCTGCGGTCGATCCCCGCGCCCAGCGTGTCGCCATCCCACAGCTTGGCCGGGCTAAACGCCATGCTAAAGCCCGCTGCCTCACAGACGCGGGCCAGCGCGTCGTGCGCGCCCAACCCCTGGATGCTCAGCTCGGGCAGCGGCTGGTCGAGGCCCACGAACTCGCCGGCGAACGCCTCGAACTCCTCCGCCTCGGTGTCGATGGCCAGCGCCGCCACCAACGCCGGGTCCACGCAGACGCTGCGCTCCAGAGCCGTGCCCGCGCCCAGCACCGCGACGGCCAGGATAGACCGGATGGCCCGCTGCACCGTCCACCAGATCGCGGTCGGGTCATGCTCATGGCTGAAGCTATCGCCGGTCACCGTGCCGGCCACAGCGTCGGCCAGCGTCTGCGTGGCGTGGCAATTCGGCCGGCCCCGGAAGTTGAAGATGGCCGGCAGGTCCTGCGTCTCGATGTAGGCAAACGCGTCCTCGTCCGTCGCCATCCAACGCCCAGCGATGAGGTGCGACGGCAAACGGTTGTCGTAGTTGGGCATCGCCTCGGCGCTGAGCAACACAGTCTCATGCCCCTCGACCCCACCCTCGCCCGCCGGCTCCATCGCCGCACTGAATCGACGCCGCCCGAGCACGCCCTCGAAAACCACCGCGCTGCGCGCCTCGCCCTCGGGCGGCGCGGGGTCCAGCTCGCTGCCCATCGGGTACTGCACGACGCGCACCTGGTCATCCGCGCCGTAGGTGCCCAGCTGGTCCTCGATCGGGTTGAGCGCGTGCGGGCCATCGGTGACCACCACAAACTCCGCGCGTCCCGCGTCGGCCCCCGCCTGCACGACGTACTGGTTGCATCGCAGCCAGCGCGCGAACTGCCAGCCGTCGTTGCCGCCAAACGGTGGCGTGCCGCTGCGCACGCGCCGGGCGTACACCTCGGTCACCACGCCATTGTTGAGATTGGCAGAAAACGTCGTCATGCCCGCAGTTGCCTCCAGGTAAAGGTGACGTCCTGCCCCAGCTTGTGGACCTCGTTATCCACAATGCCGACCACATCGCCGGTCGGCTCCACATCCATCAGGTGCATCTGCTGCCACACCACGTCGTGGTGCGTCACGGTGTGCACCGCGAAGTCATCGAGCAGCGCGCTGTAGCCATCGAGCAGCGTCTTGAGGCCAGCCTGGTCAGCGGCCAGCAGCATGCCCATGACCATCAGCCCGCCGGGCATCAAGACACCCGTGGTGACAAAGTGCTGCGCGACGCCTGGGATGCCATCCACCCGCTGCCCGGCCGGGCGGCGCGGGATGACGCGGTGGCGC
>JBGTLW010000357.1:0-2240 GCA_041743835.1 Phycisphaeraceae bacterium | reverse complement strand
GCGGCGGCGGGGGCAGCCGGGGGCGCGGGTGTGACCGGGGCGGCGGGTTACCAGGCGGTGACGCAACGGCTGATGGCGCTCGCGGGTGACGGGGTGACGCCCACCGGCATCATGTACGCCGACCTGCCGCGGTCTGCCATGAGCATGTACCAGTCATACATCGCGGTGCTAAACATGATGAGCGGCTTCATGATGGGCTTCGGGGGCGACGCCGGGCCGAACCTTGCCGAGCTTCTCCCGCCGTTCAACAGCATCCAGCCGCACCTCGCGCCCGCGGGCGAGTTGATGTGGGCCGACGACAAGGGCCTGCACATCGTGTCGGTCCAACCGTTCCCCGGCTCGACGCTGCTCTCACCCGACGCGGCGCTGTCTTCGGGCGTCGGCGTCCCCGCGTTCATCCCGTTCACGGTGGGTGTGATGACCCCAGCGCTGGGAAGCGCCCGCGGCACAGCCCGGCAAATCCAAGCTAGCACAAATGCGCGTGTCATCCATCAGGGGATGATCATTCTTGCCCAGTCTCAACGGGGCAAACCCTTGACCCATGACTTGAGTGAGCTGATCGAAGCAAACGCCTTCCCGCCGGAGTATGTGCTGGCCCCGTCATCGGGTATCCAACTGCCCGTCGATTTCGATGAATGGGAGAAGGACAAGCGTGACAACTGGATTCATAAGAACGCGTCGTTTGTCATCCTGCCCGGGCTGGAAGAGGATTTGGACAGCGAGATTGTCGCGGTGTTCTTGAAGCCTTCGCATAGTGATGGCAGCAGGATCACCGTCACGTTTAACGACAACGCGACCCATTTGATGCCCATCAAGGAGGCGGAGGAGCTTGTGAAAAAGCAGACCGGCAAGACGCTCGATGAGTTGGTCAAGGCCGCGGAAGCCCGCGCAGCCGAGGGCACGCCGGACGTGTTAGCCGAGTCCAAAGCCCGCCGCGCCGAGCTAATCGCCGAGATCCGCGCCCGCCGCGTCACGGAGGAATAACGCGAGCGCGCATGGTTTATCGCACGAGCGCGTGTTGCACACATTGTTTAGCGCGCGGCGTCCGCCGCCGTGTCTGGCGCGTGGACGCGACCGGGGATGCGCATCGCGCTACGCGGGGGCGTACTCGGTCATCGGCGGACACGTACACACCAGGTTTCGGTCGCCGTAGGGGTTGTCGATGCGGCCGACGGGGGGCCAGTACTTCGCGCCTGGCTCGCGGAGCGCGGGCACGGGGTACGCGGCGAGCTCCCGGCTGTACGCGTGGGGCCAGGCGTCGGCGGTGAGGTGGGCGGCGGTGTGGGGCGCATGCTTGAGCGGGTTGTCCTCCTGCGACATCTCGCCACGCTCGATCGCACCGATCTCCGCGCGGATTTCAATCAGCGCATCGCACACGCGGTCCAGCTCGGCCAGGCTCTCGCTCTCGGTCGGCTCGATCATCATCGTGCCCGCGACGGGCCAGCTCATCGTCGGCGCGTGGATGCCGAAGTCCATCAAGCGCTTGGCGATGTCTTCGACGGTGACGTGCGCGGCCTTCTCAAACGCCCGGCAGTCGATGATGAACTCGTGGGCACACGTGCCGCGCTTCCCGGTGAAGAGGATGGGGTAGTGCGGCGAGAGGCGCTTGGCCATGTAATTGGCGTTGAGGATGGCGTAGCGCGTCGCGGAGGTGAGGCCACCCGCCCCCATCATCGCGATGTACGCCCACGAGATCGGCAGGATCATCGGGCTCCCGAACGGCGCAGCGCTCACGGCGTAGGTCATGGCGGTTGGATCGGAGGGCTTGGCATTCACATCCGCCATCCGCCATCCGCCATCCGCCATTTCAATCGGGCTGCCCGGCAGGTAGGGTGCTAGCGCCTCGGTGCAGGCGATCGGGCCCATGCCCGGCCCGCCCCCGCCGTGGGGGATGCAGAACGTCTTGTGCAGGTTGAGGTGGCACACGTCGGCGCCGATGATGCCCGGCGACGTGAGGCCGACCTGCGCGTTCATGTTCGCGCCGTCCATGTACACCAGCCCGCCGCGGTCGTGGATGATCTTGCAGGCCTCGGTGACCGTCTCCTCGAACACGCCGTGGGTCGAGGGGTAGGTGATCATGAGGCACGCGAGCTCGGCCGCGTGCTGCGTGGCCTTGTCGCGGAGGTCGTCGAGGTTGATGTCGCCGTTGGACAGGCACGCGACGGGCACGACGGTCATGCCCGCGATGACCGCCGACGCGGGGTTGGTGCCGTGCGCGCTGGTGGGGATGAGGCAGATGT
>JBGTLW010000356.1:0-3021 GCA_041743835.1 Phycisphaeraceae bacterium | reverse complement strand
CAACGTGCTGTACCTGCCGCTGCCCATCGCGGAACTGGCGGCGGACATGGGCATGACGCCGCCGCAGTTGCTGGCGGCACGCGCGGCGATCAACCAGCACCTGCTCGCAGCCCGGCAGACACGCGACCAGCCGACGACTGATGACAAGGTGCTGGTGTCGTGGAACGGGCTGATGATCCGGGGCTTGGCCGAGGCCGGCGCGGTGCTTGGTGAGCCTCGTTACATCGAGGCCGGGGCCCGCGCCGCCGACGCGATTGTGCATCACATGGCCGACCCCGCCAGCAAGAGCGGGTTGTTACGGAGTATGCGTGGCGGGCGGGCGCGTGTGCCGGCGTTCCTTGAGGACTATGCGCATTTTGTCGCGGGGCTCCTCGCCCTTTGCCGCGCAGGCAGGGCGGAGTATCTCGACATGGCTACGCGTTACATCCACAGCGCGGCCGCACGCTTCGGCGATGAGGCGGGGGGGTATCACGACACGCTGGCGGACCAGCCCGACCTGTTTGTGCGCGTGCGTTCGACGTGGGATGGGGCGCTGCCGACGGGCAACGCCGTCATGCTGCACAACCTGCTCGACCTGTTTGAGTTGACCGGCGACCGCGCGTGGCTGACACGCGCGATGCACGACCTGAGCAGCTTTGCCGAGCCCTTGCAGCAGCGCGGCAGTGCCATGATCCACATGCAGCACGCCCTCATGCGTGCTTTAGAACCCCCGGAACCCCCGGAACCCCCGGAAGTTCCCCCGGCATCTGACGCGGAAGCATTGCAGGCCGCGCCCGACGCCATCGTGACAACCACCGTGTTTCCGGATCGGCTTGAGTTAACGCACGACCAGCCCGCGACGTTGCACGTCACGCTGCGGGTCCGCGAGGGGTTTCACCTCAATGGCCATTCGCCCGCGCTGGATTTCCTGACCCCCACAGCCCTGCGCGTCGAGGACAGCAGCGCGGTGGTGCTGGAGGTGGCATACCCGGAGCCGACTGAGAGGGCGTTTGCTTTTGCCGAGGAAACCCTGCTTGTGTACGAGGGCGAGGTGACGCTGCGCGCCACGATTCGGTTGGCGGAGCCATCACAGCACGCGGCGAATGCCCGGCTTGTGTTGACGTACCAAGCGTGCGATGACTCATCCTGCCAAGCGCCGGTCAGCGTCACGTTGCCCGTTGTGTTGAGCTAGCCGGCTTCCGGGGGGTAGCATGTTGCGATGATTGATACGCATTGCCATCTCACTTACGCGGGCCTGTCCGAGCGTGTGGAGCGGGTCATCGACGATGCCCGCGCGGCCGGGGTCGATCGCATGATCAGCGTCGGCACGACACCCGCGGACTCCCGGCTGGCCATCGCGCTCGCGGCACGATTCGACAACGTCCACGCCACGGCTGGGATTCATCCGCTGCACGCAGCGGACGCGCCGGACGCCTCGGCCCTGCTTGAGCTGCTCGATGACCCGCACGTGGTGGCCATGGGCGAGATGGGTTTGGATTATCACTACCCCGAGCCGCCGCAGGACTTGCAGCACCGCGTGTTCCGTGAACAGCTCGACTTGCTGCACCGTTTCCCCCATCTGCCGGCGGTCATCCACAACCGCAAAGCGACCGACGACACCATCGCGTTGATCCGCGAGGCGGGGCACGCGGGCGAGCGGTTTGTGTTCCACTGCTTCACCGGCGGGGTCGAGGAGGTCGAGGACATCCTGCACCTTGGCGCGATGGTCAGCTTCACCGGCATCGTGACGTTCGACAACGCGGCAGAGATAGCCGCGGCCTCCGACGTGGTGCCGATGGACCGGCTGATGATCGAGACCGATGCGCCGTACCTGTCGCCCGTGCCGCACCGGGGCGTGCGTCCCAACGAGCCGAAGTACGTCGCCCACGTCGCCGAGTTCCTCGCGGAACGGCGGGGGGTGGCGCTGGCGGATTTTGTGGCACAGGTCGATGCGAATGCCGAGCGCTTCTTCGGGCTGGGTGCCGCGCGGGGTTAGGCGGCGCGCTTGAGGGGCTCTGGCTCGGCGGCTGCCCGCAGCGCGAGGCCACGGGCGTCGAGGTAGTCCATCAACCGGCGCTGATCGATGGATGATTGGAACGCGGTGAAGGTCATGGCCATGCGGCAGGGCCCGCCGTCGCCGTCGGCCTGGTCGTGGATGCGGACGATACGGCCGGTGGCTCGGAAGGTGGTGTGCTGGGCGCCGGGGAGCATCCCTCGGACCTCGAC
The DNA here is from genome assembly GCA_041743835.1 of Phycisphaeraceae bacterium. Classification (GTDB taxonomy): domain Bacteria; phylum Planctomycetota; class Phycisphaerae; order Phycisphaerales; family Phycisphaeraceae; genus JBGTLW01. Next base: position 816 of record JBGTLW010000356.1, on the reverse strand, counting down.
CTCGCTGCCCGGTGCCAGGGGCGCATCGAGCTCGAAGCGCATCCCGCTGAGGCTGATGTCGTAGATGTGGCCGGTCCAGCGGTAGCGGTCGGTGCCTTGGAGCTTGACGCGCACCAGGGTGTAGGCGGCGGGCAGGGTGAGGCGGGGGGCGATGCGGGCCTCGGCAACGCGGAGCGGGAAGCTGTCCATGAGCGGTCTCCAGGGTTTGAGCGATTGGAGCAAGCCGTGCCCATCGCCACCGCTAAGGTCATCGACCGATCCGCACAGCCGGTTTAGGCCCGCGACACCACAAAATCGTTACAACCGGATGCTGGCGGATCGGCCCCGCTCGTGCCGATAAGAACTGCATGAGTACCGCCTCAATCGCCCCCCAAGCCCCGCGCGTGGTGGTCATCGGCACCGCCTTAAGCGTCCGGCAGCTCGCGCACGCCCTTGCCGCGGCCGAGCCCTGCCCCCGTATAGTCGGTTGCCTCATCCCCCGCGCGGCGATCAGCCACGGCGGCGGCGAGCACACCTTCCCCGTGCTCGGAGCGTTTGAAGACCTTGAGACGGTGTTTGACCAACTGGACAGCAACACATGCGATCAGGTCCTGCTCTGCCTGCCGCTTGCGATGCGGGCGCGGATCGACCGCTGCGGCAAGCTCCTGGACCAGCGCGGCCTGGCGTGGCGCTTCATGCCCACACTGAGCGACCAGCTTGCCGGCCGGGCCATGGCGAGGCACACGATGATCGGCGCGGGCGGCCTTGCCGGGGCGGGGCTGGACTTGGCGGCACTCATCGAGCGCAAGCCCCGGCCGCTGGACCAGCGGGCCATCA
>JBGTLW010000355.1:0-5165 GCA_041743835.1 Phycisphaeraceae bacterium | reverse complement strand
GGCTACCTACCCCGACGAGGCCGGCTTCCGTGCGCGATCGGCCGCCGTGCTCGACGGCCTGCTCACGCAGGACCCCGACACCTTCCGCCGGGGCTACTGGGCGAGCGGCGGCGGATCGCATCTGCTTAATCATTACCTGATCGCCCGCCTGCTCGTGGACCCAGCCGACCCCGCGCCCGCGCGCTACGTCAACGAAGAGCGCTCGCTCAAAGAACACTGGTCCGAGGCGGCGGTGAGCTGGTCGCGGCTGCTGGGCCTGTTCCCGTCGGTGATGACCGACGCGTCGTACGCAACGTTCAACGAGAAGGGCTTTCACCAGCCGCAGTACACCAAGCCGCGCGGCCCGGAGAAGTATCACGTCACCGCGTGGAGCAGCGCGATCGTCCTGCCGCCGATCATCCCCGGCGACCGCGGGCTGGGGCAGGTCGGCACCGAGGCGGGCACCGTCGCCGTGGGCAAGGAGCACCTGCGTTTGTACGTCAAGCGGTTATTTGCCGGCGGCCAGGGCGCGTGGGACGCCAGCCCGTGGCAAGCGCTGCACTTCTACGCGATGCTCAATCTCTATGATTTTTCAGACGATCCGCAGGTCCGGCTGCTGGCCCGCGCCGCGCTGGACTGGTTCGCCACCGCGTATGCGCTCAAGTACACCGATGGCGTGTACGCCGGGCCCGAGCAGGAAGGCTTTGCCGACGCGGCGCACCGCTCGGCCACCGACCAGATCGGGTACATCTGGTTCGGATCGAACCTCGTACCGCACCTCACCGACGCCGAGACCCGTCACTTCCGCATGGCCGTAGCGCCGATCAGCTCGTCGTATCGTCCCAACGAGGTGATCTACAACCTGGCGCACAAGCGCCTGCCGAACCTCCCCGCCGAGTTCCGCAACACCAAACCCGACTACTGGGCCGGCTTCACCCGCGACCCGAAGCCGCATCAGAACTTCGAGTCGCTTTACGTCGCGCCCCAGTTCACGATGGGAAGCGTGTGGAAAGGCCTCGGAGGCAAGCTCACGCGCTTCAAGCTCGTGTGCGCCTCACCGCAGGGCGGGCTGGTGTTTACCGCCGGACACCCCCGGCTATCGGATTTTGATGGCAACAAACAGGGGGTGGGATTTGGTCCCGGACGCGGGCGCTACACCCAGTCCGCACAGGCCGGCCCGATCTATGTCTGCTATGCGAGGTTGCCCGACGATGAGGAACTGGACTATCTATTCGTGACGATCCCCGAGGGCGCGGCCGGCCCGGAGAAGCTCGGCGAATGGTTTGTCGCGGAGGCGGGCGACACGCTGGTCGCGATCCGGGCGCTGGGCGGCGCGGGGTTGATCGAGTCCGATGCCCTCACGCCGAAGCAGCTTCAGGAGAATCGGCAGCGCGAAGCCGAGGGCAAGCCGCGCAAGCACCCGCCGCAGGTGCAGGTGCGTGTGCATGGCCGCACGCTGGGCCTGGTGATCCACGCGCTGGACTCGACGCGATTCGACGATGTCGATCAGATGCTCGCGTACCTCAATCGCGGCGAGGTCGTCGGCCTTGAAGAAGGCGACGAGATCGTGCGATATACCACACCCGAGGGGCGTCGCCTGTCGGTCCGCTTCGCTCCACCCGATCAGCGCAAGCCGGGCAACCGACGAGCGACCGCGTCCTATGATGGGCGAGAGATCGATTTTGAGCAGTGGACGAAGGTGTACGACGGACCGTTCGTGGAGCAGGCGTCGGGGGTCTTGTCCGTCAACGACGGCCGGGCGGGATTCGTGATCGACTTCACAGGCGACCTGCCTGTTTACAAAGATTGGAAGCCCTGATGACTCCGTGCCACCCATTGATCGACCCCAAAGCCCACCCACTCCCGAGCGTGGGCCGCCCTCGCCGTCCGCAACCCAAGGCCCCGCGGTTATGGGCGTACCCGGTGCTGTTGCTGCTCACGCTGGCGGCCTGCACCGCCGGGACCGCGGCCCAGCAGAAGGAACCCTCGCCCGTGGTCAACAAAACCCTGCTCACTGATTTCTCAAACGACTTGGCGAAGCAGGGCGACGCGGACCACGCCACCGTCGCGCTGCGGTTTGTCGGCATCCGTGACTTACCCAACGGCAAGACCGGCGACGTGGTCGTTGAATTGCAACGCCGCAACGGCAAGTGGGCGGACTCCGGCCACACCGCAGCCGCGGATTACAATCAGCGAAGCAACAACGCCGTCGAGTTGGGCGACCTGACCTACACCGACGGCAAGCTGGCCGGGACACTGCAAGTCACGATCACCGCGGATAAACCACGGCCCGGCGGCCCGGCCTACCTCGGGCCGCTTCCCTTCCCCGACCCCAAGGATGGCCCCGATGTTTTCAGCCTGACCGTCGATGCGCAGCTGCGTCCCGAACCCGTGCCGTTCGTCGAAGACACCGAGAAGCACGAGCCGCCTTGGCGCAAGGACACGCCCATGTTCGGTGGCCAGCACGTCGCCGGCACGTTCAGCGCGAAGCGCGGCGACCACGAAACCCGTGGCACGATCGTCGGTGGCATCGCGCCTGCGGGCATGACCGACATGTTCACCACCCGCGGCAATATCCACCTCAAACCCGCGCCCGGCGGTGGCGTGGCGGTGCTCGCAAGGCTCTCGCCGACGCGGGTCATGTCGTACACCAGTGTCGAAGCTAGCAAACGCTTTGCACAGCCGCAGGATTGGTCAGACTACGACGCGATCCTGCTCACCATCGACAGCAAGAATCGGCGGGACGAGGTGGGGGTGCGGCTGTCGGTCGCGTTCGACCACGGCAGCCAGGCGATGAACGCCGCCGGCCTGCTGCTTGGGCGCGAGCACACGTTTGTGATTGACTTGCGTCACTTTTCGCAGGGGCTTGGCAGAGTTAGGGGTATCGGGTTTGGTGTGGAGAATGGTTTTGGTGTGGGAGATGTGGAGTTCACGATCCGGCGGATCGAGCTGGCCAAGCTCGCCAATGCCCAGCCGCGCAGCAGTGCCGACGGGCCGATCACACTTCAGCTCTACCCCGACACGCTGCGCGTCCACAACGGCATCACGGAAGTGCCCAAGGGTCTGTTTGGGATGCACTCGGTCAACTGGCCCAAGGAAGCCGACGAAGCCTCGCTTGCATACATCCGGGGCATCAACCCGGGGTACATGCGGCCGCTGGACCACACGGGCTTCGGCGGCAAGCCCATGCCCGCGGAGCAGATCGCAGCGCAGCGCGAGCAGCGGCTAAAGCGCGACGAGCCGACCGACAAGGTTTATCAGGTGATGAAGGCCGCGGACGCCGTGGACAACGTGGTCTGGTGCCACACACAGGACCTGTTCTCGCGGCCGGCATGGATGGATGAGGGCGTTGAAAAGTGGGAAAATCAGTTGCGTTCGTTCTACCACAACCAGGCGGCGAACGCGTGGGTGCCCGGCGATACGTACAACGTGCTGCGGCGGTTTGAGGTGTGGAATGAGCCTTTCTTCTGGGGTCGCCACATCAACATGAATCACCGGCTGCCGCCCGGCAAGAAGGACTGGACCGACGACACGCAGTACGGCTACATCCCCGCGAAACTCGGCGCAGACGTGTACAGCCGACTGTTCAAGGCCGCGGTCGAGGGCGGCAAGGCTGTCAACGAGCACGCGCTGTTCGGCGGGCCCAGCTCGCCCGCGTTCAATGGCGATGCCTACGGCACATTTGAGAATTACGTGCGCCTGTTCATCGACAAGTGCCACGAGCAGATCGACTTCCTCACCGAGCACCACTACGGCGGGAACCCGTGGAGTTTTGCCGCGTCGTATGAAGTCGCGACCGCCTACAGCGACATCACCCACGGCAAGCGGTTCCCGGTTTACAACACCGAAGCCAACAACCTCGGCGCGAGCAGTGCCGGGAAGGCGGCCTACAACACCCACGACATCCTCGCGGGCATCCTCGTGAACCCCGACATCTACCGCGGCCGGGCGCTCCACGCGCTGTGGTCCGGCAAGGTCAACGACGAGGGCGAACTCCACGCTTACACGCTGCTCGCCACGCTGCGAGGCCAGATGGTGGTGGCAAGCAGCAGCGACGATGCGGTGCTGCTTGTCGCATCAAGCCCGCAGCCCGGTCGGTATGTGGTGGTCGCGTGGAACAGCGGGTGGTCGTCGAGGCCGGTGACGTTAAGCGACAGCGTGCCGGGCCTCACGGTCACCGAGGCGGTGATGCTGCTTTCCGAGGCCCCACGCAACGAGAACAAGCTGCAAGACCCCGAGGGCCAGCCCATCCCCGCGCCCCCGGCGGGCAAGACCTCCTTGGTCACGCTCGCGGCCGAGGGAAGCCGCCAGATGGAACTGCCCCCGCGCTCGGCGATGCGCTGGACGCTGGAAAGCGCGGGCGGTGAGCAGCAAGTGCTGCTGCTGCGTCAGCAACGGGCCGAGCAGTCGTTCGTGGATGTGGTATTCAAGGGTGTGAAGCCCGGCGAGCCGGTCGCCGGCAAGGTGGTGTGGCGTGGCGACCTCAAGCCCGCCGAAGCACATGCCGCACAGCTCCGCGTCATCACCGCGGATGTCCACGAGGGCGAAGCGATCGTTGAGATCAACGGCCATCGCTTGACGTTGCCCTACACCGACGCGCACCCCAGCGGCGCGGAAGTGCAGACGCTGGAACTCGACCCCGCCTGGCTCAGTGACGACACCACGGTCACCTTCCGCGTGGCAGACCCCAGCACGCAGAACGGCTTCCGCATCCTCGCGGCATCGATCATGCTGACAAAGACAGAGGCCCGGCCGCAGCCCTGACCACCTGTGAATCGCGGCGTCGCGCGGCGCATGGGTCACGCGACTGGCGCACTGCGCAGCGGCAGGAGTGACAGCGAGAGCCGAGCGCGCAGGCGCTCGATCAGCGCCTCGCTGCCGGGCTTGCCGACCAGGTCGTGCGTCTCGGAAGGGTCCGTCAGCAGGTCGAACAGCCCCATGACCCGCCCGGTGCGTCGCTCGAACACGGCTTTGTGTTGCTCCGTGGCGAGCATCACCCGTTCGCCGAACTCGCTGAGCAGCCCGCCCGGCGCGTGGTTTGCAGCCGGGTCGCCGGTGAACGCGCGGAGGATCGAGCGTCCGGTGAGCGACTCGGGGCGGTCGCACCCCGCGAGGTCTGCCGCCGCTGCCGCGAAGTCGATGGAACTGACCAGCGCATCGGGGTACGGCTCCTTCGGCGGCCGCGC
>JBGTLW010000354.1:0-35141 GCA_041743835.1 Phycisphaeraceae bacterium | reverse complement strand
CGCCGGCTCTGGCGGTCGGCCTCGGTCTGAGCCACATCGCGCTGCGTCGCGTCGTCGATCCGCTGGATCGCGGCGTCGCGCTGCTGGTCGATCCGGGCGTTGACGGCGGCGCTGCTGTCGCGTGCGGACTTGCTGAACAGACCCTTGATCCACTGCCACGCCTTGCCCGCGATGGCCATCATGTTCTGCCACATGCGGGAGAAGAACCCGACCAGGTTCGACCACAGCTTCTTGAACACCGCGACCGACTCGATCCAGCCGACCTCCAGCGCATGCCAGACGATCTCGACCACAGATAACAGCCCGGTGAAGGCGTCGTGCCCGATGCGCAGGAAGAAGTCGCGGAAGTTGAGCCACAGCTTTTCGAGGAAGTTGACGCCCCGCGTCCATTCCATCTTGAGCGTCAGCCAGAGGATCTTCGCTGCCAGGGCGATGTCGCCGGCAGCGAGCGCATCCGCGATCCCCTGGTACGCCTTGAGTGCGTCGTCCTTGAGGACATTGAACTTCTCTCCCAGCCACTGCAATGCCTTGGCCCCGAGGTCTGTGGCGTAGATGAGGTAAGCGGCCAGCGCCGCGACGGCGACGATGACCAGCCCGATGGGGGACACCAGGAACGCGAGCACCGCCCCCAGCACCTGGGTGACGGCCACGACTGTGGTGATGACCGTGACCAGCCCACCGATGACCGTGCCAATCGCCGAGATCGCCGTGCCCAGCACCGCGATGGCCACGCCCACGGCGATGACCCCAACCACCACCTTCAACGCGGTCACGATCAAGGCACGGTTCTGCTGCACCCACGCTGCGATCTGCACCGCGAGCCGGGTGATGGTGTCGGCCGCCTTCTGCAGCACCGGTGCCAGGGCCGCGCCGACGTGGAAGATGCCCATCTTCACGACCTTCCACAGCCGGTCCAGCGCGTCGGTGAAGTCCTCAGCGGCGGCCGCGTCCTCCTCGCTCATGGTCAGGCCCAGTCGCCGGGCCTCGGCCTGGAGGATTTCGATGCCCTTGGCACCGCTGGCGAACATCGGCAGCAGGTTCGTGCCCGTCCGTCCGAACAGCGACATGGCAATCGCCGCCTTGCGGGTGGGGTCCTCGACCTTGCTGATCTGCTCAGCGAGTAGTTTGAATTGCGCCTCGGGCGACAACCCGTCGAGGTCGGCGAAGGTCAGCCCTAGGTCGGCCAAGGCATCGACGGCCGTGGACAACCCCCGCCCCGCGTCATAGATGCTCCGCTGCATCTTGCGGAAGCCCATCTCCAAGGACTCGAACTCCGTGCCGGTCTGGGAGGCGACGAAGCGCAGCTCGCTGAGCGTCTCGACCGACAGCCCGGTCCGCTTGGCCATCTTCGCCACCTGATCGCCCACGGCGCTAAACGCCTTGGCGGCGGCGAGGAACGGGACGAGCATCGCCGACCCCAAGGCCGCGATCCGCAGGCCCATCGCCCGGACCTTGTCCCCAAACGCCTTGATCCGCCGCTCGGCCGCCCGCAGCCCGCGCACGAGCTTGCTGTCGTCGGCGAACAGCTCGACGAACGCGCGGCCGGCTCGGATTCCTTGGGTCGATGCCATGGGTTATGTTCCGTGGGGCAGCTTCCCGGGTCAGCTTCCGGGGGTGTCTTGCGCGGCCAGGTGTGTCCGCGCGATCTCCACGGCGGCGTCCACCCGGGGATCGCTGAGTGACGCGGCGGCGAGGATGGCGGTCTTCTGGTCGTTGGTCAGCCGGCCCTGCTGGGCGGCGAGGTGGTACTGCGTGACGCCCAACTCGTAGAGCGCCCGGGCGGACTGGATCAAGGTGAGGATTTCAGCGGCGTTCATCGGGGGTGGTCTCCGTAAGGGGTGCTTGTGTCGGCGTCGCATCCGCTTCCAACGCGGCGACTCGCGCGAGCAAGGATTCAACGAGATCAAGCGTCGCGTCGAAGGTGACTCCGCCCCCCGGAAGCTGGGTCTTGGCGTCATCGAGGCTGGTGCGGGCGGCCTGGAGCAACTCGCCGTAGTGGACGGCCTGCTCATGGGTCATGCGCGGGACGTGGGCGAGGTAGACCCGGTTGGCGGTGTTGAGCGCATCGCGCTGCTGGAACCAGCGGTCCTCGGGCGTGGCGGCACAACCGGCGACAGCAAGTGCGATCATCGAGGCAAGCAGGATCAGGGTGCAGCGCGAGTGACGCATGGGCGGTCCTTTCAGATGTGAATGAGGGACGTTTGTGAGGGAAGCATGGAGAAGCGTGAGCGGTTACTCCCGGGGGGACTGCTTCCGGGGGGACTACTTCCGGGAGCGGGGGAGGTTGCCGAGGCGTTCGAGTTCGGCGTGTTTGATCTGGATGCCCTCTTTGAGTTCGCGTTGGAGGTCGGGCGACGGGTGGCTGCCGTGGTTCTGCTCGGCGTAGGCGGCGAGGACAAAGCGCAGGGCCTCGTCGAGGCGCAGCAGTCCGGCGTTGGGCGTGTCGTCGGGGATGGCCTTCTCGGCGAGCTTGATGCCGGTGATGATCGTCCCCTCGTGCTTCTCCCAGGCCTTGCGCAGCGGGAAGTAGAGGTCAAGCAGGAACAGGCCCGCGGCGAAGACGCCGATCCAGACGAGGGCGATGCCGAGGCTCGAGGTGAAGATGTTCCATAGGGTGAGCAGTGCGGTTTCCATAGGGAGGCCTTTCGTGTGAGGGCTGGTTGGCCCAGGTGTGAGGTCGGGTTGCCAGTGATTACTTTCCGGGGGCGAGGGTGGGAGACGAACTTCCGGGGGCGGGGGTGAAGGCCTGCTTCATCAGGTTGATGGTGTCCTTGTCGATCTCGATCACGTCGCCCGAGTGCTTGCCCGCATACGGGTTGAAATCGTCGGGCTTGAATGCGCGCCCGTTCCGGGTGCGGTTGCTGTTGGCGAGGATCGCGGCAATCAGCGATGTATGCGCCCATCTTTCACGGCCTTGCCCTTCTGCCATCCACAGCAGCTGCCGCAGCGTCAACCCCCGGAAGTTTTCGAGGCCAAGTCCGAGTGCGCCGGCGAGCTCGAAGACATTGCGCCAAGGGTCGCGGCGGCTGCTGCCGGTTGCCCGATGGCCTCGTCCACCAGCTTCCGGGGGTCCAGGTCGTCGAGGCGCGATTCGATCGCCCGCACCGCCGACTCGATCAGCTGCTTCTGCTTCTCCACCGCGCGGGAGCGATCGGTCCGCCCCCGCCCCCGGAAAAAATCGATCAGTTCCTCATAGAACGCGGTCTGGGCGGCGAGCAAAGTGCGGCCATCGAAGCTGCGCCGCACATCCGCCTCGGTGACCTTGTTCGCCTCGAACTGGTCCTCGAGCAGGCAGCAGATCACCTCGCCCAGCAGCATCTCGTCGGTGCCCAAGCGTGTGAGCAGGGGTGTGTCGTTCGAGTCGCCACTTCCGGGGGCGGGGGATTCGGGTTGGAGGAGGTCGATCTTGAGCTTGTCGCGCACGGTCATCGCCGTGCCGAGTGTGAGGCTCAGGGTCCAGGTGCGTCCGGCGGCGTCGTTGAAGGTTTTCATCAGATGCTCACCTCGTACCATTCGACGAAGACCGCGAGCTTGGCGGTGACGGAGACCATCACGCCCTCCTCGAGCGGCTCGCTGCGTGAGAAGTTGATGATGGAGAAGTCGCCCAATGGCCCCTGTGCGCCGTCGACGGTCTTCTTCTGATCCAGGGCGACCAGCGCCACGGACCCGGAGGTGAGGAACGCTGTCTTGATAGCCTCGAACACGGCGTCGCCGGGCTTCCAAAGCATCTCGAACTCGACGGTGCATTCTCGGAGGGTGGGCGCGGTGGCCCGCCAACCGCTGTTGCCGCGCGTGGTCACGTCGGCCTCGCCCGCTTCCAGGTTGAGGGTCACGTCCTTGACGTTGGTGACCTCGGTCATGGTGTCGGGGTCGGTGGTCCCGGCCGGGCCTTGGTACAGCCCGGCGTTCATCCCGAGCACGAAGGTGGTTGGCATGATGATTTCCTTTGCTTAACGACGATGGATCGAATCCCGCCACATGGCGGGGAGTTGGGGGAGTTCCTTTTCGAATGCCGGACCCATAAAGGGCCTGGCGGCATAGGTGACACGACGCTTGGCAACCTTCCGGGGGCCGCCGTACTCCAACAGTGACGGCGCTTCGCCGCGTCCGTTCTGCGAGAGCCGGGCAGGGCCGATCACCACCGATTCATTCCGGGGGTCGTAGCCGAACCAGATGAACTTCTTGAGCAGCCCGGTGTGACTGCTCGGCGGGCTGCCGGGGGCGCTGGTTCGTTTGCGTTTGCGGATCGAGGACTTGGCGGTGCGGCGCACGAACGCACCGAACCGGCTGAGCACGCGGCGGGTGGTGGCATCCACACGCCTGGTGACCGCCACCTTGTCGAAAAACAGGTCTTTGAGCTTGAGGTCGATCACGGCTGCCTCCCGGGTCCGGGCGCTGGCATCCGATCGGCGGGCCGACGCGGGCGCTTGGGCGCGAGCTTGAGTCGGGCGATCTCCGCTTCCAGTTCCTCCCTGGTGCCGACCAGCATCGTGTTGCGCGGGTGCGTGCCGACCCTGCCGCCCATTCCGGGCGACGGCTCGGCAAGCTCGATTACCTGCTGGCCGTCGTGGACCAGCACGAACTTGTCCTCGTTGCCGTCGGAGAGCTTGACCTGCACGGTGGTGGTGGCGATGTCCTTCATGGCGTTCCCTGCTAGGTGTAGATGGTCCAGCCCCGGCTGATCAGGATGGCCTTGAGGGCCAGGCCGTCGGGGTTCGACGGGGGTGCGTTGTTGCCGCTGAGGTCGGCGTATCCGTCCTCGGTGCCGTTGCCGACCAGGTCCGTGAGCAGTTGATCCACCATCGCCTCGCTCATGCCGCAGTCGTAGGTGTAGATGTACTGGAGGTTGGGGCACCCCGAGATGTCGAGGGTGGTGAGGGCATAGCAGTAGTAGAGATCGAGGCTCGACAGATTCGCATGATCGCGCGCGTCGATTGTCTCCAGCAGCGGGCTGTCGCTGGCATAGAGGGCATACAACTGCGGCAGTCGCCACAACTCCAGCGTCACGAAGCTGCTGTAGTAGGCCCCGAGGTAGTTCAGCCCCTGCACATCGTCCCACGGCAGCGTCGTGAGGGGGTTGCCATCGCAGTACAGTTCCTCCAGGCCCGGCATGTTGATCCGCTTAAGCTCGGTGATCCCGCTGGAGTTGGGCAACTGCAGCAAGTACCACGTGCGCATCGGCGGCGTGCTGACGACCGGCAGGGGTTCCTGGATATACGGCATCACCACGTCCCCCCAATGACGGTGACGACGTCACCGGGCGTGCCCTTGACCTGAATCTCCGCGAGGTCCACGCTGGCGAACGTGTGCCACTCGCCCGGCACCCACGGCACGTCCGCCCCCTCGTCGCCGAGGAAGACGGCGTCGCTGGCGTTGTTCGGCGTGGCGCTGATGGTGAACGACCCGACCACACTTCCGGGGGCCAGCGGCTGGAAGTCGGCGGTCAGGACGAGTTTTCGCATGATGACGTTGTTCATTGGGTCGGTCTTCCGCCTCGGATGGGGCACTTATTTGATGGCCCGGTAGGTGACCGTCAGGACGCTGGTGAACACACGCTGATCGAGCAGGTGCTCGGGGGCGTACACCGGGTCGTTGGTCACGCTCACCCAACTGGCCCAGGGGAACCCGGCCAGCGGGCGGCGACGCAGGTACTCGGCGATCTGGTCCACGAGCGTGCCGAGCGTGGCGACTTCGGTATCGAGGTCCGTGTTGCCGGGCGAGAGCTTCCGCTGGATGCCGATGTCCACCGCGATCTCGTACTGGCTGGTGCTGCGTGTCGATCCGGTGATCTCCACGCGCTTGGGCACGACGGTCACCTTCAGTTCGGCGAGGTCTTCGAGTTCATGGACCGGCAATACCCGCCGCTGCGCGGTGAACGCCTCCCCAAAACTTCCGGGGGGTGCCGCGTTGAGTTCGGCGGTGACGGCGTCGGCGATGTCGGTGATCAGGCTCATGGGTGGATCACGCCTCCGCTTAACCAGCCGACCAGCGCCGAGCCGATGACCGTCAACAGCGTGCCGACGATCATCCAGATCAACCGGGCCTGCCGCGTCGCCGCCTGCTCCAGCCGGTCGAGGCGGACGAGGATGCTGGGCTTGCTGCCGTTGCCGGGCTTGCCCCGGATGGCCTCGTCGAGCCGGTCGAGCTTCTTGTGGATCGCGTCGAACTGACGCTGGGTTGGATCAAGCGCGTTGCCATCACTCACAGTTCGGCTCCGATGTCTCGGGTATGGATGCGGTAGGTCTGCAGGAAGGGGTCACTCCACCGCCATCCCTGGGTGTCCTCGCCGTGCGGCATGACCTCGTACCGGCGGCCGTTCGTGACGATCAGGTCGCCCGCTCCCGGAACAATGCCCGGCAGATCTGCCGCCAGGATCAGGAAGTCCCACACATGCCCCCCGGAAGTAAACCCGCCCCCGGAATTCTCGTCGGCGATCTCGTAGCGGGTCTGCCCGTAGGTGGCGTTGACGGTCCACACGTCCGGTGGGCGGTGGTAAGCGATCGGGCTGGCGCAGTGCGCCGAACGCTGCTGCTCAAGCCAACTCGATCCCAGGCGAAGAAGATCGGCCACGCGCTACTGCTCCAGCCGAACGCGGACGGTGGCGTCGTCATCACCGGCATCGGCGACGGTCTTGCCCAGGTACTTGCCCCCGGAACTGGTGGTGTTGGCTTGCTGGATGCCGGTGTGCCAGTACACTTTCGCGCCGCCTGTGATGGCGGTGGCCGCGCCGGTGGCCTTGGGCACGTCGAACACGCCGGTCACGGCCAACGCCCCGAGGGTGCCTGCGGGGATGTCGAGTTTGGCGATGCCGATCAGGTCGCCGATCACCACCACATCCCCGGCGGTCAGATCACTTCCGGGGGCGGGGGTGTGGTCGATGGCGTTGCCGTCATGGATGAACTGTGCGGTGGGCATGGTGGTTGTCCTTCGAGTTGGCCAAGCGCGGGAAACGAGCTACAAAAACGGTGCATTCACGCGGGGAAAACTTCCGGGGGGGTTAGGCTTCGCCTTTCATGCGGAGTGCGCCTCGGAAGTCTTGCTCTCGGACACCGAAATCGATGTACCCGCGGAACTGGACGCCCAGCGTGTTGAAGTCGGCGTCGGTCTTCTCGACGGTGGGCCGGTCCACGCCGTTGAGGAACGCGACCTCGATGGCGGGTAGGCGGTTGGGGTCGGCCAGCAGGTACCACGCCTTGCTCGAAGCGCCGGTGAAGCTGGTGTTAGCAAGGTAGGTGGAGCTGACGACCTCGAACTTGCCGACGTGGGGGTTGCTGGCGGGCTTGGGCTTGTTGGCGGTGGTGGTCTCGTTGACCTGCATGCTGGTCATCAGCTGCTGTGCGGGGACCTTGAGCGCGGTGGGCACCAGCAGCGCGGCGGCGGGGATTCCCAGCGGACGGCCGTTGGGCTTGGTCTGCTCGCCGAAGAGCACCTCGGCGGCGGTCAGTCCGTCGATGGTCAGCGCGGTGTCGGTACCCGCCTGGTAGTTCTTGTGCTCGGTCGAGAAGAAGGCGTGGCCGTCGGCCTGCACGGGGTTCTTAAGCCACAGGCCCCAGACCGCGTCGGCGATCGATTCGCCGGCCCCCATGCCGATCTGGCGTGGGATGTCGGTGAACGCGCCCATGTCGTCGTTGATGATCATCTGCCGCGTGAGGGCGAACATGATGCCGTGGGTCTCGGCCTTCTGGCCGTACTTCTGCTCGTCGAGCCGGCCGTGCTTGAGCTCGCCGTCGGCCCCGACCTGCTCGAAAGTGAACGAGCCGGTCATGCGGTAGCGGCTGTGCTCCTTGAAGTCATTGACGCTGGCGACCTTGGCGATCTTCCGCCACGCGTCCTCGACATAGTTGTAGCCCTCGAGCAGCATCTTGTTGGCAATGTTGCTGAGGATGCCGGGCAGACTGGTGGTGCTGAAAGCTGCCTGCAGCCAGCCCGAGGCGTCGCGACGAAAGCGCGGCAGCTGCTGGCCGCAGGCCAGCTCGCAGAACTCCTGGATGCCCACGCCCCGGAACTTGTCGGCGGCATCGAGGATCGGCTCTTCGTAGATCGCCTCGAGCCGCGAGTTGGGCAGCCCGCTGGCCATCAGCGCCAAGGCCTCAAACACCTGCGGACCTGTGGTGCGCGTCTTTGCGGCAGCTGCGGCGATCTGTGGCCGCGAGGCGCGCAGAACGTACAGTTCGGTGCGGGTTTCGTCCCAACCCTCCTCGATGGCTTGGGCTTCGACCCCCGGAAGTTTGCCGGCGCAGATTGTTCGGATCGCTTCGATCCGGCGGGTCTCGGTGGCCATACGCTGGCGCATCTGTGTCACCGGATCATCGCCGCCCGTGGCCGATGCGTTGAGGGTTCCGGGAGTCGTGGCGTTTCCGGGGCTTCCGGGGCTTCCGGGGGTGGACTTGTTCGGCTTCGACGCATCGGCGGTGTCTTTGCCGGTGTTGTCACCAGCGGCCTGGGCATGCGTGTCCTGCGTAGCGGTGTCGGCATTCGTGGTTCCGAGGGTGGCGGGGGTTCCGGGGGTGGCGGTCGTGTTGGTGCTTTGCATGGATTGATGCTCCTTGGTGCTGGCGGCGATGCGGGCGCTGGTGTTGGTGTCTGCGCCGCTGTCGACGAATGAGATTTCCTTGAGGATGGCCTTGCGGACCACATGCAGGGGGCCCCGGAAGCTGCGGCCGTTGACCGTGACCTCTTGGCCGTTGGGGATGAACTCGGCGTCGATCACGGCCGCGCCGATGCTGGCCTGCCAGGGGAAACCGTTCGTGCCGCTCTTGGCCACATCGCGTGCCCACGACGTGTCACGGCTCACGAGTCCCTCGGCACGCAACTGCCCTTTTTCAACCAGTACCCGCTGCGTGTGGCCTACGCCCTGACGCGGGTTGTGGTCGAGGCGGACGGGGATGTCCTGCCGGTCGATGGCCAGACCTTCGAGGTCGACTACCACCGGGTGTGGGAAGCCGGTGATTCGCATGGTCCCACCCGTGTAGGCGACCATGCTGAAGCGCGGTGCCCCCGGAAGCTTGCCGTCATTTCCGGGGGCCGCGGCCTCGACGGTCAGCGGGCAGCGGAAGCTGAGATAGTCAGGCTGCTTGCTGTTGTTCATTGGCTTTTCTTCCGGGGGCGGGGGCGTCCGTGGCGATCTCCTCATTGGTGCGAGCGGTGGCTTCCTCGTCTAGACCCAACTCACGCATCAGTTGCTTCTCTTTCGCCCGCTGGCGCAGTTCCACTTCCCAGTCCTTGCCCTGACGGGCATATTCGGCAGCGAGCGTCGTGGTGTTGCTCGAAAGCCGCGTGGCCTGGGCGTTGGCTTCCTTAGCCGGGTCGACGTGCTCGGTCCCGTCGAAGAACCACTGCCCCCGGAAGCTCGGCTGGCTGCGTGCGTGGCGCAGGAACGACAATTCCGGGGTGAGCATGGCTTCGTCGACCCACACGGTGAAGATGCGGTCGAGGACGACCTCGGCCAAGTGCGCCTGCTCGACGCGGATCGATTTGAAGTAGGTCTGGTGATCGAGGCGGCCCGAGGCGTAGTTGTAGCCGGCGCTGTTACCGGCGGCGACGTTGAACGGCAGGTTCAGGCAGCGGGCGATCTCGTTGAGGATCTCCCGCTTGAACTCCGCGTAGCTGGTGGTCGGCTGCTGGGCCTCGATCTGCCCCAGCCGCCAGCCGTCGGGCAGGACCGTGGCCATCCGCTTCTCCAGGGCCACCACGTCCATCGGTTCGAGGGCTTGGGCTTCGCCGTTGGCCGGGGCATCGGTGAACAGCACCGCCGCGAAGTCGGCCGCCGTCTCCGCCGCAGCCAGCACCGCCAGTGTGTAACGCCGCAGCTGGGCGAACAAGGGCAGGGCGGGCGTGAGTTCGGGAACGCCGCGATGCTGCTCGGGGCGGTCGGCTCGGAACCAGTGGACCACGGCGTCGGCGTCCACCCTGTCGAAGCCGTTTTGCCAGCTCTCCCAATTTCCGGGGGAACCGGGATGATGGCGGAGGATGGTGTAGGCCTGCGGATTGCCCCACGGATCGAGGACGACGCCATCGACCCCCGGAAGTTCGTTGTCGCCGCGTAACGACGACGTACCTGTGAGCCACGGCGACGCCACGCGGTCGGCCTCGACCAGCCGCACGTCCAGCTTCACCGGCGAGTCGATCCGGGGGTTGGCGGTCAGCACGGCGAACGTCTCGCCGTCGGTCGCCTTGGCCATCCGCATCGTCCGCAGCTTCTGGGCCAGGTCGATGGCTTGCGCCCAGCGGGTGAACGCCGCCTCGACCAGGTTGTTGGTCTTACTGTCCTCCGACAGCAGCTGGAGCCTTGGCCCGGTGCCGATGCAGTCGTTGGCCAGCGTCAGCACGATGCCCTTGGCATAGCTGTTGTTGGCGACCTCGTAGCGGGCGCGTTCACGCAGCTTGCGACGCACGTCTGACGACGCGGCGCTGTCGGCCGACAGCGAGTCGGCCATCGCCCAGTGCCGGGCGTTGTCAACCGTGGTTTGCGCCGCGTCGTACCGCGCCTTGAGCAGCACCGGGTGGACGCCGCACCCGACAACAGCCGGGAGGGACCGCGTGGCCTTCGATCTGTTACCGAACGGCCACATCAGACGGTCCCTCCCGTAGTTCCGGGGGGCGAGAGCTTGGTGAGCTTGATCCCCAGCCCCTTCGACCGGCTGGCCTTCTTCGACTCGAGGTACTTGTCGGCCGCGATCTGGTCCGCCAGGCCGTGCTGCTCGACCGACCCCGAATCGCCGCTGGCCTTCTTGGGGCCCTGGGCGTTGGTCGTGATGGCGGTGTCTAGGGTCTCGGCCATGGGCGGTGTACTTCCTGGGCACTCTCTACATCTGCAGCCGGGCGCGATTCTTTGCGCTGACCGTTCCTCCCCGGTTGTCTTTTGCGGATGGCGGGTGTTTGTTGCGTGGGATGGTCGGCACGGCAGCGGATCGCCGTGCTCTTTGATCGCGTTGCCTGAACCGGCTCATTGCGGTGGTGAAGAATCGCTAGGAATAGAAACGATGGTCATCCCACGCGGCGGCCCTGAAGACCCGAGAGGCGGATTCGCGGCCGGGCCGTCGTCGCCCGCAGCTCCACACCCGGCAGCGATGCCCCTTGGATCGACGCCCCCACGGCGCAGCCGACCAGGCAATCGAGCCAGTGGTTGTCCGGCCGGCTTGGGCGCAGCTTCCACTCATCCACGGTCCGGCCCTGGGCCATCGCCTTGACGCGGTACTCGGCGGTCAGGTGATCCGCGAGCATCCGGTGCCGCCCGGACGTTGAATCGCGCCCGAACAATGACAGGCAACCGGGGTCGCCCATCGCCACCGCCAGCCGCGCGTGCGAGAACGTCTTCCAGTAGTTGGTGTCGACCAGCACATGCCGGACCTGCCGCTTGCCGATGGTGCTCGGGATGCGCCAGTGCAGGCCGACGCGGTCGCCACGCTTGCGCTTGTATTCGCTGAAGGGAACGCTCGAAGCGCCGACGTACTTGCCGTGGCTGGGCAGCAGAATCCCCGCGTGTGTGCTCTGTCGGCAGAACTGGTACACCACATCGGTACTCTGGCCCCAGTTGGCGTCGACCAAGCAGCGATCGATCCGCATCTCCGCGCCGTCCTCACGGCGGTAGGCGCGGCCTAGGCGTTCGGTGGTCAGCCTCTCAAGCCCGCCGTAGACCTGCCCCTCCATGCCCGCCCCCGGAAGGGCGCGGGCCAGTGTCGTAGTGACGTTGTTTAGCGTGAAATAACTTCCGGGGGCCCGCTTCTGCTCGGGCCAGGTGCCGTAGTCGGCGATGTAGCCGGTGAAGTTGTCCTCCCAGGCGCAGAGCATCCAGAACAGCACGCGCTGCTGCACGTCGATGAACATGGTGAGATGGCTGCAGCCGATCGGGATGACGCATGGCTGGTACCCGTTGAGCTTGGCGGCGATCTGTTCCGGGGGGAGCATCTCCTCGCCGACGGCCTCGATGATCGGCTCGTTCTGGTACTCGGCGAAGAACGCGGCCTCGTCGCGGAGCTTGAGGTTCATCGCGTGCTGGATCGCCGACAGCTCGTCCTCGTTGTAACGCTGCGGCCAGGCGACGACCGCGCCGGCGTCCATCTGCCCCCGGAAGTTGCGGTAGTACTCCGTGGCTTCCGAGCCGTCGCCGTCGTTGCGGAAGGAGTCGGCGCGAAGTTCGGCGTACTTCGCCCAGAGCTTCTCACTTCCGGGGGAGGGGAAGGCGTAGACCATCTTGGTCCGCTCGCCCTGCCACTCGGGGTGCTTATCGCGGTCGAGGATGTTGTCGGCCATGTCGCCGGGGCGTATGACGGTGCAGGCCATCAGCCCCGCGATCTTCTTGCCCGGCCCGGCCATGCCCAGCACGTCGCCGGCGAGGATCGACTCGCGGCGCTGGGACTGCGAGGGCGACCAGGCCGACTCGGTGGTCTGTGGGTCATCGACCAGCACCAGCTGCGGGCGCACCACCTGCCCGTCGGCCCGGGCGTAGTTCTGCCCGCGGATGTCCGACCCCTTCATGCCCGAGCAGGAAATCACCACGCCCGAGGCCTTGCTGTCTTGGATGGTGGGCAGCACGATACGGTCCGATGACCAATCGATTCGCGTCGGTTCGCCCCGGAATTTCTGCCCCTTCTGCCGGTTGGTGATCCGCTCCAGGCACTGGATGGGGTACGTCACCTCCGGGAAGTCGGCGTGCATCAGCGGGTTGGTCTCCAGCCAGACCTTGATGTTCTCGAGCAGGTCGCGGGCCCGTTCGGCGCTGGCGGCGATCAAGCAGACATAAGGCGTGGCCCCGATCAGCGCCGACCAGAGCACCGCGGTCTGGCACAGCACCGTCTTGCCGCTGCCGCGCGGCATGGCCATCGCAAACAGCCCGCCGGTCCGCACCGCCTTCTCGATCTTGTCGATCACCCGCAGGTGGTCGTCCGACCACGGCAGGTAGAACACATCGGCGAAGTACGTCTCGCAGAACCCCCGGAAGCCCCCCGGAAGGTTTTCACAGCGGGCCCGGCGCTGCGGGTCGGCCACCGCCGGAATCTCGCCGATGTCCTGGGCGGCGCGGACCATCTCCGCGTTGCGCTGGGCCTGCCGACGCTTGACCTCCTCATACCCAACGGGCTCATTCCGGGGGTCGGGCTTGAAGTGTTCGAGGGTCAGCCAGGCCGCGTACCGGAACAGGTCGACCGTCTTGGTGTTGCGGGGGTCGCTGATGGTGTAGCCGGCGCGGGTGCGGTGGCGGCGGAGCTGGCGCTCGCTGATCACCTCGCCATGTCCGAGCGAGTTGAGCAGCCGCGTTAGCACGGCGGGCTTGAGCTGGCGTGGGTTAATCGGTTGCGGCGGCATGGGGGGATTGGCTCATGTTGCGTACCAGGAACGCGACGTACTCGAGCAGGTTGATCGTGTCGCCCCCCCGGAGCAGGCCGCCGGTCTCGGCGACGGCGCGGACCTGATCCTCGGTGACCCGGCGTCCGTAGGCGGAAGCCATCATCCTGGCCGCGTCGGGCACGGAGATGGCGGTGATCTTCAGGGCCCTGGGGGATTCATCTGTGGGGGGCATCGGGGTTGGGGCGGGGGTGTGGCGCATGGGGGCAATCAATGGGGCTTTCAGGGGGCGATTCGCGGGTAGTTCCGGGGCATGTCTCTGATTCGTAAATAACTATAAATACTGGCATTATCGCCTTGATGTTCTTCCGGCGTCATGGCTCAATGTGTGTGTCCCAACCCCCCGGAAGTAACCCCCGGAAGCAACCCTCAACGCACGGAGAACCACGATGAACGACCACCAGACCACGCCCAACGACGACGCCACCACGGACCCCGGCAACGCCTACACCGCGACCGTCACCGACAGCATTAACGGCCAGCAGATCGGAACCTTCACCTTCTTCGCCCACAGCATCGAAGAGGCCCGCGAACGCGGATGGCGGATCGCAGGCCACCGCTACTGCCCCGACATTCACGTCCGCATCACCCGCGCCACGCGCTAACCCCCAACCCGGAGCACCACCATGCGAACCACGCGAATCGATCTTCAAGGCGACGCCCGCGACGGACGCTACGCCACCATCACCCGACCCACCGGCAGCGACCACATCGTGGTCACCATCCTCACCCCCGACGAACCCGACGGGCGCATCCACCAGGTCCTCGCCGACTGCGAAGACGACCTGAAGTCGATGGCCCGGTGTCTTCAAGAACGCCTCGATGGGTTCCGAGGCACCAACAGCATGGCTTACGAATACCTCTGCGAGCTTCAACGCTTTGCGGACTGATGCCGCACACCGATCCCCAACCCCCAACCCAAGGAGAACGCCATGACCACGACCAACCCCACCGCACGACAGACCTACGACCAGCACCGCCAGGACATCGCCCGCGTCCTCGACTGGCTCGACCTGGAGCTGGACAAGCACCGGGTCAACGCCAAGGGACGCCCCGACGACTGGGGATACCCCGGTGACCTCGGGCACGTCCGGGAGAAGCTGATCGAGACGCTCGCCTTCCTCGCGGGCGACACAACCCAAGCCATCAACGACCTGCTCACCGAATGTCGGTGAGCATTTTTCATCCACCCTCCAACAAGGAGACGCCTCGTGAAACAGGAACAAGTCAAGATCGGGAACGTGTACGCCGCCAAGATCACCGACAAGGTGGTCCCCGTGCGGATCGACTCGGTGTGCATCAGCCTCAGCACCGGCAAGCACGGCGGCTGGGAAGGCACCAACCTCGCCACCAACAAGAAGGTGCGGATCAAGAGCCCCCGGAAGTTGCGGAAGCAGATCACGGTGCCGGACGGCGCGAGCTCCGGGGGCGCAGCGGCTTCCGGGGCGGCATCGGCTTCCGGGGGGCCGGTGAAGAAGAAGCTGACCGCCGCCGAGCGACGCGCCCGCCTCGCGGCGAGCAACGCCAAGCCCAAGGCAGACAAGGCCAAGCCGAGCAAGACCCCGGCCAAGGCCGACAAGCCCGCCACGAAGAAGGCGGACGCGCCGAAGGAGAAGCGGCTGAGCCTGATCGACGCCGCCGTCCAGGTGCTCGGAGATTCCGGGGGGGACGCGATGAACTGCAAGCAGATGGTCGAGCGGATCACCGAGCAGGGGCTGTGGTCGCCCCGCAGCGGCGGCAAGACGCCCCACGCCACGCTCTACAGCGCCATCCTCCGCGAGCTGCAGAAGAAGGGAAGCGACGCACGGTTCACCAAGGTCGAGCGGGGACAGTTCACCCTCGCCCCCGGAATGAAGAAGGGAGCGTGACCTATGCCGACGCGACACCGCAACCGAGAAGTCGTGTTCCAAGTCGTGGACGACCACCTCGAAATGGTGGTCACCTTCCCCGATCGCGCCGATGCCGACTACACGCATCGCTGCACCCGTGACACCTTTCGCGAGGTCGCCTTCACCATCGAGGAGAACGCGGCGGACGGGGTGACGCTCGAAGACCTGGTCATCACGATGGACGCGCCCTACACGCAGGTCAACGTCGCGCTGGCCTTCATGAAGGAACGCGGCTGCGTCGAGGTCCGACGCCGGCGCTCGTACCCCGCCTCGGGGCAGCTGTACGAGGACGCCATGATCGAGTTCATGTTCCTGGCCGACGGTCCGTACTGATCGCATCAGTCACCCACCCCTTCTACCCCGACCCCAACTCCGGGGGCCGGGGTTTTCTCCGGCAACCCGGTCTTCAGCGACGACCATGTAGCGCCATCCCTTTCGCGTATAGGCTCCTTGCCGGAGAACCTAAAGAAGCGCTCACAGATCACATCGCAGTACGCCTGATCCAGTTCCATCAAGAACGCCCGCCGCCCAGTCTGCTCGCAGCCGATGAGCGTCGAGCCGCTGCCGCCGAAGAGGTCGAGCACGTTCTCGCCGGGCTTGGATGAGTACTGGATCGCCCGCACCGCCAGCTCCACCGGCTTCTCGGTCAGATGCACCATCGACTGCGGGTTGACCTTCTTCACATGCCACAGGTCCGTCGCGTTGTTGGGGCCGTGGAACTTGTGGCCCGCGCCTTCCTTCCAGCCATAAAACGCGATCTCGAACGCCCCCATGAAGTCCTTGCGGGTCAGCACCGGGTGCTGCTTGTCCCACACGATGCCCTGGCTGAAGTACAGCCCGGCCCGCTTGAGCGGCGCTGGGTAGTTGCCCAGGTTGGCGTACCCGCCCCAGATGTAGAATGACCCGCCGGGCTTGAGCACGCGCGAGGCGTTGGCGAACCAGGCCAGCAGCATCTCATCGAACGCTTCGGGCGTGACGAAGTCGTTGGCCAGCGGGCGGTCCTTGGCCCGCATCTTTCGGTGCGTCGCTTTCGCCTTCTCCGGATGCCGGGCGAGGTCCATCTTCTGATGGTGAGCCGATCCCTTCGCCGGTCCGAACGACGAGTTGCCCGCGGCGATGGCGTTGTTGCTGCGTGGCTCGACCTTCACGTTATACGGCGGGTCCATGTTGACCAGATCGACCCCCAGAATATCCCCCGAAACACCCCCCGGAACATTCCCCGATGCAAGCAGCCGATCCAGGTCGCCGGGGCTGCTGCTGTCGCCGCACATCAGCCGGTGCCCGCTTCCGGGGTTCCGGGGGTCGCCCAGCAGCCAGATGTCGCCGCGCTGGGTGATCGGATCGTCAGGCGGCTCGGGTACGGAATCCGGGTCGGTCAGCCCCTGCGCGACGCCGTTTGCTCGGTCGAGCAACTGCGTCAGCTCCTTTGCGTCGAAGCCGAAAGCCTCGAAGTCGATCTCGCCCTGCAGCTCGGCGATCTCGATGGGCAGGATGTCGAAGTCCCACTCGGCCAGCTCGCCGGTCTTGTTGTCCGCGATGCGGTAGGCGCGGACCTTCTCCGGGGGCAGGTCGGTAGCGACGTGGACGGGCACCTTGTCCAGGCCCAGCTTTCTGGCCGCCTTCCAGCGGGTGTGGCCGACGATGATCACGCCATCGGCATCGACGACGATGGGCTGGCGGAAACCGAACTCGGTCAGCGAGACGGCGACGGCGTCCACAGCGTCGTCGTTGAGGCGGGGGTTGCGTTCATAGGGTCGGATGTCGTCGATCTTGCGGAGCTGGACGTCGTAGGTCGTGGTCGTCATGCATGCACCTCCATGTGCGGTAGGGTTGAAAACTCGAGTTCAGAAAAACCGGACAGCGCAAACAAACTTTGGCTAACCACCCGACGCGTTCCCGTGCCATCTCGAAGGCCGGGCGGCGGGGAGTACCTAATCGCCGCAGTTACCCACTGCCACACTGGCAGATTGTGGGTAACTCGGAATCTAGCCCACGTTGGCCCGTGTCCGCGAGGAGCGGTGGGTGGTAGTGACGTGCCACCCGCTTCCGGGGGCGTGGCGTGGGCCAACGTGGGCGATCCGGGGGCGACCTTGGGCGGAGTGGCTCAAGATTCACCCTTTCACCCCCCGTCTCGCGTACACACGCAAATACACACGGGCGGGCGTCGCGCGAGGGGGTGGGGGTGAAAGAGAGAAACATGAAGAGAGAGTTGTTGTTTTCCTCTATATCTATGCTGTTTTCGCATTTCCCAAGTTTCACCCTGCGGGGGTGAATCTTGGGTGAACCTTGGTGAATCATGAGCCGGATCGGGGTGTTCATGTTTCACCCCCCGGCGATGTTTCACCGCCATCTTTCACCCCGCCGGCCAGCCGGTACGACCGCACATGCCAGCCGGGCCTTGCCGTGGTGGCGACCTCGATGTCGCCCTGCTGGACCAGCGTCTCCACGAGCATGCCGAAGCTCTTGGAATCCATCTTCATCCGCTTGAGCATCACGCTGTGCGGCAGCTCGTGCCCCGGCGCGTTGCGCAGCTTCTCGACCGCCTTCAGGCACTCGGCGTGGAACGGGTTCTCCGCCACGTGGCCCGCCGCCATGAACAGCATGCGCCGCGTCTGGTGCATGACGAACCGCGACGCCCACCGCACCCCCGGAAGGCTGATGGTCGGGTTCTGGTGGTTCTCGCTGACGGCGTACAGCAGCGCCAGCTTGCGGGTCTGCTCGCTGACGCGGCCCCACACCGTGGTGCCGACCGAGTCGTTCTTTGCTTCGGCGCTGGCGTACTCAGCTTCCGCTTCCTCACGAGTCTCGACCAGCAGGCGGCGAGCCTCGTCGCTGTGCTCAACGATGACGGGCACGGGGTGGACATCGATCAGGTTGTGCCGGGCCTCGCCGGGGTGGAACTTCGACCACCAGGCCGCCGTCTCCAGCACGCGCTCGGGTAACGCGCGGATCGATGGCTCCTGCCCACAGCTCCGGGGGCCCGCCTCGAGGATGATCATGCGGGCGAAGAAGCCGTTGGTGAGCATCCGCTCGGACAGCGCCTCGTAGTAGTGGTTGGGGATCGCGGTGCCGAAGATCACCAGGCACGGCTGGTCGATCACGCCGGGCGACTCCTTGCCCGCCTTACGCCGCATGGGGAACACGCTGTTGGCCGACGAGTACATCGTCAGCAGCGTGCTCATGATCGCTTCGTGGCGGGCGTCCTTGGCCTTGTTGATCGACTGGAGCATGCCGTCGATCTCGTCGGTCTGGAACAGCATGCTCGGCGTCTGGAACAGCGCGTCTTGGATGCCCTCGCCGGACGCGAACCGCTCGCCGAGCGCGTCGGCCAGGCCCACTTCGTGGAGGATGCGCGTGTTGACCTTGCGTGGCCAATCCTTGCCGGCGGCGGAATGCGCAAGGCCCAGCAGGTAGATGTTGGTGCGGTTGTCGCCGCTGTCGCGCACCTTGCGGCCAGCGAGGAACGCGAGCAGCGACAGCGCCCCAGCAAACGCCATCACCGGGTTCGGGTACGGCGCGGTGGCCAGGCAGTGGTCCATCACCTCGCTGACGAAACCAGGCACCCGCAGCATTTGGTCAGGCATCGGCCCCGGATCGGCGAGGTCCGGCCGACGATCTTCGTCATCGGGGGCATCAGCGGTCGATCCATTGGCCATGCGCATGATGCCGGAGATGTCCACACCGGGGTGTGGTACTTCGTTGTCTTCGCCGCCATAACCCAGTTGTCGCAGTGATCGTGCCGCCTGCTCGAAGTCGCCGCCGTGGTTGAGAAGCGCATACACCGAGAACGGCGAGTACGCACGAGTGGGCTCAAACGGCGCGGCGCTCGATGAGAAGACGTAGAAGACGCGTTCCTTCAGCGTCGCCGACCACCCCGAATCCTTGCCTGGGCGTCGCCAATACTCATTCGCGCCGCCACTCACGCGAGCCCAGCCATGCTGTTCGAGCACCTTCCGGGGGTCGCCGCGGGTGTTGAAGTCGTCGCCCGGCCTATCGGCGATCGCGTGGCCGCCGGCGCGCAGTTGCCCGGCGCTAGACGATCGGGCAGGCGCATCGGCCATGGGCGGTATGTACTCGTTCAGTTCCCACGCGGCCTGGAGCAGTGTGTCGCGCTCGGCCTCGGTCAGCACGGGCAGGTCCGCAAGGTCGCCGTGGCCGAGGATGTAGCCTTGCGTCGGGGTACAGAGGAACAGCCCGCCTTCGCCGCGCGTCTCGATGAGCGTCACAACCTCGCCCCCACAAGCGTCCCCGCCCCCGGAACGGCGCTGGGCCAGCTTGAGGTTGCCGCAGACCGGCATCGCGCAGCGGTAGATGACGTGATACCCGCCGGAGGGCGTGATCTCCACCACGAGCCTTTCACGCAGTTCGTCGGGGATGCGTTCCCACCACCCCCGGAAGCTTTCACCGCCGGCGTCGAAGTCGATGGCCTCCAGGTTCCCCGACACCGCGCCGCAGATGATGCAGACCGCGTCGGGGTTGTTGGCCATCCACGCCGATACTTCCTCCGCAGTCGGCAAACGCTGCTGATGGAGTTTCCAGCGGCCGATCGCCGGGCGCTTCTCGGCCCGCTTGGCCGGCAGCACGCAAAGGCCAGCTCGGGCGTATGAGATGGCGGCTTCACGCAGTGTCACGGCAGCTCCTCCGTGGGACCTTGCCGTTGCAAATGAACTGGCACAAGATGACAATGGGGTATTGCCCCGGAGACGCCTACATGAGAACACTGCGGTATGAAGCGCTCGACACGATGGCCTCGCCCGTGAAGCATGTGCTCAAGCACGTGCACAGGGCACTCGTCAACATTGCACCGGAGAGAAGCGAGAAATTTGACGCCGAGTTCGCCGCCTTCGACTTGGAGATTCTTGACGATCACCGCTGGGTCTGCGACGTACAACCAGCGAAGAACCACATCCGCCTCAGTTCGAAAGTCGCAGAGGTCTTGTGGGCATCGTCGCTGATGTACTTCCGGGTGTACCAGGTTGCCCAGCAACACCCAGGCGGTACGGAGATCGATATTGCCGCTTCTCCGGAGTTGAGTGAGGCGGGGAAACTGCTTACATGGGCGTTGGAAATCTGGTTTAACGGGGAACAGACGCCCTGGCCGGGTCATCTTCCACACCCGATCGCCTCGCCAGAGCATGCATCCGACCTGCATGTAGCTGATGAACTGTGTCTCGGCGCACTTGGATTCTATTTGCACCACGAACTCTCTCACATCCGCCTGAAGCATGCCAAGCCGGATATCGACGCAGAGCGCGATGCAGATTCCACGGCTGCTGCATGGATTCTCGATGGTGTCGACGAAGAAGATTCGCGTTTCGTAAAACGGGTGATTTGCCTGGCCGTGGCATTGATGGCGATAATTGCCAAGGGCATCCACACAGGAGCACATGACGGAGTTACCCACCCCCGAGACTATGATCGGCTCATAAATGTGCTTGAACAGCACGTCGAGAATCCCGACCACATCGTTTGGTTCTTCGTGGCGACGGTCCTGAGCCTGCATGGGCAAAACGCCGGCCGTGATATTGAAACCCCGGAATCTGGGTTTGCGTCGCCAAAAGCTGTAGCAGATGCTTATGCAGAATTGTTGTCGCATGATTCTTGAGTTGCCTCAGAATGGGATATCGTCGTCGGGGATCGGGATGTAGTCAGATTCACCGCCGGACAAATCACCGGCGGTGACAGCGGGCGGCTTCTCGCCAAGCTGATAGTTCACGATGCGGTCGTATTTCTCCCCGGTCGCGCTGCGGACAGTGATGGTGTGCGTGCTTGCGAGCGACCCCGCCTCGGCCAGTTCGGCCGCCTCATCCGCGTCGCTCGGGCACGAATCATCCGACCGCATCCGCCACCACGCTTCCGCCTTCTGCCGGGCAAAGCTTCCGGGGGGATGCTCGACGCAGACCCACTCGCTGCGGTGGTCGTTGAACCCGACGCGGTAATCGACGCGCAGTGTGCGCGGGTGGCCCTCGGGCGCGTCGCGCTTCACATGCGCGGAGTAGTAGGTGTCCTGGACCTCGTACTCGGTCTCGGTCACTTCGCCGGTGAGGATGCCGGCGGTGGACGCCTGCCGGTCGTGCTGCTCGCGCTGCGGTGGCGGGAACTCGAAGCCGCACTCGGGGCAGACGCTGTAGGCGGCGTGAATCACCGCCTGACACTTCGGACACTCCTTCGCGGGTGCCTCACCGCCGCCGGAAGATCGGTCTTTGATTTGCAGCGCATCGACGGGGCCGTGGCGCAGGATGTTGCCGCCGAAGTCCAGGACCAGGCAATCGGTCTTCGACGGGTGCAGGCGGAAACCCCGCCCGACCATCTGGTAGTACAGGCCAGGCGAGTTGGTCGGTCGCAGCAAAGCAACACAATCAATTCCGGGGGCGTCGAAGCCCGTGGCCAGCACATTCACATTGACCAGGTACTTGAGATCGCCAGATTTGAAGCGATCCAGCGTCTCGGCACGGTCGAACGGCAGGGTGTCGCCGCAGACAAAGCCGCACTCATGCCCCAGGCCGCCGAGCACGCGCTGAACGTGCTGGGCGTGCTTGACGCCCGCCGCGAAGATCAGCACCGAATGGCGGTCCTTGGTGTGCTCGATGATCTCGTAGCACGCCGAGCCGACCAGCGCGTCGTCGTCCATCAGGGCTTCGACCTCGCCGGCGATGAACTCGCCGCCACGCCCCCCGGAAGTGCGCAGCCCCTCGAAGTCCGCCTTGCGCCGGCCCGCCTTGGTCTTCAGCGGGCAGAGGTAATCCTGCACGATCAGTTCGCGCACGCCGACCTCGTAGCAGACGTGGTTGAGCAGCCCGTCCGGCGCAGGCGAGCAGATCGTGCCGGTGGTCATGCGGTACGGCGTCGCCGTCAGACCGATCAGGCGCACGTTCGGGTTGACCACCTTCGCGTCGCGTAGGAACTGCTGGTACATCCCGTCGCCCGAGCTTCCGGGGGGCGGGATCATGTGCGCCTCGTCGATCAGGATCAGATCGAAGCGGTCGAGCTCGGCGGCGCGGCGGTACACGCTCTGGATGCCGGCGACGATGATCGGATGCTCGGTGTCCCGGCTGCGCAGGCCGGCGGAATAGACGCCGATGCGGTTCCACAGGTCCGGGGCCATCGCGTGCAGCTTGTCGGCCGCCTGCTCGAGCAACTCCTTCACGTGCGCCAGAATCAGCACGCGGCCGTCCCACCGCGTCACCGCGTCGCGGCAGATCGTGGCCATCACCGGCGTCTTGCCACCGGCTGTTGGAATGACCACGCACGGATTGTCTTCGCGTGTGCGCAGGTGGTGATACACGGCATCCACTGCATCCGCCTGGTAGGGACGCAGCGTCATCGGATTGGAGGATGCATCCCTGCTCACCAGACCACCCCCGGAACCTCTCCTTGCCGTGGCGATAAACCTTGCCCGCGAGATCGACGATACGTATCATGGATATACAAAGACACGTATAGGAGCCCCGCCATGCCCAAGCTCACGCTCAGCGCCGACCAGGATGTGATCGAACGGGCCAAGCGGCTCGCCGAGGAGCGGGGCACCAGTGTCTCGGCGATGTTCAGCCAGTACGTCGAGGCATTGAGCACGGCAGGCCGGGCCGACAGCCAGACGCGCCGTAAGCCGGCCCCGATCACCCGCCGCCTGCGCGGGCTGGCCAAGGTCTCGCCTAAGCAAACCGACCGCGAACTGTACGAAGCCGCGATTGCCCAGAAGGGCCGGCGATGAGCCACCGGCTGTTCTTCGACACGAACGTGCTGCTCGACCACCTGCTGGACCGCACCCCGTTCGCCGACGACGCGACGCAGTTGTGGTCGATGGCCGAGCGCGGCGAGGTCGTGGGCAGCGTCTCGGCGATCAGCTTCAACTTCGTCTATTACATCGTGCGGCACCAGGCGGACGAGCGTGCGGCCCGCCGGGCCATTAAAGGCCTGCGCGACGTGTTCGAGGCCACCGATGTCGATGCGCAGATCATCAACCAGGCGATCGATTCGCCGTTTGCCGATTTCGAGGACGCCATCCAGCACGCCTGCGCTATCCGGGCCGGCGCTACGCATCTGCTCACGCGCGATGTCGCCGGGTTCAAGCGATCGGAAGTGCCCGTCATCAGCCCCGACGCCTACCTGAACGCAGAGGCGGGGGGCACCAGCGAAGCCGAAGTTTGAATCGCCGGAGGTGTTCATGGATCAGTTGTTCTCCGGCGCAAACGGTGTGTGGCAAAGCGGGCAGCGTCGCAGCGGCATCTCGTAGAGATGGATTTCGACACGCCCGTGCTTGGTCACCTCGCAACGCCGAGTGAGCAGCAGGTCGATCTGGCTGTCGTCTTCGTACACGCCCGCGTGTTCGAGCGAGTCAAGGACCGGTTTTTGAATGTTGTCCAGGTCGCGCCGTCTGCGGTCGGGCGGGAACGCATCCATGCACAGCGCGATGCGGCCCCCGGCAGGTGGCTTGCGTGGGCCGTTGCCGCTGCGTTGGGCCAAGGTGGTGGTTGACGGGGCGGAATGTGGAGTCGCATCCGCGGTGCCTTCCGGGAGTGTTTCCGGGGGTGCTTCCGGAGGCGGGGTCTCTTCCGGGGGGAGGGCCTGGACGTTCTTGCGGAATGCCCGGCCCTCCCGGCTGATGACCACCCGCCCCCGGAAGTTGCGCCAGTAGTGGTTGATGCTCGGCGGGTAGGGCAGCGTGAGCATCACCACTTCACCTCGCGCTTGCCCCACTCCGAGGCGCTGAGCTTGCTGAAGACCGCGACCAGGCCGATGACGACCAGCAGGATCGGTCCGTAGAGCCCGCAGAAGGTCAGCCAGAAAAGGCGGTCCATCTGCGTCCACTTGCGGACCATCTGCAGGTGGTCTTCACGCACGATCAGGTAGTTCACGGGCGCGATGACGATCCAGAGAATCAGCAGGTAGATCAATAGGTTCATGGGTTTGTCCTTGGGTGAGGATGTGGGGTGTTGATTTGGGTGGCCGCGATGCTTCCGCGGTAAGTTCCGGGGGGGGGATTAGCGTTTCCAGGGGGCGGTGGTGTTGGTGGCCGGGGCAGGTGTGGCGGCGGTGGTTCCTGGGGCACTTCCGGGGGTGGGCTCGTAGCCTTTGATTTCGTTGGTCAGCTCGTCGTTGTCGGCGCGCTTCTTGACCTTGACGTTGATCAGCAGCGGCAGGTTGTGGATTTCGGCGCTGTCGCGGGGCTGCATCACGCCGACCGCGTGACAGATGGCCGACAGCTCGGACTTGGCGATCTTCACCGCGGTGGCGTTGGGGTTGTTGAGGTTGAGCCGCGCCCAAAGGACGCGACCCTGGTAGTCGCCTTCCACGATGGTGAAGGTCAGCTGCAGGTAGCTGCCGTTGCCGTTCTTGGTCGGCTTCATCTCCGATTCGGTGATGGCGGCGAGGTACTTGCCCGCGGGGATCGGGTCGAACGAGGCGCTGGGGTCCACTTGGGTGGCATCGAATCCGTTGAGGCTGGCCATGGGTTAGCTCTCCGTGTGAGTGGGTTGGTCATCGCCGACAAGGCGCAGGCCTTGGTTCGGCACGGGGGGTTGGTCAGAGGGGGTCGCGCTGAGCCCCTGCATCAGCGCCGACCACGAGAGGGGCAATTCCGGGGTCAGGCCGTAGCGGTTCTTGGCCACGCAGGCCGGGCTGCCCACGGTGCGGAGCACGCGTTCCCCGCCGCCCCCGCCCCCGCCCCCGGAAGCGTCCTTGCCCAGGCCCGAAGCGATGATGCGCTCGCGGCCGAAGCCGGAGCTTCCGGGGGCGGTCTTGGTGATGATCTTGCGTGTGGCGAACAAGACCGCGTCGGCCCACTCGGTGATCAGCGCCGTGGCGTGCTTGTGCAGGCGGGGCGAGTAGCGGTCGTAGGCCGCGTGCTCGGGGTCGGCGAAGGTCTCGACCTTGGCGTGGGCCAGCAGGATCACGCACAACCCCTTCTGGTGGCGGAGCCGGTCCAGGTCGTCGAGGATCGACCGCCACGGCGTCAGGGCGTGCGTGTAGCCGCGGGCGTAGCCGCCGTCGACCTTCTCGATGCTCGACACGCCGTACTGCTCGCACAGCGCGTCGAAGATCAGGCGTTCGAGCCAGTCGGCGCTGTCGATGACGACCGTCTCGAAGTCGTGCTCGTCTCGGATCAGGGCGGTCAGCGCCGAGCGTACGTCAGTCAGCGACCTGGCCAGCGGGAAGCTGGCGCAGTCGATCTGGTCGAGGCCGTCCTCGGTGGGGATGAAGATCGGCTTGGGCGCGTGCGCCGCGAGGGTGGACTTGCCGATGCCCTCGGTGCCGTAGATCACGAGGCGCGGGGGCGAGTGGCGTCGTCCGGTGTGGATGCGTTGCATCAGTGTCATGTGTGCTCCGGTGTTGGGGGTTGGGTCGATGGGGTTTGGCTCGTGGTGCGTGGTGGTTGAAAGAAGCGCCCGGGCGGCCGAGACAAAAGGAGCCGCCTTCCATCCGGGGAACCTGAGAAGGCATCCATGCCGTTGCGGCACGTCGCCCCGGCCCGCCCGGGCGCGGAGACATGCGCGGTTACGTCAGGTCGAGCAGGCGGACGGACTCGTAGCCGGTGGGGAACTCATCTGTTTCGCACGCTCGTTTGAGCCGCGCGATCGCCGCCTCGTTCTCGCGGCGGGCGGCTAACAGCGTGCCGTCGCTCACACGCCAGACCCCGCAGCGGTACGGCTCGGCCTTCTCGACAGCGACCAGGTACACCGGGATGCTGCCTTCGGCCTCCCCCAGCGCCTGCTCGAGCACGGCCTGGTAGAAGGCGACCTGGTTGTGGTAACGGCGACGCTTGGCATCGTTCTCAAACCATGTGAGATCGGCGGTGGTCTTGAGGTCGACGATGCCACGGTGCGGATGCGCCCAGTCGATGCGGATCTGGCTGGGCACGCCGCGGTACTCAGTGCGGGCCACGCCCTCGGACCGGCCGTAGAGCAGCAGGTCCACCGCCTCATCGTTCATGGCCACGCCGCCGGCCATGCTCTCGATCAAAGCCAGGTCGTCGTGGTGGACGCCCGTCTTGCCCTGGGCGCGACACCACCCCCGGAAGGCCTGGGTGTCCTTGCCGAAGGGCTTGCCGGTGGTCTTGTTGATGGGCCCGCCCAGCGCGAACTGCTGCTCGTAGGCGTCGCGGCCTTCGAGGATACGGCAGTGCGTGGCCCGGCCGATCAGCATCGCCGGGCTGTCACTGTCCGCGATGAGTCCCAGTCGCTTCTTGCGGTAGAACCACGGGCAGGCCATGAAGTCGAGCAGTTGGTGGCTCGACAGGTATTCGTCCGCCTTGGCGTGGTAGGCGTCGGCGGGTTCGGTGCCGAGGATGTCGAGGTCGATGTTCAGGTCGTTCATCGTTGGGTTCCTTTCGGGGCACCCTCTACATCTGCAGCCACCGTTGAATCTTCGCGCGGTACATTGCTAGGGTTCATGCCCACGTTGAGGAAGTGGGCACGGATTTGATCCATGAGCCGGTAGATCGAGCACGGGTGGATACCCATCTCGCGGGCCGTGTCGGCGGGACTTAAATGCATCAGCAAACGCGCGACGCCCTGCAGGCGGTCCGACATCCGAGCCACGACCAACTCGACATCCAGACGCAGCTCGATGCGATTCGCCTCGTTGAGTTCGCCTGTGCATTCGTCGTTGCTGACCGGCTCGAACGCCTCACTGATATCCGAGAAGCCGAGGGGGTTGGCGCAAGGCCGCTTCATCTGGTTGCAGCGCGACCGCATCGCGTACATCACGAAACGATCAAGCACGCGGCTGACGAACGTTTCGCGTTTGGCCTTCCGCGGGTCGAAACGCCGCATGGCCGAGCAAACCTCGGCCGTCATGTCCGCTCGGTAGTCGTCCTGGTCGTCCTCCGACAGGGCGAAACCCAGCGCCAGCTTCCGGACCCGGAAATCGATCCGGTCCTTGACATAGGCATCGAAGGCCGGGTCCGGCGGCGGGTTGACCGCCTGGGGCCGGGGTTGTGGGGAGGGGGTCCTGCGGCCTGTATCGGCCGCCCGCCGGTGGGTGGGGACGTTGGTCACGTGCCACGCCTTTCCGTGCCCTAAGCACGAAAAAGCCCGCTGAAGAACACCGGCGGAGGCGCTTCAGCGGGCTTGTGTCAGTGACGTTGGCTCGCCGGCTTTCGCTCTTCACCGGCGGGGCGTCACATGAGGCGTGACAAAGTCACACGGGGTGTGACCGTTGAAATTTTGTGGTCATTTCACAGGGACCAGTCAGGAGGCTCCTCGGGTTCATAGGACATAAAAAGGCCGGTCTTCACGGCGTTCTCCAGGTGTTGGGCGGCGTCGGGCAGCATCTCGGGGGCTTTGAGCGCACTGATCGTGCGGTCGATGGCCTGGCTCATCGCGCGGCGGATTTTGTCGGCATCATCAGACGCCTGGCGCATCCGGCCGGCGAAGCCCTTGACCGTCTTGCAGTAGTCGGCCAGTTTGGCGAGTTCACGTCGCAGCCTCTCCTGGGCCGCTTGGTCGTGGTTGGCTTCCGCGTCCTGGAGTTCATCCTGCAGCTCGAAGTAGCGGCGTTCCAAGTCCGCCTCTGTTTGCCGATCGGATTGGTCGCCGGCCGAACCGGTTTGAGCAACCTTGGCTTCGCACGTCACCGCCTGCAGGATGCTGGTGGCGGAGACTTTCTCGTGTGGGCGAGCCAAGAGATAGGCGAGGTAGTGCAGGCCAACCGCGTCCTTGATCGTCGTGTACTTGCCATTGAAGCGGACGCTCCAGTAATCGCCGGTCTTGCGGAACTCGTATTGCGGAGGGGCGATCACCATGCGTTCGGGGAAGTGACGCCGGCAGTAGGCGTGGCGGTGTGTTTCCCAAGCGGGCATCGCGGCCAGTTGGCGGCCATCCCATTCGACCACATCCCGCAGCCCAACGACCCCGGCTTGACTGCGATTGAGCTGCTCACGCACCGCCGTGTCCAGGCGAGGCGGCTCGGGGACCAGCAGGAGGAACCCGCCATGGGTTTGCGTCAACAGACGGCGTACCTCGGATTGGAGAAGCCCGGCCGAGGGTGTCATTGCCAAGTATGCGGGGATGGGGGTCGCCTCGGCCGGGTGCCATTCACCCACCGGGATCGCATTCGGCAGCCCGCGTACCGGTCCCGGTTCGGGGATCATCCCAAGGCATCGGGCCAACTGATCGCGGAACGCCGCGACATCGAGGCGGTAGCTGCGGACCTCGTCGTTTGTCAGCCGCTGGTCATCGACTGCCCCCGTCGATTCACAGACCAGCCGATGCCCTGAGGATGTGGCGCAGACTTTGTATGAGCGGGACTCGGCGTGCCGGTGAATGATGACCGCATGGCCATTGCCCACGAATAGGCGGGGTTTGAGCTGCCCCCATAGCTCGTCGCCCAGGCGCTCCCGCCACTCGGCGTCGGCCGCGTCCAGCCCGGGCCGTGAACCGATGAGGCCCCACAAAGCATCGAGCGGATGGGTCAACCGTCACGCCTCCGCTGAGCACGGTCGATGATGAAGCCTTTGAGGGCCAGGAACCGGTGGGCCACCTCCGCGTCCCGCTCGTGATCATAGACCGACACATTGGGCGCATGGAGCCTCACCGTCCGTTCCCCGCCAAGGGCGGAGTCGAGCATGAGCTTGACGCCCATCAACACCAGCTGCGCTCCTTCGGGGATCGATTCGCCCAGGTCCTCCAGCCCGGCGAACACGTCCTCGGCCTTGTGCGTAACCCGGTGGTGATTGCCGCCGTTGAACTGATAGCGGAGGTCGGTCAGCCTGGCGTGCTGGACACCCGGCACGTCGCTGCAGTCCAGCGCGGCTCGCCCGCGCTGCCGCAGCGGCTCAAGCGAATACTTGGCCGAGTCGTTGCGCTCGAAGTAGGAGGGGTTGTCGAACAGGTTCTTGCCCAGGTAGGTGCAGTACGCCTGCCGCTCGCGCTTGCTGTGCCCCTCGTTGTAGATCGCCAGCTCACCCAGCCCGTGGTAATAGATCAGCAGGTCGTAGGCCTCGGGGCGGTAGAACACCAGGGTGGGCTCGCCCTTGTCGACCGCATTCTCCTTCTTGAAAGTCCCGCCGTGGCGGATGATGAACCAGGCCGCGTCGTCTTTCTCGATCACCGACACCCGCGTGCCGCGTCCCTTCTTCTGCGATTCATACCAGGCGTCCATGTCGTGGGAGAAGCGGGTGAGCATCCGCGGCGTGGGCTTCTTCCACGTCGCCAGTTCGGTGACGGTGGCGAAGTAGGAGAGGAAACGCTTCTTCTTACGCAGCAGCCCGTGGGCTTGATAGACGGCGTAGAGGTCTTCGAGGTCCTCGGGGGCTTCCATGCGGACCAGTAGCGCCGCCTCCTCGATGCAGATTTCGTCATTGAACGCGATCCCCTGCCGCTCGGCGATCTCGTTGAGGTCCTCGATCTGCGCCATCTCGGCGACTTCGTTCCAATAGAAGAGGTCGGCCATGAGGAGGCCGGGCATGACCTCGCTGGGCGAGGCGAGCAGCAATGACAGGCGGTCGTAGTCGACGGCGTCCGCGTTGGATGAGAGCACGCTTTCCTTGATGAAGAAGTCGCGGTATTTGCGGAGGAATCTCAGCAGGATTGCCGGATCGATGCGTTCAAGAAGCTGGTGGGACGAGATATGCTTGGGCGTAAAGTTCTGGCTGGCCATGCGGACCTCCGTGCCGACGACCAGGCCGGCCTGATGATTTAAACAACGAAGGGCCGATCCCTGGCCCGACCGCGTGGCTCATGCAACTAGCGCGCCAGCGGGCGGCTGCCCCAGCCCCCGATCCGGCGCTAAGAGGGGCGTTGCGGGGGCTAGCCGTCTGCCCAAACATGCGCCGAACCTATGAAATCTGTCGATTTGACATCCGACACGAGCAGGCGACGCCAAGCCTCCCGCTGCCGGTTCCAATCCGGCTCGGCGCAGATCGGTCGGACATGCAGCTCACGGATGGGATCGCGGCCTTGCAACGTGCGGGGCAGGTGGAGGACCGCCTCCTGGATATCCGGGGCCAAGTGAAGCAGGTTCATGACTTGGGTGACCCGCGCCCGGCTGACGTGGCCCAGCTCGGCGAGCTCCGCCTGATCCCGCACGCCGCCGGAGGCGATGAGCTGCTCGTATTTGATCGCCAGCGCCATGAGTCGCGCGAGCCGGGGGACACGGCCGTCTGGCATTCCGGGGGTGTCGATCACCGCGGCGGGGCCGGGCTTGATCTCGCGCCGGCCCTTGTTGGCCATCGTGAAGTGAATCTTCCTGGTGATGGTCAGCTCGTCAGGCACGGCTGGGCCTCCCCTTGATGCTGCCGGGTCAAGGTGCGGATACCCGTGGGATGGAATGTCATTGAAATGGATTCGTTCTCACCGTCGTACTCGATCCGCTCGACCAGAAGCTGGACCAGCCCGGCGCGCTGGGCCGGGGGGAGCGTGCTCCAGAGCGGGTCGAAGGCCTCGACGGCCCCTGCAAGCTCGTCGGGATCGAGCATGCGGCATTGCAGCTTGGCTATCGCCGCGTTGATGTCAGCGGCCGCCTGCTGGCGTTCGCGGATCTGGTCCTGAAGTCGCGCCAATGTCTGGGTGGCCTCCTCATCAAAGCCCGCGCTTGATGCAACCTCACCGACCTGCCGACCAAGGTCCTTGATTGCTGTTTCGATCCCAGTCCGCTCGCGCTTAAGATCATCCACCTCGCTCTGCATCCGCGCCTGCGTTGCCCGGAGGCTGTCTTCGAGGATGCTAGGGTCGCGGCCCAGTGCCTTGATCTGCTCAAGCACGAACTGCTCCAATTGCTGGGCCGGCAACGACGGGGCCGGGCACGCGTCCCATCCTTTCTTCTGCGCCTGGATGCAGACGTAATACCGATACCGCTTGCTGCCCCGCGTGGCGAAGTGGTGGCTCATCGCGCAGCCGCAGGCCTTGCACCGGACCAGTCCCTTGAGCAGCGCCCCCAGCTTGTTGCGGCTGTAGCGCCCGCCCGAGTTGCGGTTGCGGCGCAGCAGCCCCTGCACCCGGGAAAACAGGTCTTCGTCCAGGATCGCCTCGTGCTCGCCCTCGTGGATTTCGCCCTTGTAGGTGACTTTGCCGAGGTACACGACGTTGGTGAGGATTTTCTGAAGCGATGATTTGTCGAACTCCGTGCCGCCGCGCCATACCCCCGACACCGTCTGATACCGCTTGGTCCGCCAACCGCGTCGCTTCAATTCGTGCAGCGTGGGCAGCATCGACCCCGACTCCAGATAGAGGCGGTGGATGGACCGGACCCTTTCCCCTTCATCCTTATTCACCACGATCCGGGTGCCCCTGTTGTCACGCTCGCGGTCGTAGCCCAGCACCGGCGGCCCGCCCGTCCATTTACCCCTGCGCCGGGCGGCGGCGATCTTGTCCCGCGTGCGCTCCGAGATGATCTCCCGCTCGAACTGGGCGAAGCTCAGCAGGATGTTCAGCGTCAGCCGGCCCATCGACGAGGTCGTGTTGAATTGCTGAGTCACACTGACCAACGACACGCCGTGCCGCTCGAGCGTCTCCATGATCCGCGCAAAATCCATCAGGCTCCGGGAGAGCCGGTCGATCTTATAGACCACGATGCAGTCGATTCGCCCGGAAGCGATGTCGGCCATCAAGCGTTGGAAGGCTGGGCGGTCGACGTTGCCGCCCGAGAAACCGCCGTCGTCAAACCGCTCGTCGAGGCAGACCCAGCCCTCGTGCTGCTGGCTCTTAATGTACGCCTCGCCCGCTTCGCGCTGGGCGTCGAGAGAATTGAAGTCGAGGTTCAGGTTCTCATCGGTGCTCTTGCGCGTGTAAACAGCGCACCGGACCCGCGGAAGCTTCGGTTTACCGTTCTTGTTGTTCATGAGGTCTCCTTGGTTGGCTCGTCTCCGGAGTTATTCCGGGGGGGGGAGGTTGAAGAACTTGAAGCCGTTCCAGTGGCCACCGGTGATGGCGTGGGCGACCGCCGAGAGGCTGTGGTATCGCTGGCCATCGAACTCGAAGCCGTTCTCCAGCACGTTGACGATGTAGAGATGGCCCTTGTAAACCCGCTTGAGTTGACCGCCCGGCATGGGCAGTCGCGGGTCGTGGTCGCCGGGTGCGGGCGTGCGCGTGATGTACCGTTGTGCGGGCTGCTCCACATCGGCGGGGCGGTCGAGCGGGGCCATCCGCATGCCCTTGGGGGCGGTGGTGCGGATGTCCTGGTCGCGAGCCAGCTCCTTCGCCCGTTTGATCGCCCGGTCGGAGAGCCCGCCCTCGGCCAGCGCCTGCAGCCGCCAGGCACAGCGCCGTAGCAGCCACAGCCGGTTCCCGCTGCGGGAACGCTCGCCGAACAGCTCCGCGTACTTGACCCGCAATTCTTTGGGGGTCATCCTGTGCATGGCCGCCAGTTGGTCCTGGATGTCGATGGTGGGCGTATTCATCGCGGCCGTCCTTTCTCGGGGCGCTAACCGTTCTGGTCACACTGAGCGGCAAACGGCCGGGAAGATCAAGTCTGATCCGCCGCCTGACGAGAGGATTCTGCAGATTCTGCGTGAGGGCCGTGTGCCGCCTGATCAACCACGAGGTCCAGACCCTTCGGCAGCCGCATCAAACCGGACACGATGATGTCCACGACCGCCTGCCTGCGCTGCTCCGGCGACAGGCCCAATCGTGAACTCCAATCCCCACCAGGTCCATATCCAAGGCTTTGGCCGGTTGCTTCCATGCCCTCTACTTCTGCAGCCGCAGTGGAATCCTTGCGCAATGCGGGCTGAACGTGGCTGTTAAACTGGTCGTGAAAGCAGAAATGCCTTCACCGATCCAAGGCCGTACGATACGATGGCCATCAGAAGCTGAGCCATGAAGACAAATTGGTGGGTGTAATAATGGACCGTAAACGCAGAGTTCCACGCGACGATCAGTGGTCCGAGGCCGACGTGCGGCGGGTGATAACCAGCATCTTTCATGTCGCAGTGGGCACGGTGACCCCGCATGTCTGGACCCAAGCGATCACGCAGATGATCCGATCGGATGGCGCGGACGCCACCGTGCGGGAGGTGGTGCGGTCTTTCAACGAAGCGGTGGAATCCCTCGGACAGTTTGACGAGGCCCTCGATGAAGACACATACGCAGAACGCTTCGCGTCCACAACCCCCGGCAAGCCATCATCGATCGCGACGGCCCTGCTTAACGATCTGTTGCCGCGTGCCCGCCAGTGGTCAAGCTCAGGTGAATGACGTTGGGAAACGTATGGAATGACAAATGCGAGTAGACGCTGAGGAATCCTCTGTTAATCCCTTCGCCTTTGTTTCGTCCTTCTATCAAGCAGGCGAGGTGCATGACGACCGCCATGCTGATCCACTCTTTCAACTGCGTGAAGAACTTGACCAACTGCCACGACGATCTGGCCGGGTCGCCGCTTGGGTGGCCGAACAAGTCGCCAAGAGAGACCCGGATGAGCGCAAGCGTCAATTCCCACCAAGTAGTGATGCATTCGCAGCAGCAGACCATCTGATAGATGTCTTGCGGCGTTCAGACCTGTACATTTGCATCTTGGCAGGCAGCCGTCGCGGTGACAAAGACCACGGTTCTCCGATAACGATCCACAGCCGAGATACAGCAGTCAGTTACTTCGAGGTAGAACTCTATGCCGCCGCCATGTACGGCAAGATGACTGGTCCGCCATACACGTTGGAGGGATTTGATCCTGGCCCTCGTCTCAAAAGTCTGCTTGATATCTTGGCATGGGCGTTCCCTGAATGGCGCAACATCAGGCCAATGAGCAAGAAGGAGATATGTAACGATGTCAAGCGTCGGATTGAGCGAGTCGCCAACGGCGTGCCTGAGGGTGCAGTTCTCAGCGCGCGGCAAATGCTAAGGGCGTGGTGGCGCGCGCGTAAGACCGGCGTAATGTTTCTTGATGCAGCTTCTGAACGCAGGCATCGGCCGCCCGACGTTGACCTTATCCAGACGCTAATCAAGGAATACCGTCGCACCCCACACTATCAGCAGAAGCTCAGTCGTTTGTGGTTTGCAGTTCGTGAGCTAATGCCGGCCTCCTACCGCCCTGTCGACGTGCAAGCTGACGGCAGGCTGAAGGAATTCCTGCCATATTGGGACACGGTGCTGGCCGATTGGTCGTCTGCGGCATCGTGGCATGGATGGCATGGGCATCCGTGGGCAGGCACGATTGCCGCTCTGAATTCGCAGACAGAAGTACGGTCACAGCATTTCAGTAGCCATGGCGAATTTGAGCCTAGTGTGAAGTTGCCGCCTGATGGAGCTAATGCCTCGGCCCATTACAACACCGCGCGTGCCATGGGGTTCAGTAGCGAGGCACGACAATGTTTGAGGCGTGCAGGAAGTTACGCAAAGCAGGCAATTGTCACTCACGGTGAGACGGACAACCTATTGGCAATTCGGGGGAGTATCCGTCTGCGGATGCTTAACTGGCCCGGCGCGATTTCAGATTTCAAGAAGATGCTCCGGTTAAGGGAAGTTGCTGGCGCGTCACCTCAGAAGATTGCTGATGCTCAGATGCACTTAGGACACGCCTATTCCTGCTGTCCATTTATCGCGAAGGGCCGTGATCTTCTTCAAAAGAGTGTTGAAACCCTTGAATTCTATCCGGACGACCCAAACCTAGCGCGAGCGATCCGCAAGCTTGGCTTCGCCTATCGAGTTGCGGGAGAATGGTCGAAAGCAGCGGAACTGAAGGAAAAGCAAGAGGACGTAACCGTTCACCCCAACTGTCGATACAAGTTGTGATGATCCGATAAGAGTCGCATGGACAAGGATGCGCGGATCGCGGCACTGGAGGCGGAGAATGCTTTGCTGCGTCGTCGGTTGGCGGCGTTGGAGGCGACGATCGCGGCGTTGAGCAAGAACTCGCGGACCAGTTCCAAGCCGCCGAGCAGCGACGTGGTCAAACCGCCCGACGACCGGCCCAAGGGCGGGGCGGGCGGCGGGGGCAAGCAGCGTAAGGCCGGCGGCCAGCCGGGGCACGCCAAGTACACGC
>JBGTLW010000353.1:0-6726 GCA_041743835.1 Phycisphaeraceae bacterium | reverse complement strand
CGCAACCAGCACGTCCGCAGCCTGCATCTCACGGCTGGCGGCTGCCTGCGCCTGACGGTCCAGCATCGCCTCGGGATCATCCAGCCCCGCGATATCCACGAGCATGACCTCAACGCCCCAGCCCCCGGACCCGCCCCCGCCCCTGGCCCCGGCCCCGGAAGCTTCGGTGAGGAGTTGCGGGGTCCATGGCTCGGCGAGCGCGTCGCGTGTGGTGCCGGGCAAGGCGTGGATCACCGCGCGGTCGTGCCCGAGCAGGCGATTGAACAGCGTGCTCTTGCCACTGCTCGGCGGGCCGACGAGCACCACGCGCGGCAGGGACTGAATTGCCCCCCACGACCGGGAACGATCGACCAGCTCCATCACCGCCGCGCGCAGCCGCTGCAGCCGCGCACGTAGCTTGGGCGCAGCGATGGGCACGACATCTTCCTGATCGACAAAATCGATCCCCGCTTCCACCAGCGCCAGCGCGGTGCCAAGGTCATTCACCAGCGTGTGGGCCTGCTTGGCCAGCTTCCCCTCACGCAGCATGGACGCGGCATCAAGCTGCGCATCACTCACCGCTGACACCGTTGCCGCGACGCCCTCCGCCTGCGTCAGGTCGATCCGCCCCGCCACAAACGCCCTGAACGTGAACTCACCGGGCTCAGCCAGCCTCGCGCCGCAGTGGATGAACTCGTGGAGAAGCCGATCGAGTAGCGCCGCGTTGCCGGGGACCTGCAACTCGACGATGTTATCACCCGTGTAGCTGTGTGGGCCGGGGAAGTAAGCGCCAAGGCAAGGGATGGACGGCTGACGCAGCACGACCACAGTGAAGCGTCGCGGGCTTGCTTGCAAGGCATGGCCCGGCTCCAGCACGGCATCTGTGATGCTGACCGCCTCGGGGCCGCTGAGCCGGATCAGCCCACGCGTGCTGGGCCCGGGCGGTGAGCTGACCGCAACAATGGTGTCGGCGGTGTCGCGTGACATGATGGCCGGTTGCCTGATAACGCGGGTGATATTGCAGGGAAACATTCACGCGGGACGTTGCCAGGGGCATGTTCCCCGCGGAAAGATTCCGGGGGAAACTTCCGGGGGGGTTAGCGTTTGCGTTTCTTGGGGGTGTTGGGGGCGCTTTTCTGTGCTTCGCGTTGGGCCTGTTGCATCTGGAGTTGTTTTTGTTGCATCATTTTGGAGACGCGGTCCATGATGCCGCCGGGCTTGCGGGGCTTCTTGTCGAAGAGCGTGCCCGCCGCCTCCTGCTCCTTGATGTGCTTGCGGACCATGTAACCATCGAGGATGCCAAAGAGCGTGGAGGTGAAGATGTAGAGTGTCAGGCCAGACGGCGCGTTGTAGAGGAAGACCGGGAAGAGCAGGACCATGTACTTCATGATTTTCTGCTGCTGGGCCTGCTGCTCGTTGGCCGGGGGCGGGGTGGTGAGCTTCTGGTTGATGTAGAAGACCACCCCCATCATCAGGGGCAGGATGTTGAGCGCCCGTACCTGGCCGAGGAACCCGCTGATGAGCGGGATGTAGATGCCATCCTCTTCCATCGGGATGAAGCGGATGAAGTTGTCGGAGACCGAGAGGTCTTGCAGGAAGTGCCACCCCCCGCCGGAGATCGCCTGGAAGACGCCATAGAACGCGGGCTCGTGCCGCAACTCAATCGCGAAGTAGAGCATGGCATACAGCGCGATCCAGATCGGCGTCTGGAGCATCATGGGCGCACAGCCAAGGAAACCCGCGGGGTTGACACCCTTCTCGCGGTAGAGCTTCATCATCTCGCCGTTGAGCTTCTGCTGGTCGTCCTTGTACTTCTTCTTGATCTTCTCGATCTCGGGCTGCAGCGCCGCCATCTGCTTGCCCATCTTCATCATGTTGACCTGCGCCCGCTTGGTGATCGGGTGCAGGATCAGACGCACGCACATCACCAGCACGATGATGGCGATGCCCCAGTCGAAGGTCACCGCGTGGATCAGGCGCATGAACCCCAGCAGCCCGTTGGCGAGCCATTGAAACGTGAACCACGCGCACATCCCGCCGATGTTGTATCGCACGAGCCGGTGCATGTAGAGCGAGTCGTAGGGCGGCTGGGTCAGCACCTGCTTCTTGCGTGGCCCCGCGTAGATGCCCACACTCAGGTCCAGCGCCTCGCCCGGCGCGAGCACCACTCCCTGCCGCTCCAGCGTGAACATGAGCGCCTGGTTGTCGGGCTTGGGTCGGCCGGTGTTCTCGTGGACGAGTACGCCGATGGTGGGGAACGTCTCGGTGAAGTACGGGATCGCCCGGGTTTCGGTGTGGCTGATCGGCACGTTGGGGTGGATCACCACGCTGAAGTAGCGGTTCTCCGAGGCGACCCACGCAAGCTCATAGCCCTCATCACCGAGGTTGGGGTGGGGCCAGATCGCTTTCTTGCTGATGACCTTGTCGCGGTGGATGTAGGAGCCGCTGGTGTAGATGCGCAGCTTGTCGTCGTAGTCCGGGTTGAAGTAGCCGGTAACAAACTCGCGTCGATCGCCCATGTATGCCGCGGGGTCCTGGAACAGGTCGCCCTGCGCGTTCTGTAGGAAGCCCACGGTGAGTTGCCTGCCGGACTCGTTCACAAACTCCTGCTCGAGTTGCAGGTCGTAGCTGCCCTTGGTCAAGCGATACGTTCGGCGGACCTGCCCCACCGGTTGCTCATTGCCATCGATAATCTGCGCGGTCAGCGTGACCGACGCGCCGTCCTCTGTCTCCACGACCGGGCCCGCCTGCCAGCGCGTCTGCGAGGCAAGGTTGACGGGTGAGCCATTGATGACGATCTGCCTCGCGGCAAATGGCGCGATGCGGTCGCTGTTGTGGTCGATGATGACGTAGGGTTCCTCAGCCCAGGCCCCATCAACCCCCATGCGGTACTCCGCCAGCGTGATGCGTTGCACACCCGCGCCCCATGGCGTGAGCACGACCTTGGCCATGAAGCCGGGCTTATCCGCTCCGGGCGACGCGTCCGAGCCGAACGTGACCAGCCCGCTGCTCTCCGGCTCGGCCATCCGCAGCCCCTCAAACACAAACAACCCGGATTCGTCCGCGGGCTTAGGGGTCACGTCCTTGGTGACTTCTGGGGATGCTTCCGGAGCCGCTTCAGGGGGCAGTTCCGGGGTCGCATCCTCGGTGACGGCGGCTGTCGTTTCGGGAACGCGGGTGTCTGCCGTTGGGACTTGGGTTTTCTCGACGGCAGGCGGTTGCGTCTGGCCGTAGGCGGTGGGCTGGTCCGTCACGCGCGGCGTGGCGGCTGGGTCCCGGTCCTGGCTGGCGTGATAGAACATCCCGCCGACGACGGCGAGCCCGAGCAGCAGCGCGATAAGCGTGATCGTTAAACGCATGGGCTAAGTGATAGACCGGTGGGTGAACGGGGCGCGAGGAAGCAGGACAGTATATGGAATCCCCCGACAGGCGTAACCGGATCACCTCAGCCGTACCGCGCCAATGCCCGCCGCCTGCGTTAATCCGGCTTAACACGAAGCCGGGCAAACTTGCCAGGGGAAGTTT
The DNA here is from genome assembly GCA_041743835.1 of Phycisphaeraceae bacterium. Classification (GTDB taxonomy): domain Bacteria; phylum Planctomycetota; class Phycisphaerae; order Phycisphaerales; family Phycisphaeraceae; genus JBGTLW01. Next base: position 3,222 of record JBGTLW010000353.1, on the reverse strand, counting down.
CCGGGGGCGGGTGCGGGGGGTTAGCCGAAGAGGCCGACGAGCCAGTCTGTGACGCCCAGGCGTCCCACGTCGTAGTAGAGCGTGGAGAGGAACACAAAGCCGATCACCGCCAGCCCGCCCAGCGACGCATAGGTCTGCACACGTCCGCTGACGGGTGAGCCTTTAAGCTTCTCGATGATGAGGAACACGATGTGCCCGCCATCGACGATCGGGATCGGCAGGAAGTTGATCACCGCCAGGTTGATGCTGATAAGCCCGAGGAAGAACAGCAGGTACGGCAGGCCTTCCCGGCTGATGCGTGTGCCCTCGTGGACGATCCCGACCGGGCCACGCAGATTCGAGATGCGGATGGTCCCCTGCACCAGACGGACCAGCGTCAGGTATGTCTGCACCATGAACTGCCCGGTCTTCTCAAGGCCGAGGCCCGCCGCATCGACCATGCCCTCGCCCTTGAGCGTGATCTTGTCCGGGTGGTTGCGGAAGCCGGCACTGCCAAACGGTGCGGGCAGCAGCGACCACCCCGCAGAGGCAAGCTGATCGCGCGTCTCCTGGGTGAGCGGGATCGTCAGTGTTTCTTCGGGTTGGCCAGCGACCGCGAGCCTGATGCGGAGCGTCACCGCGTCTGCGTCTGATGCCGCAGCCTGGGTCATCGCACGCTGCATGTCCGCCCAATCCGCTACCTGCTGGCCATCCACCGACAACACCACCGACCCGCCGGGGATCGGATCGCCCACCTCCGCGGCGGAGCCCGGCTTCACGCCGCCGATCATCGCCTGACGCTGGATCAACGCAAAGCCGATCCCCAGTTGCTTCTTCTTGGGCTTCACCGAGCCAAGGTCCACCAACGCGCCCTCGCGCATCACCACGACGCGGATGTCCTTGCCCTGCTCAACCGCCTCGCCCACCAATCGCGGCACCATCTCCAGGCTCGTCGGCCAGCGGGCATCACCCAACTGCGCCAGCAGGTCGCCAGCCCGCATCCCCGCCGCTTCCGCGGGGCTGCCCGGCACGACAGCCGTGACACCGATCGGCGGGCTTAACCCCGCCAGGTGTCGCAGCCCGTCGATATCACGCTGCAACTCGGCGAGCGGCAGCAGCTTGGCGATCTTTGGCTCGCCGCCGGGCATAAGCGCCCCTGTCAACGGGTCGTAGGGCATGAAGGTCAACTCAACAGGCTGGCCCTTGGATGCCGATGTCGCCGCGACATACTCGCTCACGGTGCCGACGGGTTTGCCATCGACCGCGGTGATACGTGTGTCGGGCACCACGCCCTGTGTGAACGCTTCGCTCTCCTCATACACCGCAGCCACATCGAGCGTGAAACCCATCTCGATGCCAGCCGAGAGCAGGCCCTCCTCTCGCTTGTTCGCAACGGGCACGACGGAGTAAACCAGCGGCCGGGCCTCGCCCGCGCGATCGACCTCGAAGGCGACCGCCGAGCCACGGCTACCCAGCGCAGTGGCGATCTTCACATCCATGAAGTCCTTGGCGGGCTTGCCATTCACCGTGAGGATGCGGTCGCCCGCGCGGAGCCCCCGGTAGGCGGGGTCGTCATCGTGCCCCTGAGCATAAGCAATGGCCGCGGGGCTGCCCGGGGTCACGCCGCCCACGGTTGCCGCGGGGAACTGCACACCCAGCGAGGGCGAGAACGCCAACGCCAGGAAGATCGCCCCGAAGATCATGTTCATGATGACGCCGGCACTGAGCACCCAGAAGCGGGCACCGACGGATTTGGCGTTGAAGGATCGCGGGTGGTTGGAGCGGGCGGAGGGGTCCATGTCCTCCTGCCCGAGCATCTTCACGTAACCACCCAACGGCAACCAGTTGAGGCGGTACTCGGTCTCGCCCAGCCCTAGCTGCGTGGCGATGCGGTCGATCTCCTCGCTGTTGAAATCGTCGGCATCACGCTGCACCATCGGGATGTCGGACTTCATCGACACATCGTCTGCCACCACGTGCTTGTCGCCGCGCAGGTGCGCTTTGATCCGCCGCTCGAACTCGGCCTCGGTGGAGCCGAAGCGCACGCCGATGCCCTTGCGGTACGACACCATCGCCTGCCCGAAGCCGATGGCAAACTGCGTACACTTGATCCCCACGAACTTAGCCACCGCGAAGTGACCCAGCTCGTGGATGAAGATCAGGAAGCTGAAGCCCAGGACAAGCCCGGCGATCGCGAGATAGGTGTTGTCGTATGCAGGCATGGGCGAAGGATTGTATCCGTGTTGGGGTCACAAAGAACGACTGGCCACGCCCCGCTCCTCGTGGAGACGATCCAGGGCAAACGCGCGGGCGAGGCGGTCGGCCTCGGTCACCGCTTCCAGCGAATCCGCGGGGCCGCACGGGACCGCACGCAACGCCTCCCCCACCAGCCCCACGATACGCCCGAAGCCGATCCGGCGTTCGAGGAACGCGGCCACCGCCACCTCATTGGCGGCATTGAGCACCGCCCCGGCCGTGCCCCCCCGCTCGATGACATCATAAGCCAGCCGCAGCGCGGGGAACCGCTCGAAGTCCGGCTGATGAAAATTGAGCTGGCTCAGACGCGTCCAATCCAGGCTATGACTCAAACCGGCCGACCTGTCAGGGTACGTCAGGGCGTATTGGATCGGCGTCCGCATGTCCGGCGGGCCGAGCTGCGCGAGCACCGAGTGATCGACAAACTCCACAAAGCTATGCACCACAGACTCGGGGTGGACCACCACGCCGATCTTCTCCGCGGGCAATCCAAAGAGCCAGTGGGCCTCGATGATCTCCAGGGCCTTGTTCATCATCGTCGCCGAGTCGATGGACACCTTCTGGCCCATGTCCCAGGTGGGATGCCGCAGCGCCTGCTCGGGTGTCGCGTGCTCGATGGTGGCGCGGTCGGCCTCGCGGAACGGCCCGCCCGAGGCGGTCAGCACAATACGCCGGACCTGATCCACCGGGGGCATCGCATTCGCTGCCGCAGACGACGCATCCGACCGGGACCTGCTGGCGAGGCACTGAAAAATCGCTGAATGCTCGGAGTCCACCGGCAGCACAGCCCCGCCATGCCTACGCACCACGGGCATCACCAGGCCGCCAGCCGCGACGAGTGTTTCCTTGTTCGCCAGGCAGATTCTCATGCCCCGCTCGGCCGCGAGCAGCGTCGCGGGCAGGCCCGCCGCGCCGACCAGCGCGGTCAGGATGTCGGTCGCATCGCCGAGCCCCTCCACCAACTGCCGGTCGCAATCCACACCCGAT
>JBGTLW010000352.1:0-27999 GCA_041743835.1 Phycisphaeraceae bacterium | reverse complement strand
GGGGATGGAAATGTGAACGGTGGGTGGGTAGTCTGGCTCATGGTGGCGTACTCCTCGGTGTTCGGGGACGGGCGTGGTAGATCACACCCAAAGTACGCCGCCTTTTTCAATTCGTCATCCACAACATTCAGTCATACCTCGTAATGCCCACACTCTGGCTCTTATCATGGCAAGGGGGATATCGGCCGGGATGCGTGGGCAGGCCGGGGCTGTCAGGATGCACAAGTTACCTACACCTTCCAATCCGCCTAGCCGGAAGCTTGTGTAATGGCTGACGCCCAAAGCCTGCTCCATCAATGCGCCGCCATCGATCTGGAGGTTACGCCAGACGGGACGATCTTCCACGTGGGCGCGGTGTACGGTGGTGACGCATTGTCACGGAAGGTCGGGGCTGATCCGAGTAAAGCGCTACATGAGCTTGATGCGTTCGTTTCGGGGGCACGGTATGTCGTGGGTCACAACATCCTGGATCACGATCTCCCCATCGTGCGTGGCCTCTTCCCTGCTTGCAGGTTTCTCAACCTGCCGGTGATCGACACCCTCATACTTTCACCCCTGGCGTTTCCACGGAACCCCTACCATCGACTAATCAAGGATTACAAGCTTGTGCGCGATGCGGTCAACGATCCGGTCGCCGATGCACGCCTCGCCATGCGCGTCTTGGCCGATGAGTGGGACGCCCTCAGCTCGGTGCAGGCCATGGGGACGCAAGACTTGCGTTCAGTATTGCGATGTAGTCTGGATGGCCCACTCAATGATCGAGGTGGGCACGCAGCGTTCTTTCAACACACTGGGACCCAACCACTGTGTTTGGATCGGGTTGAGCATGACCTGATCGCACGCTTCTCTCAGAGAGCCTGTGTGGCTGGGCTGCGGCGTTTCGCAGAGTCGTTTCGCACACGCCCGCCACGCATCGAGGCCGCCTACGCGATGGCGTGGCTCACGGTAGCCGGTGGTAATTCGGTCCTTCCAAGGTGGGTTCGCCATCGGTTTCCACTGGTGGGACGCTACGTTCGCGGGCTTCGCGGTCAACCGTGTGGAGACGATCAGTGCTCATACTGCCGATCGGCTTGGGATGCGAAAGGCCTTCTTAAGCGGATATTCGGATTCGATGACTTTCGCCCAGAGCCCAAGGACCCCTCTGGCGTGAGCCTGCAACGGACGATCATTGAGGCCGGCCTCGGTGACCAGCCCCTGCTCGCAATCCTTCCTACCGGTGGCGGCAAGTCGCTGTGCTACCAACTACCTGCGCTGGCCCGGTATGAACGGCGGGCGTCGCTGACCGTCGTCATCTCGCCGCTGCAAGCGTTAATGAAGGATCAGGTGGACAACTTCCGAGAGAAGACAGGCAGCCCCGCAGCCGCAGCGCTATACGGCATGTTGACCCCGCCGGAGCGGGGGGCGGTGATGGAGCAGGTCCGGCGTGGCGATATCGGCATCCTGTACGTCTCTCCTGAGCAGTTAAGGAACAGCTCATTTGCTCGAACAGTCGACCAGCGGGAGATCGGTTGCTGGGTATTTGATGAGGCGCACTGCCTCTCGAAGTGGGGTCATGACTTCCGCCCCGACTATCTGTACGCATCACGATTTATCCGTGAAGCGGCTCAGGCGAGCAAGACCGAAGTCCCACCCATTGTCTGCTACACGGCCACAGCCAAGCGGGATGTCGTGGAAGAGATATGTTCCCACTTCGATGAGCAACTCGGTCAAACCCTGACGGTGTTCGAGGGCGGTGTGGAGCGACACAACCTCGAGTTCCAAGTCCACCCCGTAGAGGGCTCCGAGAAGTTCTCGCGCACTCACGAGCTTTTGACTGAATACCTGAGTGAAGGTGGCACCGCGATCATTTACGCCTCCACCCGCGCCCGCGTTGAACTGATCGCGCGTTTCCTGGTCGAGCGGGGATGGAACGCCGAGGGCTTCCACGCCGGCCTTGATGCGCCGCTTAAGCGGGACATCCAGGAGCGGTTCGTCCGTGGCGAGCTTCAGGTCATCAGCGCGACCAATGCATTTGGCATGGGCATCGACAAGGACAACGTCCGGCTGGTGATCCACGCAGACGTACCCGGCTCCCTGGAGAACTACCTACAGGAGGCCGGGCGTGCGGGCCGCGATGGAGCTCAAAGCACGTGCGTGCTGCTGCACAGCAACGAGGAAACAGAGCGACAGTTCCAGATGACCAGCTTCGGGCAACTCAGCCGCCGCGATGTGGCCCAGATCCTCCGCGGTGTCCGCCGCGCGGTGCATGGGCGGGGCTCGGTCATCATCACCCCCGGCGAGTTGATCCGCGACCCGGCGGTGTCCGTCGAGTTTGATTCCAAGGGAGACACAGCCGATACCAAGGTCAAGACGGCACTGGCGTGGCTGGAACGGGCGCGCTTCTTGAGCCGCCACGAGAATCGCACGTCAGTGTGGCAGGGTCAGTTGCTTCTCACCACCATGGAGCAAATCCGTCAACGGATCGCGCAGCTCAACCTCTCAGAGCGGCGGAGGCGGCATTGGACGGCAGTTGCCATCGCGTTGATCCAGCGCGACCCAAATCACGGTCTCAGTACAGACCAACTTGCGGAGTTGCCGGAGTTAGGCGATGTGGAAGAGGGCGAGTCTGAGGGCGGCGTAGGACTCTATGTCCACCGTATTCTTCAGGAGATGAGTCAGGCCGGTATCGTCAAAGAGACCCTGATGCTATCGGCTTATGTGAGGCATCACGTGGAGCGCTCCTCGCGTGATCGGCTCGACGAGGCGGTGCATTTGGAACTGGACATGCTGCGGCTTATGACCGAATCGGCACCCGATGCCGATGAGGACGGGGCACAGGTCCTGTCCCTGCGTGATCTGAATCACAAACTCAAACAGGATCACCCGACATCTGACATCGACGCGCTGCGCGTTTTCATCAGCTCGCTAGGCTCTGACGGTCTGGGTTTCGGGGAACGTGCTGGTTCCATGGAGGCCAAGCACCTCCAGATGGATCACTATCGAGTCAAGGTCAGACAACCCTGGGCACGGGTCATTGAACTGGCGCAGTGGCGCCATGAGCTTGCGGGTATCGTCCTCACCGCCATCCTTGCCAAACTCGGACCCCAGGATCGTGGAGCCAGCCTTCTGGTTGAGTTTTCCGCGGATGATCTTTACGAAGCTGTCCATGGCGATATGTACCAACGGTCGCGTATCAAGGACGTGGTGGACGCTGTCCGCCGCGCCCTGATGTACCTGCATGACATGAAGGTCATCGTCCTCCAGCACGGATTGGCGGTATTCCGGCAGGCCATGACCATCGAACTGCTGCCTGAGAGTAAAGGGCGGCGATATGGGTTGGCCGACTTTGAACCACTACGCCAACACTACAGCGAACAGGTGCTACAGATCCACGTGATGGCGGAGTATGCCCAGCGTGGGATCAATAGCATGGTCGATGCCCTGCGACTGGTTCTGGCCTACTTCTCCATGGACCGCACCGAGTTCGTGAAGCGATACTTCGCCGGACGCGAGCAGGAGGTTGGCCGACCCGTGAGTCAGGAGGTCTTCAAGGCGATCGTTGACGATCTTCATAACCCGCTTCAATCCGGGATCGTGTCCGCACCGACGGATCGCAACCTTCTGGTGCTTGCCGGGCCGGGGTCGGGCAAGACTCGGGTCGTCGTCCACCGCGTTGCCTACCTGGTGCAAGTCAAGCGTGTGCCGCCGCGTGCCGTGCTGGTGATCTGCTTTAACCGTATGGCTGCTGCGGAACTGCGGTATCGGCTCCGGGGGCTGATTGGTTCACAAGCCGCATGGGTCACGGTGCTCACCTATCACGCACTGGCGATGCGCCTCCTTGGGCTTTCGCCATCGCTGCTGGCCGAGCGTGCCGGGGATGAGGGCATTGATTTCGACGGAATGATTCGTAGCGCGACCAGTATGCTCCGCGGCGAAAGTGCTTTAGCCGGCATTGAGCCGGATGAAGTACGTGATCGACTCCTGGCAGGCTACCGCCACATTCTTGTCGATGAGTACCAGGATATCGATAGCGATCAGTACGACCTGATCTCTGCGCTGACTGATCGCACCGGCAACGACCCCGACAGCAAACTGACGATCATGGCCGTGGGTGATGATGATCAGAACATTTACAGCTTCCGGGGCGCTAACGTGCAGTTCATCCGCCGGTTCGAGGCCGATTATAAAGCAACCTGCCACTACCTCACCGACAACTACCGCTCGACCAGCCACATCATTGCTTCGAGCGACCAGTTGATCGCCCGCAATCGCGATCGCATGAAGACAGAACACGAAATTCAGATCAATCCTCAGCGTAGCCGGCTTCCCCCCGGCGGACGATTGACCGAACTTGACCCATTGGCGCGGGGGCGTGTGCAGGTGCTCCGGTTCCCTCGCTCAAGCTCTGAGGCTTTGGTGGCTGTAGCCGAGTTGGTGCGGATTCAGTCTATCACTAGGGATGAATGGGATCGTTTTGCACTGTTGGCCCCAACCCGTGCTGAGATACAACCCATCAGGGCGGTGTGTGAACATCTCGGCATCCCCGTGCGGTGGACGGCCGCCGCCGACGGGATGCCGCGGTTAGAGCACATCCGTGAAGTGGCAGCGATCCTCGAACGGCTCAACTCGGCGCGCGATCAGATTCTCCCGTGGGGACAGATCGCCTGCATGTTGCAAGGTGCCAGCGACATGCCGGTCGGCAATCCATGGCATGACATGGTTACTGCCTTCTGTGCGGAGTGGCAGGGCGGAGATACTCAGAGCGAACGGCTTGTTGCGGATCTGATCAATCACCTCTATGAAACCCTCACCGCCCAGCGTCGTGAACTGAGTCACGGCAAGGGGCTGTTTCTGGGCACGGTGCACGCTGCGAAGGGTCTGGAGTTCGATCACGTGGTGGTCCCCGGTAGCAACTGGACACCTGATCGTCATCACAGCGAGGAGGAAGCCCGACGACGCACTTGCTACGTGGCCATGACACGCGCCCGACAGAGCCTCACATTGCTGGAACCGGATTGGATCGACGAGCCGATGACCGCTCAATTAAGTGGGCCTGCGATCCTGCGGCGCCAAGCTCAGGCGCTCGATGGCATCCCGCCTGGCATACTCAACAGGCGATACGAGCTCTTGGGTATGCGGGATTTTGATTTGGGCTACCTATCCACGCTGCAAGAAGACCACCCGTCCCACGGGGCGTTACGAAAAGCTTGGCCTGGTACATCGCTCCAGTTACGTGGCCAAGGCAGGCCGACCCTCACAGACGCGGCCGGCGTGCCACTGGCCCGCCTTTCCAGCGGCTCAGCCGAGCGCTGGGCCGATCGGCTTGATCGCATCGTAGAGATCAGGCTGCACGCTGTTGCCCGCAGGTCCCGCGATAGCACATCAGAAACCTATCGATCACGCTGCCGGGTGGACCGCTGGGAGGTCCCGATCGCGCTGTGTGTCTGGCAAGCTCCGCAGTAGTGTGCGAGCGGGTCGTGACACGTGCCTACCATATATATGGCCAGTCCGCGGCTCGCAGATTCGCCAGAACACACGCGCAAGAACGGCGGGCCGAGGCGCGAGAGAAGGAGACGGCGCTGCTGACTCGCGTTTCACGAACCGGCAAGCCTGAGGCCCGAGCCGAGGCGGCCGCGAAACCTGCCGACCTGTTGTGTGAAAGCGAAGCATTGTCTGGCGGCGTCTGGTTTGACGCGCAAGCTGCCAAAGCGACGGCCGGCGTCGATACGATCGCGCTGCGGCATGCCGAGGCTATGCTCGCGCGGTATCTCCATCTTCACGGGCAGCAAGACGCCACCGGCAAGCTGATCGCTGAGCGCCTAGACGACGTCCGCAAGCGCTTGCGTGCCAGCCTACCAGACAAGGCACGCGAGTTGATCGAACTGCCACACGAGGTGATTCACACCTGGGGCGACCGTGGCTTGAAACAAGACATCCATGTCAATGGGGTCGCTATACCCGGTTCGTTTCAGGCTGAGCCGAGCAGAGGTAAGCGATCCCACGCCGTCTTTCACCTGGAGGAAGGCTATGCCATGCTGCAGAGCGCCGTCGCATGCAGAGATCGCACCGACGGAGTAGCCGCCAGCGATGTCACATTCATTGTCGTCGGCGACGGCAAGGAACTGTGGCGCTCCAAGCCGATGCGCAAGCAGGGAACGGTTCAGGTTGTTCGCGTGAACAGAGGTGGTCCCGCAGGTCCTGTGCGTAGGGTGTGTGCCCATCCGTGGCTCCTTGTTGGTGAGGTCATCCAACAAGAAGCTAAAGCAAAAGGCCCTGTGGCGCAATGCCTAGCAAGCGCCGAACGCGCTACGGATGGGGTGAAGACGCTCTAAGCTTTGGGCAGGTGGCCGCCGACTCAATATTTGATAACTGATATCATTGTCGCGTCTAGCACGTAGTGGCTGACCGCATCTTTGATTTTGGCTTGGGTGATCCCCTCATGCTGGTCGTATTGGATGCGTAGGATGTAGGCGTTTGTGCCGCTCTTCTTCCACTCACGCACTTTCAGTCCAGGTACATTCAGGGACTCGCGGAGGTTTGACTGGACAAGCCCCGCCAACGTCACCGGATCCACGCGAATTTCTTGCGTATCCAGCCGGGGCAGGGCGGTACTCAGCCGGTTGAGCAGGTTACTCTTCTCAGCTTCACTGAGTACGACTCCACGGGCACGGACCTTTGGTTGGCTGTCTAGCGGAATCTCGAAAGTAATCTGACGCAGTGGGACATTGCGAGCAAGGTACTCCGCGAACTCCTCATGCGTCAGCGCTAGCAGGGCGGCGGCTTCGATATCGTCGAGCGATGGCATGTCATCGAGTTGAGTGAACACAGGGCGTCCGGGTTCAGTTTCACTGAGATGATAGGTGAGGCTATTGGGGTGATCGCGGTGGATATGCAGTGTACCCTGCTTGGTGTCGTGGCCCTCGGCTTCGACGCGGTAGGTGTAGCGACCGACGGGAAGTTCTTCAATAATTACACCGTCACCACCGAGTGTATAAGTGTATTTTGCAGGCGCATTGGGATCGGGTTCAAGCGGGATCAGGATGACCGAGGCGGTGTCCGGGGAGATATCGAGTGCGAGTTTACCGAAACGTTCGACCAAGCCAAGCGGCTGAGTAGTCTGAGGTTGGTCGCCGGTTTTGTAAGTGGTAGGCGGTACTAGGAAGCGGGGGTGCATGGCTTTGACGTGGTAGTTGCCATATGGAACTTTGAGCGTGGCAGTCCCATCGGGATCGGTGGTGGCGGTGAGGGTACTGCCCTCCTTATGGAGGACTGTAATAGTTACGCCTGGGGTCGCGGGTGTGGTTCGGAAGATCACCTCGACTTGGTTGGGCGGCTCGCGCACCAAGTCCATGGCGATCTCGCCGATCTGCTCTGCTTCTTGATAGATTATTAGCGATGCCTGCCTTTTGCCTGGGGCGTTCATGTGGTAACTCACAGTGAAACGCCCATCTTCCGCTATGCTGCACGGGAATTCTGTGCCTCCGGCTTTTAGAACAAGGCGAGTTCGTTTGGTGTGGTCGCGAATGGTGCCTTGAATGTCGACTCGTCCATCTGCGGCTGCGACCCACGATTCCTTGACGTTGAGAATGGGTGTGTGGTCGCGCGTGAGAAGGAACACGGAAGTTAATACGACAAGCATGACCACACAGGCCGCCACGCTAATCAATACCGGATTCTCAATCCAGAGGCGCTGGATCGGTGAAACTTTCTTGTCCGATACGATTAAACCGATTGGCGCGTTGGCTGCGGGTTTCCATGCGTCGCCGAAGGACGTGCCGGAGATCTCAGCCAGATCCCTCAAGAGGTGCTGGGTGTCTGGGTATCGCCCGTCGATGCGTTTGTTCATCAGCTTGGCGATGATGTCCGCAAGCTTAGGTGGAAAATCAGGTCTGGGTAGCGTGATGATCGGCGCCTGTTGCTCCAGTGAACAGTGCCAAGCCATCCAGCGGGCTGGCTTGGCGCTGCCATCAGGTGCGTTTGGATCAGTGTAAATAGCTGGGAACTGCCGATGGTAATCCACACGCCCCAACGCGGCGCGGTAGGCTATATGGCCGAGTGAATAGAGGTCGGTATACGGCCCGACTTCGCCGTGTTCGCTTTGCAAGACTTCGGGTGCAGCGTACTGGACTGTTACTTGGTTGAGCGTATTGGATGAGCCTTGCGTTGAGGCGAGGCCGAAGTCAGAGATCTTGAGGTCGCCTGATTCATCGACGAGGATGTTGGCGGGTTTGATATCATTGTGAATGATGGCTGGGTGCTTGGTATGCAACTGCGACAGACCCTCGCTAATCTGCGTGAGCAGCCTGACGATTTGGGCGGAGTGCAGCGCTTGGTCTCCGAGTTGGTCCTGCAGGCTCCGGGGCAGGTACTCCATCGCCAGCCAGGGCGTACCGCGGTCGATGCCAAAGTTCAATAATGCGACTATGTTGCGGTGGCTTGTGACCTTCATAAGGTTCTCCGCCTCTCGGATGAAGGCCTCTTGGAGCTTTTTGTTGGCGTCAGGGATGACGGGTAGGGTCTTGACCGCAACCACGCGGGTGATGCCCAAACTCATCTCTTCCTCTGCGCGGTAGACAGAGCCGGAACCTCCAGCCCCGACGGCTTCCAACAACTTGTAGTTGGCGATCTTTTTCACTCGTCTGCTTTCCGGGCTTGTGTGTAGTTCCAGTCGTAGCTGCGCTGTGCAAACTGCCTCAAGGCTGCCTCGTTGATCGCGGCGCTTTCCTGACCCGTAGGGATACCGACGAGCATCCGGTCCAGTGCGTCGCTATAGGTCTTCGGGTTGGTAGTCGCATCGGCAACCGGCGTGTTGCGGTCAGCCGCGCGGAGCATAAGCATTAGCTCTAACCACGCCTGTGCGGAACGCTCGTGATCAGCCTGTCGCTCCATCCGCCAACCGTTGCGGAACAACACAGGAGCGCGGGGCGGAAGTGTGCCCGAGTGAGCTTGACTGTCCACCCACCGCTCCAAGTGCAAATAGGTGCTCGTCCAGTCATTTGTTTTGGTGCGGTGCGGCGGTCCGCTAGAAAACAACAAAAGGTACCCTGCTGCGATCACCACCACGACCGCTGCGGAGATCAGCAGCGATGTCGCCAGTCCCCCTCCCCCAGTCTCCGCCGCTTCGATCACCACCACAGTCTGGGGTGAAAGGCGCACAGGGTCGCGGAGATGTAACGCGGTAGTCACGGTGACAGGCCGGCTCTTGATCTGCGTACCGTGGGCCGAGAGGTTGGTGAGACTTACGCTGGAATCGGTGACGTTGATTACAGCGTGCTCCCAAGAGACCTGCGGGTCGTTGAACGTGATATTGGCGTCAAGGCTGCGGCCGAGGACGTGTCGGCCGACGGGCAGCGGCACACGCTTCTCGGCGTCGGGGCCTTCGGTAACTCGCAGGACCAGGTTCATCAGCAAAGTTCCGCTTATCCCAAGGACAACTCGCCGCGTAACGCACGCACGATTAGAGGGCCGAACAACACAAGAATCACCGCCGCGAGCACTAGTGTGGACGGGAGCATCACTAGGACGCTCGCGGTACCGGCGTATTCTTCCGCTTTGATCACCCGCTGCTTAACTAGCCGGTCAGAATAGGCCGAGAGTGTATCCGCCAAGGGCCAGCCCAACTCTTCGGATTGGGTCAGGTTCTCCACGAGTTGCCTGACGTCGTCTAAATCCAGACGTTCGGCTAGCCGGCTGAACGCTTCCTGGCGGTTCGAGCCGAGTTGAATCTCTGCGAGCACCTGGCCGAACTCTTCCCCGATCGGATGGTGTTCATAGTCGTGGACCACGCGTTCGACCGCGATGCCAACGTTCGCCCCGGCCCGCAGCACCAGTACCAGTAGGTCTACCGCATAGGGCAACATGATCTCCACTTGGCGTCGTCGAAACTCCCCCCGTGTTCGCAATGAAGAAATGATATACAGAACTGCCAGCGGCAACCCCAATACACCTAGCAGTAAACCGGTCGGCGTAATCATGAGCCCAACCAAGCCCAACAGGGTACACAGGAGCGCACTTAGCATCGCGGTGATCGCCAACAGTTCCGCTTCATCGAATCCGCCGGGGTAGCCCGCCTCGGAATAGGGTTTGGCGAAGTAGGCCCGCATCACTGTAAACCGCGGGCCCCGAAAGAGTAGCGCAAACTGCCCGACCATCCACATTCCTGCACACATCATGTGCGATTCATTCGAGAGCTTCTTACGCCGCACACTGCGCCGCTCGGACACCACCGCATCCGGCACCCCGCTTCTTGCGGTGGCCATTGTCACCGCCGAGCCCGCCCACACCGCCAGAAGAAAAACGCAAAGCCCCATGGCAGCCGAACTCAACAGTATGAGTAACAATGGATGCATAATTAAAACTCGGCGCCAACGATCTTGGACGCCCATAAGATGCCAAGAGCATTCAGGGTAAATACCCCGCCTAAGACGATATAGCCCTGTATCGTATTGAACATCAGGATTACGCCATCCGGGTCCATAAGGTAGAGAAAGCCGATGACCACGGCGGGCGCTACGGACAGGGCCTTGATGTTTGTGCGTCCCTCGGCGGTAGCGGCCTTGACGGTTTGCCGCAACTCCTTAAGTTTTTCGAGGCTGCGAGCGATGCGTTCGAGGGTCTCAGCGATGCCCCCGCCCATCTCACGGTTGACTAGGAGCGCCGATGCGAACAAGTTCATGTTCGGAAGTTTCAGCCGGCGCTGAGCCTGGCGGATGGTTTCCTCAAAGTCCGCGCCCAACGCGTAGCGGTTGGCCATAATGCGGAACTCGATGCGTATCGGGTTCGGCGCTCGCTCGGCCAGCCGGTTGATCGCCTGCACGAGAGTGAGCCCGGCGTGGACACTGTGTGCCATCGTCAGTACAGCACTGGGGATCTGCTCGTCTATACGTTGCCGTCGCCTTTGCCAGAAAAACTCCATCATATGCTTGGGCACTAAGAGGCACCCCCCCCAGAACACAACCGCGAGTATCAGGTTGGGGATCACGAGGAGCAGCAGCACGAGCATGCCCACGCGGGCTGCGATATAGATCCCTTGAAACAACGTGGTGTTCACCGGATTTGGTGTGAATCGGAGTGCATACTGTTGGATCCAGGCCCGCTCGTCAGTCAACCACCGTTCGAGATGTGCTTGGCAGGCTAGGATCGCACAGGCTGACGCCAGCCCCAACAACACGCTGCTCATAATGAGCAATGCCGCCTCGTCGATCATGTTCCGCCCTCCTCGAACCATCGTTCCAAGTCGAGGAAGCCCTGATCGATCATCCCACCGACAAATGATGGCATGTAGCCCGTGGGCATCAGTCTTGCCGCTTGCCCCCGGCCGCGCGCGGCGAGGATGTCCAGCACACGTACCTCCTGCGTTTGCGGGTCGATGCCGGTTACCTCAGCAATCTGGGTCACCATCCTTCGCCCACCAGTTAACCGCTCAGTGAACACAATCAGGTCTACAGCGTTGATGATCTGTTTGCGGACCGCGTTGATTGGCAGTTGTGCCGCCATCAGCACCATCGTCTCTATGCGGCTGACCACATCCATCGCGGAGTTGGCATGGAGTGTGGTCATAGAGCCATCATGTCCCGTGTTCATGGCTTGGAGCATATCCAATGCCTCTCCTCCACGGCACTCTCCGACGATAATGCGGTCGGGCCTCATACGTAATGCGTTCTTAACCAAGTCACGGATTGTGTACGCCCCTGTGCCTTCCGCATTAGGAGGGCGCGACTCAAGAGTGACAACGTGCGCCTGCTGGAGCTGCAACTCCGCTGAGTCTTCAATGGTCACCACGCGCTCATGCTCGGGTATCATCGAAGATAGTGCATTGAGTAGTGTGGTTTTGCCCGAGCCAGTGCCACCAGCAACGACAATGTTGGCACGGTTCTTTACGCACGCGTCGAGTAGCGCGGCGGCCGAGTTGGAGATCGAACGCCACTTCTTAAGTTGCTCAATGGTTACTTGCTTGGTAGGAAACTTGCGGATAGTGATGCATGGCCCCTTGACCGCAAGTGGCGGGATAACCGCGTTGACGCGCGACCCATCGGGTAGGCGGGCATCGACCAGTGGTTGGGAGCGGTCGATTCGCCGGCCGATGGGCGCAACTATCCGCTCAATCACAGAGATCGCCGCAGCCTCTGAAGGGAAACGCCGACGACAGCGCGACAGGTTGCCGTGC
This sequence comes from Phycisphaeraceae bacterium, assembly GCA_041743835.1. Lineage (GTDB taxonomy): Bacteria > Planctomycetota > Phycisphaerae > Phycisphaerales > Phycisphaeraceae > JBGTLW01. Next base: position 15,854 of record JBGTLW010000352.1, on the reverse strand, counting down.
TGCTCACAGTAGATGAGTTGTGGCGAGACGACCATGATCTCACTGACAGTGGGCGAGTTAAGCAAATCCTGTAGAGGTCCGTACCCAAAAATGATATCGTAGAGCAGCTTCTTGAATCGGTTTGCGATGAGGTAGGTCAAGTCGCTCTCGGTGGCATGCGTTAGGCTCTGGGGCAGGTGGTCGGCGAGCTTTCGCTCGATCAATAGCTCGGCCTCCTCGAAACTCAGTGACTCGTCATCCAGCCCAATCGCTTGAGCTAAGCGGGCATCAATAGCAGCGGCGGCCTCCTCGGCAATCTGGTTTGAGCTAGGGGAATGGGGCGTTTCATCTTTGGCGGCGTTGGAGTCCGTACGCTGCTTGGCCAGCATGTTTGACAACCTAGCTGCGAATGTCTGCCGCAGCACAGCGTATGACACAACGGGCGAAAAGATTTGTTCCTTGAACTCCCCGTAGATTAGTTCATCAACTGCGCCGTCAATCTGTTGGGTCCGCGCTTGAGTCGGGGCAAAGGTGCTCTGCGCGTCAATCCGTAGGTCTAGTCGATATAGCACGTTGGTGTGAATGAGGTTGACCAACTCGTTGATCTGTGCCTCGGCGGCGATGTCGTGCTCATCCACACCCGCAGAACTGTCAAGGATCAATTCAAACTCGATGATTTGAAGCCGGCATACCTCTGGAAGACACGCACTCTGGCCCGCTTCGAGCACCCGCCCCTCTAGCTCGATCGCGTTGACTCCATTGGGCAGGTGTATCTCCCAACCCGAGGAGCTGCGCTCTATCAGGGCATGGGCCAGCGAAACAAATCGGGAGTCCAGTCGCACTTGGCACGACTCACCGCGACCGATGGTGAAGCCCGAATCTCCCTCGTATGCTTCCCATCGTCTGTTATTGAGACTGTTTTGAACTACCACACGCACAAGCAAGCATCCTTTTAGAGTGACAGCCCGCAATGTTTCGGCCGTAACTTAGAAGTCGTCAGGGACCTGTGCTTCGCCGGGGCGCGGCCGCGCACCGAGCAATAAGGTCACCGGCAACTCACCTCCGCCGGAGGCCGAGAGTATCTCCACAGCTTCAGATTCAGTGACCTCAAGAGTGACCGTGGCGTAGCCGGGTGTATCCAGCGGGTCTCCCGACATAAGCATGTTGTACTGCCGCGGGTCACCCGCCAGTCGCTGATCCACCGCCAGCACGCGGAACATCTTGGGGGACACCACTACCGTCTGCCAGCGCGTGCTCGACATACTCATGGATTCGACCAAGGCCTCGCGAAGCATCTGCGCCACGTCGTCGGTCCGTGTGGGTCTTTGGGTTTGCTCATTTGGCAACTCTCGCGTGACTAACACCTTAACGCGGTCCCCCGGAACGATTAGCCCGCTCACACCGTGCATTTGCATTGCGGGCACCGACAAGGCGAATTTTCCCGGCGTGATCTCTAACTCTGCGGCGGGCACCGTGTCCGCAAAGAATATCGGTGTGCCAGCGAGGATCGGCCGATTTAAGCGTCTCCCCTCCAAGTTCGTCAGATGTTCGGCGGCATAGCCCTGCTCAATGATTTCCGTAAACGTGGTGGGCACATCCACCGTGTCCAAGTCGTTATCCACTGATAGTTCAACGAACGCGGGCAGGTCGCGCGCTGCCACCACCATCCTGGTTGTGGGCACATCCGAATCGCCGACCTGATTTTGGGAAAGATAGATGAACGCCACAGCCGCGCCAGCAATTCCACAGCAAACAGCAGCAATCAGCGTAATACGATCGGAATTGTTCTGAGCCATAAGTTCCCCTTTATCGCGAATGGTCCGAGGGTAGTACGGGAAAACCCTAATTTGCCGTCGGGGTAGCACGACGATTCTTTGCCCTATTGCTGATGCTGATCGACTTCTTGCTTTTCATCAGGCAACGCCCCTGTGACGATTAGTTGCAGTCCCTTGACAGACAAAATATAGATATGTATAAAATAAGCAAGCGCATTCGTACAAGCAAGTGTTTCGTGTGTCGGGGTCGGTGACTTGGCGTGGGGTACAGTTAATTCGGCTAAACGTTCGTGGCAACTTTCATGCAGTGCTGTTGTCGTGACAAAGATCGGTACACCACTCATGGCGCGTACCATGGAAACGCCCGTCCGAGCGTGCCCATTGGCACGCATTCGATAAATGGACTGTCATCACATGTTGTACGAGGTCATATGTAATGCAGAACGCAAGTAAGCGAACAAACCGGTTGGGTCTTCCTGTTATGCTCTTAGCTACGCTAGTGGCAGGCGTAGGCTGTACGTCCGCGCCTCGCGGTGATACAGGTGGGCGTTTCAACCCCTACGAGTCCACCTCCAGCGACCGCACGGCCAAGGACCAGGTCTCAATGCAGGCCCTGCTTGAGTTCAGCGATGAGACGGCTCAGAAACTGGTCTATGAATTGTCTGCTATCCCTGAGATCCGTGATGCTCCTACGCAGGTGGTTCTGGAACTGGGTGACATCCAGAACAAGACACGCAATACCTCAACCATCGACTTCGAGCTAGTCCAACGACGCTTGCGATCCAAGATTCAAAACAGCAGCTTGGCACGCGAAAACTTCCTTATTGTCGAGAGCGCCCATCGCATGGACCGTGAGAAGAACCGTGTGACCGGCCCAGGCGTTGAGGATCTACTGCAAGAGGGCGCAGGGTCGACCGCGACCGCGCGCTACTCGCCGGACATTACATACGTCCTTCAGGGGGATTTTCTGCAGAGCTATCGGGCCGGAGCCTCGCGGTATTATTTTGAGTTAAAGCTCACGAACATCGGTTCGCGTCAGATCGTGTTCAGCAACAGTTATGTCTTGGGGCAAGGGGGCTGATCATCACACGGGGCATGAACAGGTTGGGCACGGTCAGTTACCTGTGCATAGGTGCGGCGGTTGTGTTGTTGCTAGTCCTAACCGCCTGCACGTCTACCCCCACCTCTACGCGGCTCACGCAAGATGATCTTGATGTGACTGTTAACGAAATGGCGGCCTCTCTGTCTGGTAGCGATTTTCTGGCAGAACGCACCACTGACTCGCCGCAAATAGTGATCGTAACCAACAAGGTGCAGAACTTGACGGATGACATCATACCCGTTGCTGAGCAGTGGATGCTGGTTGCACGTGTTCAGTCCACTCTGCCCATCCGCGCGATGTCCGACCAGAAGAACATCAAGTTTGTCCTGCCGCCCGAGCGGGTCGCAGAGATGCGGCTGCGGGGTTTTGAGGGAGAGATGCCCGCGGGCTTGGAACCGACGCATCTCATGAGCGCGACATTCATGTCTAGCCGCCGCGCGGGTCGGAGGGACAAAGCCAAAATCACAACTACCCGGACGAATTACTATTACCTCGAGTACTCGATCACTGGGCTCGACGACCGTCAGGTAATCTGGACGGACGCGTTTGAATTTAAGCGTGAGGCGTTCGGAAAGATTATTGATTGATCAACTTCAGGGTCCGGCGCGTTGACCGGGCAGTTTAGTTTTGTCATTGGACATCGTTTACCTTTTCACGGGAAATACCATTGAAAAACCACCATACAGTGTTAAGCGTCTTTGGTCGACTTTGTCTCGCAATCGGCTTGATTGCGTTGATGGGCGGATGCAGCAATGCGCCAAACCGGAGCGTGCTTGATGCGGTTAAGACCGGCGAGATGTCGCATGCCCGCTATGCGATGGAAACCAAGATCGCCAAGCAGACTAAGCCAGTAGCCGGTGGCGAGAAAGAGTTGAAACGCGTCGACCGCACCTACCTGCTGGATCGTGCACGCTTGCTAAACCTAATGCTTGGTGACGGCTACCACGGGCACGCCGAAACGGTCATCGACGAACTCTACACTTTGCTCCGCACCCAGGGTATCAACGAGGGAAAAACGGTTTCTTCCGTATTAATCAACGAAGACATCAAGACCTGGAAGGGCGAGCCTTTCGAGCAGGCGATGGCTTTGTGCTGGATTGGTGTTTATTACGGTCTGCAAGGCGACTGGGAGACCGTTCGCATCGCCAGCGATAACTCGTTATTTCAGTTGCGCGATTTCGGCGTCGACGCATCCGGTAATCGCTACGATGCGGAGACACTCGCTAAAGACATGGCCGATAGTAAGGTCGTCGAGGATGAAGCTGACAACGGGTATCAGACCGTCGAATCCAACTTTGTGCTTGGATATCTTCTCAATGGGATCGCCAATCAACAAATTGGGCGCTCGGCCGAGGCGGCTGATGCCTTCCGGCTTGCGGTCAAGTACAACCCCGATTTGGCCCAGGAAATCGAGCGGTACAAGCAAGGGGGGTACAACATGGTGCTGATTGTCGAGTACGGCAACGGACCACAAAAGAAAGGCACTGGGCCGGACAACGCAGTCGCCAAGTTCGAGCCGCTGACGAAAAGTGACAACTCTAAACTTATCGTGAGCGGAGCCGCAAACACTGCTGTGCCTGTTGCGATGGATGTGAATGCCATTGCTACCGACCTGATGTGGAACAATCTCGAAGATATACGTTTGGCCAAGAGCTATATTGGTACGGCCCTGGTAGCTGCGGGTGCTGGAACAACGGGGTATGGAATGTATAACAACTCGTCCAATACCGCTTACGTCGGGCTCGCCATGATGGCAGCCGGTGCCATCGCCAAGGCAGGTGCCCACGCCGACACTCGCTACAACGAGACTGTGCCCCAGCGGGTGTATATCGCGACGGCTACCGTTCAAAGCCCGAATGATGAATTGACCGTCGAGATCGAAGGCAAGCCCGGTACACGAATGGTCGTCAAGGGATTGAAACCCTCGCTGAATGGTAAGGCCGCGATGCACTACATTAGGATTCCTTCAGTCTATGCTGCTGAAGCCTCGCCGCAGTGGGCGCTGACTGGGGGGGCGCTTTACGCCAATGAGCACGAGCCCCTGGCTGGCCAAATCGCGCTGCCCTACCTCATGGGCGGTCACTGCGTGCTGCCTCCCAGTTACGCGGCATTGCGTCGGTATCACATGGAAGGCAACTTGATAGACTTCACTGTGCAGGATCTGACGGATCTATACAAGGCGGAGGGTATCGTATGGGAATTTGAGCCGGGCGCGTTGCCGGGCTTGCACGTGCTTGATGGGGGTAAGTCGCTCGCTACACCCGCACCTGGTACCACCGGGTACGCTAGGCTGTTTGGTCAGCCACACCAGCCGTACCGTGCGAGGAGTAAGGAACTCATCGCAGCGATCAAATCGCTACCCCAGCAGGAGCCGGTCGTTAAGTAAACTGGCTGTGCAAGCAACGCCTTTTCACTTACTGTAAGTGCATTTGTACTGTGAGGTTAATCAAGATGTATAATATAAGACAGCGGTCAGCGATTTTCGCTCTTGGTGTGGCACTGCTTTGGGGTAGCATTCTAGGGGGCTGCGACACTGTCAAAGCACCTTATTCTGGAGGAGCTGACGCAGTACCCATCGAGAACTACCCACGAATCACCGCTGAGAAGAGCGTCCGTAAGGGACTCGTCTTTGGCCCTGCGACCGTGGAAGAAGGATCATCACAAAGCCCGCTGCGGGTGACTGTCCCGATCCGTTCTATCGTCGACAGGCATCCAGTCAGCATTCAGTATCGCTTCGAGTTTTTTGATGGAGCTGGCCGACCTTTGGGCCGGACCGCCGATCAGAGTTGGCGTTATAAGGAGTTGAGTCCACGCACACAGACATTCTTGGACGCCAATGCGTTGGATACGCATGCGGCTGACTGGCGTCTGGTAGTTCGTTCAGCCAAGTAATCAACACGCGTTCGCGTTGGTAAAACGTCGGCTACTGGGATCCACGCCCACATAAGTTGTAATAGAGAGGTTCGGCAATGGCAGCAACACAACACGCTCGGTCAGTTGTTTTCGCGACATTCATGGTGCTGTTGCTTGGTATCTCGGTCGGCCAGGCCAAGCCGCCCCCCGCAGCCAGTGACGGCTCAACCCCCGGTACCCACATCGGTGCCAAGGCAAAGCCCCAGCCGCTGGATACCACGCCCAAGGGTCCGGACCTCGATGCCTTTGCTCAAGCATACGAGCGTGCCAACCAACCACCGATCCTCGTGCTTGTCGGCCGCGACACCCGTATCTATCAGACCCCCGGTCAGTCTGCCACCGGTATCCGCTCTGATATAGTCGGCAGCGTGACCGGTGGGCACCTGAACCTCATCGATGCCGAGGGCAATGCCCTCAAACTCCACGGCGACATTGAGGAAATGTTGCTGCATATCCCCGATGTCGAACTGTTGAATCTAGACGCGCTTGCGGAATCTGATCGCCGCGAGGTCGCTTTGCTTCAGGAGCAGGACGAGTATAGGGCGGTGGACCTGCTGGCTACCAAACTCAATGCCGAGTTGGTGCTGCTGGTAAAGCTGATCGACACCCATGCCGTTCACGATAAGGGCGCGCGCTACCGGGTGCTTGTGGAAACGATCGACGTGCCCCGCGGGCGGAAGATTGGCGGCTTCACTTTTGATTGGATGCAGGACACCGACAGCATCACTATCAAGAGGTATGCCAACGAGATCGCGCGCAAGTTCATGGAGCAATTCGTCCGAGCAAAGCAGCGCGGCGGCGAGGCAGGCGCTGCACGCAAATTCACAGTGAAATTCATCGGTTTGGAAGAGGCCAACCAGATGCGATCAGCACGGGATGCGTTTAAGCGAGTAGACGGTGTAAGCAAGGTGCTCACCCGCGGCATGAGCAAAGCCGGGGGCGATTCGGTCGCCACGCTGGAAGTTACCTACGCCGGCGACCCGCTGGACTTGGTCTTTGATGTGCAGGACGAAATGACGAAAACCTTGGGCATGGCAGCAGACGCCAGTGATGTGCAGGCCGGGACCATCACGTTTAAAGCCACTTCTATCCTCCCGGACATCAATCCGAACTACGTGATCCGCGTCATCGGAGTGGACCAGGCGTCGGACGCTGTGCAGATTCGGAAGCAGTTCCTTGCGATCACTGGCGTCACCAGCGTGATTGACCAGGGCCTGCCCTCGATGCGCGACGGTAAGTTGCGGGGTGAATGGAGAGTGGTCTACAACGGCCAACCGCTGGACCTGCTTGAACAAACCACAGCTTCGGTCCGAGACGTCACCGGCGAGTTGGTACAGTCCGAGTTGATCTACGAGACTGACACTAAGACCAGAGAGCGGATGCCAGTCATCAACCTTTTGATCACCGGCCCAACCCCTCGCTGGATCATCCTGATGAGCGAAAAGGACCCGCAGTACGAAACCATGCGAGCGCAACTGTTAACGGAGTACCGCGACGAGGGCTCCCCCAAGATCGGCATCATGGTCAACCGAGCTTTGGTCGAAGTTGATGAAAATACCGACCCGTCCATCGAGCAGGAGGTGATCCGCTTGCTCCGGGATGACCCAGAAAATGAGCACCTCAAAGGCCTGATCGCTACGCTCAGCACGCAAGGCAACGAACACGACAATACAGTGATATCGGGGACCAAGCCCACCGGCACCTCGGAGGCCGGGCAGGAAGCCCCTGGGATCAGGCAGTCCAGCCAACCTGGTAAGGGCGATGGTGTGGTGGTGGCCATTAACCTGATAAGCGGAGACGTTAATAATGCATCTGGCACCGCCAAACCCTCGCCGACCACGACCGGCCGCAATACCGACGCCAAAGAAACGACGAACCCGGCAGGTGAGGCGGAGACATTCAACGTCCAGCTCAACAACCTACAGGTGGAGAACGCGATCTACAAACAGTTCATCAGACTGGGGATGACCATGGTCGATCCCAACTCGGTGCGCGATCGCATCGCCGCCAAAGCGGAGAAGGCCAAGCGCATATACAAGGAAGACGAGTTGGTGTGGCTGCTGGGGCGGGAGGCGGGCTTGGACATCGTGATCCTCGGTCATGGCAAACTTGTGAGCCCGCAGAAGATCGGAAACCGGGACGAGCATCCCAGCATCGTGTACACCTTCCGTGCGGTGCGGGTAAACGACGGGATCACTTTGGCGGCGGACACCTATGCGGCGGACCTGTCGGGCTATGGCGGGCAAGATGAAGAGCACGTATTCATCGACAGCATTGCCCGCTACTTCACTGGCAACCTGGCCGATCAGCTATGGACCCAGTGGCAGCCGCCCCGCATGATCACCGTTACGCTACATAATGTTAAGACACAGAAAGATGTAATCACGGTCATGAAATCCGTCCGTGATAACATCGCCGCCGTGCAGGATGTGACCTTCATAAAACACGAGGCCGGTGTCGAGGGCGGCTTCGGTGAGTTCACCATACGCTACAAGGACACCTACGAAGCCCTTATCGAAAACATCGCACGACAAGAGAAAGACCTGCCGTTTGATCTCGACGCTAGCGGGACCGATCGTGACACCCTGACGATCCGGCTACGAGATTAAACCCAGAGTCCACGATGACCCAGAACTCCGTCCTCAGTGTGCCGCCAGCCACCGACATCTCGTCGGATGAGTTGGCATATCGCGCGAGCCTTCGGTATTTCCTGGGGCCGATCATTCCATTTTTCGATGACCCGTCGGTTAGTGAGATCATGGTCAATGGCATCGACCGCATCTACGTGGAGCGCCGAGGCAGGCTTGAACTGACCGACGCACGGTTTAGTAGCGACGACCGCCTTGAGGCCGCCGCCAACAATATTGCCCAGTTCGTCGGCCAGACGATCTCAAGTCAGCGTCCGCTCCTCGACGCCCGACTGCCAGATGGGTCGCGCGTGTGCATTGTGCTCTCGCCGATCTCGGGTCGGGGCATTTCGATGAATATCCGGAGGTTCTCTGCCGCAGCTGTCACGCCTGACTTTCTCCTCGAACACAAGGCCATCACTCCGCAGGCGCTCGAGTTCATCCTGCTAGCTGTGCGAGCCCACCAGAACATCATCGTGAGCGGGGGTACTGGCTCGGGCAAGACCACTTTACTGAACATGCTCTCCACCGCTTTTGAGGATGACCAACGCATTGTGGTCATCGAGGATACCCGTGAACTGCAGGTGCAGAAGGAACATGTGGTTACGCTCGAAGCCCGGCACCCAGACGCCCAAGGGCGCGGTGGGATCACCATTCGGGACTTGTTTGTCACGTCGCTTCGGATGAGACCGGACCGAATCATCGTCGGTGAGATCCGCCGGGGCGAGTCGCTGGATATGGTCCAGGCGATGACTAGCGGGCACCGCGGTTGCATGGCGACCTGCCACGCCAACACGCCGCACGACGCCTGCCGACGGATCGAAACTATGGCGCTTCTCGCGGATGTGGGCATACCACTGTTTGCGTTGCGATCACAGATCGCCTCCGCCATAGATCTGGTCGTGCAGACCGCCCGGTTGTACAACGGCCGACGCATCATCACCCACATCAGCGAGGTCGCTTACGACGAAACCAACCAAGCCTACCTGGTCACGGACCTGTTCAACCTCGTGGGAACCGCCGGTGAACTCGAACTCCGCTGGACCGGGCAAAGCCCCGCGCTGGCTGGCGAGTTGATGTACGCCGGGCTCATGGACACACCGGACCTCACCCGAGCGATGTTCGACGCCAAGCCTAGAGGGAGCGCATGATCACTCTAATCCGACGACTCCACCGGGATGATCGCGCCGCGTTGGCGGTGGATTATATGCTGATCCTCCTGACCTTCGTGTTTCCCATCGGAATGCTTGTACCCGTGATGATGGACATGACGCAGGTCTACGGTCTGCGTGTGATTGAGATGATCCGCATACCGTTTCCATAACTATTCCCTCACTTGCTAGTAACCCCGGAGATGCAATCGTGAATAAACTTAAATGCTTTGGCCACAAATGCCTCGATTCAGCCACCCGCTTCCACCGAAACGATACCGGCGCGATGTCCATAGAAAAGGTTCTGTTAATCTTGGTGATCGTTATTCCTATCGTGGTAGCGCTAGTAGCCTTCCGTGAGAAACTGGTTGGATTCTTCACAGATGACTCCGATAAGGTGCTTGATAAGCGAGCAAAGACGTGATGCCGCAGCCCGATGGGATTATACGATTCGCAATCGAGAACTCGCGCGCCGCATCCGCGGGCGACTTCACGCAGGCTGATGGTGCGATGAATCGTCGGGTGAGGCATCAGTTTGGCTTGTTCTGGGTATTAGCGCTAAGCGGTGCTTCAGTTCTGACTGCGGCTGCGCAGGTCGGGATGGGCATCCACGATCGCGGGTTGTTTGTGCTGTTCCTCACGATGTTGGTTTGTTCCGCAGCGGCTTGGTGGGACGCGGGTACCGCGCGCATCCCCAATGCCCTGACCTACACCGCTATCCTCTTGGGACTGGGCCTTAACCTAGGCACGCAAGCAATCACTGCGATGGGGCCAGACCTGCTGCTGCGTTGGACCGGGTCGGCGGGTGTTGCGGATGTGCTTGCAGGGTTCGGCGTGTGCGCTGCGATCGGGCTGATGTGTGTGCTGCTTGCGGGGATGGGTGGCGGTGACGCCAAACTCATTGCCGCGTTGGGAGCGCTCTTGGGGTTTGAGGCGGTGCTGCATGTGCTGCTCAACGGGCTGATGTTTGCCGCAGTCTTCGCTTTGTGTAACGCTGTACTTAGCGGTCGGGTGACGAGCGTCTTGCGATACCTAGCGTATGCGCTGATGACGCTGATCTACTCGCGTCAGCGTTTTGTGGCTGCGGCCTACCCGGATCGATACATCCCATTCGCGGTGCCGTTGTTGCTGGGGTTGTTAGTGTCGCCGTTCTTCTCATTTACCTCGTTGCTTGCCTGATCATGCACAGATGCGAAAGTATCAGATCGTGGTGGATTGACGCGGGTTTGGGTCTGGCGTCTTTGGCGATTCTGCTGCTTTTACGTGACTCGCTGCTGTCGGTCAGCGCATTTGAGGGTAGCCTGCTCAATGCGTGGCAGATGCCTGTGGTGTGCCTCGCTGCAGTGACATTTTGGACGCTGCTTGCGTATCGATTAATACTTCGGATGGACCAGTCATATGCCGGGCCATATCGGCAACGTTGGGTGCATGCGATTGGCCGGCTGCTGCGTGAGGACGCGGGTAGCGCGTCGGTCTCTTTTATCCTCACGCTGCCGATCTTCCTGACCGTGCTTGCGGTGATCGTGCAGTCTGCGTTGCTGGTCAATGCGTCGCTGGTGGTCAATTATGCCGCGTTTGCTAGTGCACGGACAGCCATTACCAATACCGATACCAAGCAACCACGGCGAGCGGCGGCGCTGGTCCTCAGCGGGATCAGCCCCAAAGGCTTGTCCTCCGGCTCGACCGAGTCGGACGCGCGCTACATCCAACGGACGCTACAACGCAGCGGTGTCTCCCTGCCCAGCACGTTTACCCAGCGATACGGCTATGCACTGGCGGCGACCACGGTGTCGCCTAGCGATCGCGTACCCACTGTCCTCGGCGGGCGTTCCATTACGGTCAAGGTCAAGTACCAATTCCAACTTACCGTGCCCGGGGCAGCAGTGATCCTCAGCCCCGCAAGGTCTAGCGTCGCCGGGGTGCAAGGACGGTTTGTTACTATCCCCGCGCAGTGCATCCTACAGGCCTCGCCCGGGCGGATGAACCCCGGTGCCGTCGGCGGCCTGGTCATGTCGCCGTCATTAGAACCTCAAGCCACTAGGTTGTGACCGATGCGTGTTGAACCATCAATTAATCATGTGCTCCGACGTATGGCCACCGATGTCCATCGAGATCAACGTGGCGGCGTCGGCATCCTGCTGGTGCTGCTCGCCTTCGTGCTGGTGGCGCTAATAGGAATGGTGTGGAACACCGGTGAGTTCAGCACACGCAAAATGCGTGCTCAGGCAGTGGCAGATACCGCTGCATATGGAGCGGCCCAGCACAACGCGCGAGCGCTGAACCTGATCACTGCCAGCAATAAGGTAATCGTCCGCACCGCTTCGGCAGAGGTGCTAGCGATCTCGGCGGTCGAGACGCTGGTGATCGTTGGGGCACGGCTGACGGACCTATCGATCAAAGCGACTAAGTTGATGGGAGGGTTGTGGACCTTCTGGGCCGGAGTGGAATTGGCGGCGCAACTGGTCCCAGAATGGCAAGCCTATGTTCGCTTCGCGAAACAAGTGTTCCCGGCGATCCGTAAGGTGCCACAATTGCGCCAGCGACTCAGACAACTCGATTCCTACCAGCAAGCGGTGGTGGCTCAGACGCCGCGTTGGATCGAGCAGCAACGCAGCCACATTGAGATCGCGTCGGGGCATCAGGTTTATCTCACGCAGGCCGGGGCCGCTAAGCCGGGCACTGTGAGCCCGCCGGTGCGGCCGGGCGACCTCGCTTCGTTGCAGGCGACACTAGTCGCTCAGGTTAACAGTGATCGCAAGAAACTTGAGCGAATGCTCCGTCCGATCCGGTTGGGTGGTGGCCAGCAGACTTGGCTGGCTACGACGAACATGACCTCCCTTTTCATTGCCGGGACTACTAAGCACCACGTCTTAATCACCCAGACATTCACCGCCGAACTCGCCCCCAGCAATTACCAGCGGGATACCGCCTTCACGGTGCTGGCGGTGGCTTCGACGGACTGGTCAACCAAGCCCCAGCCTTTCATCCCTCGATACTTTGGCAAGCCGGTGCGTGATGTGGTGGCATACGGTGCGGCTGAGACTTTTAACGGCCACGACAACCCCGTCACCGGTGTCACTGGAGTGGTGTTACCTTGGCGGGTATGGTCCAAGCAGGGCTGGTGGTGGCGACCACGCCTTACCCACGCCGAGGCCCTGCGTCTGACAATACAGCAAAGCAACCAGGACCAGAAGCTTGCGGATATGTTCCAACGCGCTGGGATCCGCTTCTACGGTAGCAAGCATGACCTGCATCCAGTTAACCTCCACTGAGTACTCGGTCGCTCTCGCGCCAGGGGTGCGGTACACGGTCCCTACGTATGTGCCAGCCGACGCCCGTCGGCGAGGAACCGCCGCGATCGAGATGGTGTTCTGTGCGTCCACCATGCTCGTCGTGTTCTTTCTGGTGTGGAGCGCCATGGAGATCCACCGAGCTAGACAGGAAGTGGTGGAGCAGGCCCATGCCCGGGCGTTCTCCGCAGCTACCGCGGGTCGTTTTGGCCAAGCCGGCGGCGGACTACTCTCCGGGGGTACCATTACCCGCTCTGACCCGTCCATCGTTAAACCTACGTTGGGGTCGTTCCGCCCGAGCGGCAACTTTCCTCTGATTAGTAGCTTGCCCAATGAGGCGTACGTAGGCTCCGGCCTGATGCGCGTTGAGGCGTTTGCAGGCGAACCACACCGCTGGGTGCGCGGCAATGCCCGATATCGCGTGACTATTTCAACTGGACCGCCTTGGACGTTCTATGGCTCCGAGCGAACGCAGACCAAGCATTACTACGAACTCATGCTCGACTACGGTATCCGTGATGTGTTCCAACCGCTCGGACTGGCCCCGGACTCGATATCGTCCCGCTTGCGATGACCGGCAGGCGCATAGATAATTTTCATTACGAGGCTTGGGGTGTTCAAAGTATCGTCGGGCACCGGCTCGTCGAAAGCGTGTGTCTTTGGTGTCTGACGAGTGTGTCTGATCCTGAAAAACACTGAAGCCAAATCTTCTGGCGATGTATGTCGTAATTCATTGTGCAACAAGTGTTTACATGTTGATACGCCGACGCACTCAGCCGTATAGACGTGATCCCCCTCGGCTCCATTTCTCGCTTCCGTCGGGACGGTACACCCGTCACCATGGCTCGTGAAGAAGTGATTTTGAATCAGCATCTGGCAAGATCACCATACGATATAGAATGAAGACCGGGCAGCAGGGGTGAGAAGCAGCACGCAGAGCTGATGGGGCCGTGGACTGGTTGGTGGGCTTGTGCTGTTCATACGGTGGCAGCTTCCGAGGTAGCTGGACGAAGCGGCGATGGCGGAGATGGTGGCGAATTGGTATACCCAGGGTGTCACGCCGGCTGGAGGCTCAGGTCGCAAGGTAGTGCATGATCGCTTGGTGGCTGCGTATTCGATGCGACATGCGACGTGTGTCGGGGATTCAGGCCCGGATGGATTTTTCAACGAATGGGGATGCGATGGCCAAGGCTCTACATCATGTCCGGATGCTGGTCGCTGTGTTTCTCGCTGTGGCATGGGTCGTGGCCCCGGCCGCAGCCCAAACCAAGTCCGCTGCTGCGGACATCTACATTGAAGAGGGGGGCTATGTCTGCATCGAGGCTGAAACTACCTTCAGCAAGCTCGACATGTGGAAGAAGCACACCGATGCTGGTTTCGAGAAGTGGGTCGATGGGTTCCTCGGCGAGGGCTGTCTGCAGTTCACCGGCAACAGTGAAGTCAGCGGCCCGCCGACCAGCGTGCTGACCTATCGCATCCGGATTACCAACCCCGGCAAGTACAAGCTGGCGGTCCGCGGCCTAGAGGCCCCCATCGAGACAAAGGAGGGAGACAAGGCCAACGACTGCTACGTGCGGATGGACGGCCAGCCCGACTGGCTGGGCAAGTTCACCAAGTGCGTGCTGCTGGGCGCGAGCTACGAGTGGAGTTGGAATGTCAAGAGCGAGTACGCCAGACACAAGTTCGCTATCGCGGAATACGACTTGGCGGCGGGTGTCCACGTCTTCGAAGTGGCGGGGCGGTCGAAGAACTTTTTCATCGACCGGATCGTGTTGTACAAGGACATTGATGTCAAGCAGGCCCAGAGCGAGAAGCTTGCTCCGTCGAATCGAGCCGGTGGCGATACCGCTGCGGCAACCCAGCCGACGGAGCCCCCGGAGCCCCCGGAGCCCCGCGTCTTCAACTCCGAGAAGGACCTGGTCTCGCTTCACTACGACCACGCCCCGGACAAGGACGACGGCCACTCCGCTGCGGCCGACCGCACGATGCTGCTGGCTCTTTTCGACACGGCGTGGGTCAAGGCCCACACGCTGGCTGTGTCCGGGGCTTACGGCACGAACAAGAAAACCTTCAACAAAAAATCCGACGCGGTGATGGATACCTGCTTTGGCGATCTCGGCGGCTGGGTGGCTGCCGATGCCGACTGGGAAAAAGCAGTCGAGGCCCTGGTCGAGCGATGGTCGGCCACGCTCAATGCCGGCGGAGACATCTGGGTCAAGGAAGGGGGCCAGTCGGACATCACAGCCGACGTGGTCAAGATCATCAAGCAGAAACTCCCGGACGTGGAAACCACCAAGCGCATCCACGTGGTCCAGCACAGCGACTGGAACGAGAGACACACCACGCCCGCGGACCTGACCTACACCAAGCAGCAGACCAACTACATCCGCATCAAGGATGCCAACCGCTACCTCAACCGAGCCGGTGGCTCAGACCTTTTCGTCCAGCAGGCCTTGGCCCACCCGACGGATGGCAAGGCGTGGGAGGCAGCGTTTGAATACTACAGCCCCAAGCAACGGCTGGACTTCTCCGACACCGGCGAGTTGATGCACATCCTCGGCCTCGGCGAGGTCACTTTGGACGCCTTCCGCGAGCGGTTCATCGCGCCGAAGGATGACAAAGGGGACTTCTGAATAACCTCGAAGTGGTTCAAAGCGCCAAGACGCCGAGAGCGCCAAGTCAAAGTCGTTTTTGATTTTATGAAAATGCCTTCCTTAGAACTTGCATGAGAAGGGGTCCCATGGTCAACGAGCTCCGCGAGGCAGGCCATGCGTAACACCCCTCTCGCGTTATTCATGGCCTGCGCTACGCTTGACCATGCCACCCGGGCCCATCTCTCGTGCGCGTTCTTAGCGATCTCCGCGTCTTGGCGGTTATTAGTCGTCCCTGAATAACCCCGCTTCCCCTTGCGTTTCAAGGTGAACCGCGGCGGGTGGCCGCGCGTAGATTGCAAGGTATCGTTGTGCCAACGGCCAGAACCTTGCAAGACGGAGCTCACGGATGAAGCCTCAATCACC
>JBGTLW010000351.1:0-17079 GCA_041743835.1 Phycisphaeraceae bacterium | reverse complement strand
GGCTCACGCTGGCTCGAACGCTTCTGGAGCATCCGCGAGACCTGCCGCCAGCAGGGACGACCGCTGTTCGATTACCTCGTCCAAGCCATCACCCACCACACAGCCGGCCAACCCGTGCCCGCAGTGGTGTGAACGGTTACGTGAAAGCGCGGGTCGCGTTGCGTGTAGCTTCCGCATAAAGAATGTAGAGGCCTTCAGGTGCCAACCCCGCATGGCGTCTGCCCGCGTCATCGGTTCCAATGTGGTGGGGATGCGCTTCACTCCCGCTTGATGGGTGCTGTTCCACCGCGTATCTGGGTGGCCTCGAAGCTGTCGTTGGCGAGGTCCCACTTGATCGCCTGGGCGGACATCGATGAGCCCCCGGCCTGGTCGGCGAGCTCAACCTCGCCATCGTCGGACCAGAGCGTGACTTGCTGCGTGTCGGCGGCATACCTCAGGTGGTCCGAGGTAATCTGCCGATCGCCCTGGATCAGCCGCACCGCTTGATCGGCGGTGATCAATCGCAGCGTCGCATCGGGCGTGCCGCGGCTGGAAAAAGCGGTCAGCCCGCCGGTCTCCGTCAGGTCGGCGTACAGTCGCTGGCAGTCAAGCTGCACGACATCGGACTCGAGGCCATCGGCGGGCCGATGGATCATCTGCACCCCCTCGGTCAACGTCATGTCGTTGCGGGCGGCATCCAAGGCAAGGCTGCCCGTCCACAGGAAGAGTGTCGCGCCGTGCCCGGCAAAGTTAACGCTGCTCGCATCCGTCGCGGGCTTGCGTAGATTGGCATGAGCATCGGGCGGTGAGTCGTCGTTGTTCTCCACAAGCATCCGCCCCTGGCCGACGAGCGTCACCAACTCGACGACCTTGGCCGGGTCTGCATCGGGCATGTTCACAAAGGTCAGCAGCGGGCCTTCGAGCAGGATGCGAGAACGCGGCAGGCCGTCTGGCCGGGCCGACTTTGTAGCCGCGCTGAACACCACGTCATCCCGCGCGACCAGCGAGCGGATACGCAGAGCAACCTCGGCCTCGGCTTGCGCATCATCCGCGTTGTCGGCCCCGGCATCCGCATCCCGGCCCGCGGGCTCGGGGACGAATCCAAGCTGCAAGCTCCCGCTGCTGAGGCGTGTGGTGTCGCCTTGTTTGGCGGACTCAGCAAGCACCGTGCCGACAAACGTGGCTTCACCCTTCTGGTTGTCGAAGGCCATCGAGTCACGCCACGTCACCGCGAGGATGGAGGCCGCATCGTCTGCATCAAGCTGATGCCTGAAATCGCCCGCGCCCTGGATCACCACACGCTCGCCGGTCTGATCCAACCGGATGTGACGCCCAGCCAGTCGGCTGTTGGCTCGCGTCATCACTGCGGGCGCTGGTGCCTGCTCCAGGTCACCGCCATAAAGATCGACGGTCTGCTCGCGCGGCAAAGCAACAAGACGTTGAGCCCGCACGGTCGCCTGCTCCTCTTCAAGCCGCACCACCACGTCGCCCACCGCAGTGACCCGCTCGACAGCGGACCCGCCACCAAACGCATCAGCAAGACCCGTGGCGACCCCGGCTGGCGCGGCATCAGGGCCTGCTGACACATCCGCAGAATCATTGGAGACAAGCACCGCATCGAGTGCCTGTGCGCTGAAAGTCATGCCCGGCTGGGATGCGGCCACCTGCCCGCGGGCCATCAACAAGCTGGGCGATGAACGCGTGCGATCTTCCTCATCCTGCTCAAAGGTCAGCTCAAGCCGCTCGCTTGCCAGGGTATAGTCTTCGTGTGCGACCCGCACGCCGCCGTGAAACGCGACATGCCGCATGGCGGAAAGCCTCTTCCCCGCCTGCGCCTGCTCGTCGAGGAAGAACCGCATGGTCATGCGCTCGGTCCACGCGATGGACGATGGCTTGGCTGGGGCGGCATCAGCATCACCCGCGGAAGCCATGGTCGCGGTAATTGAGCCTGCGCCGGAGACGGTGCCTTCTCCAGTCAACTGGCTCAGGTCAAGCTGTGTGCCGGTGAGTTCCCCTAGTTCATCGGAGCGTACGACCAGCGGCGCTGCCTCATCACCCATCGCAATGAAACGCTCGCCTAGCGAATAGAAAGCCAAGGAACGCCCGGTGACCGAATCGCCGCGGCCGGTTTGCACCACGGCTGGCGTGCCCTTCACGGCCAACTCAAGCGTGTCGCTGTCTTCTGGCGAATCCTCGGGCATCAATGGCCGCACCACCAACGACCCAGACCACCGCACCACCACATCGTCCTCCCGATGCGGCATCAACGACCGGCCGACAACCTCAACGGCTTCTGGTGCCGCTGTCGTTGCTTGTGCATGCGTTGCAGGAGCGTCAGCACCGGGCGCTGGTGTGCCGGCGTCAGTCGCAGCCGCCTGACGATCGGTTTGGCGCATACTGTTTCGCTTGATCGCGAAGAGCACCGACAACTCATCGCCGCGCAGGTCAGCCTGCTGCTCCGGCGGCCCGCCACGGCCGGCTTCGACGTGGACGCCGCTGGTGAAAACCGCGCGGTAGAACTGCGTGCGCTCGTCATCGGTCCTCGCCGGTGGCGTAGTGCCGGTCTTTGGCTCGGCCCCAGGCCCAGCCTCACGCGCTGGGCCGGTCCCGCCGTCGCGCTGCGCGGCGGCACTGAACCGCAGCGTGTCGCCTTCATTGATGACCAGCCGCTCGACACGCTCGCGCAACCGGTTGTACTTCAGGCTAAGCCCCTTGCCGCGAAAATCGACCATCGGCCCTGTCAGGTGCAATGGGCCGGTCGATGTGATCTGGCCCAACTCAAGGTCAAACGCCGCGTCCTCATCGAGGAACACGCGCATCTGGATATCGCGGGTGCTGGCCAGATCGACGGCCCGGCCCTCCGCATCGAAAAAGGTCAGCACCACATCCTTGCGGAACTCACCGCGACGGAAGGTGTTCTCCGGCGCGATGATTGTGGCTTCGCGGGCGGTGACGGTCATCATCCGGCTGGCTGAGAACTCAACGATCGCCTCCGGGCCGCCGACCTCGAAAACGCCTGTGTCCGTCGGGTCGATGGTGTTCCACGTGAGCACGGTGACACGCTGGTCATCCACGCGGGTGATCTTGCCCCGGCCGGCCGATCCTTTGGTAGGTAGCGTTCCCCCGGCGGCTTGGTTGAGGTCGTCCGGATTGAAGCCGCCCGGCAGGTCGCTGGGGTTGATGGGGCCACGAACAGCAGTGTCCGCGGTATCGCGTCCGCCGGGCGAGCTGAGCATCAGGGTGACACCCAGCAACACCAGCGCGACCAGCACCGCCGTGCCGACCAATACAATGCGTCTGTTCATCCGGCCATTGTCGTGGTTAAGGATTGGCGTGGCAACTGTGCCGCGTTCGCGGCCGGGCAACCAGAGCGGTATATTCGAGGCACAAACACCCTTTTCTCCCCCGGCATGTGAGGATAGTTGAACCATGAGCCTGAGCACCAACATCGGCAAGGTCTTTAAGGCCTACGACGTCCGCGCCCTCTACCCAGACCCCTTGAATGAGGATATCGCCTGGCGGATCGGGTACGCCTATGGCCAGTACCTCCGCGAGAACAACGACGGCAAGCCGGGCACCGTGCTGGTCAGCCGGGACCACCGCCCCGCGGCACCCAGCATGTCCGAGGCGCTGGTGAAAGGCTTGCGCGGCGTTGGGATGGATGTGATCGACCTGGGCAAGTGCGACACCTCGTTCATGTACTTCGCGATCCCCTATCTCAACAAAGCACGCGATGGCATCACCGTGTTGGGCGGCATCCAGACCACCGCGTCGCACAACCCGATCGAATACATCGGCTTTAAGATCAGCGGGGAAGAAGCGCGACCCGTCGGGCGCGATTCGGGTCTGCTGGAAATCCAGAAGATCGCACAATCACTCGAAGGCCCCTGCCCCGAGCCACGCGGTGGCTACGAGCCCATGGACCTGTGGGGGCCATACAAAGACCACGTCATGGGCTTCCTGTCACCGAACCCGGCACGGAAGCTCAAGGTCTTCGTCGATGTCTGCAACGGCATGGGCACTAGCCTGGTGCCCAAGGTCTTCAACACCGTGCAGAACGTGGAAGTCATCACAATCAACGACACCTACACCGACAAGTGGGCGCACGAGCCCAACCCGCTGGTGATGGAGAACATGGTCCCCACGATCCGTGGTGTGAAGCAGCACGGAGCCGACCTCGGTGCGTCCTTCGACGGCGACGCGGACCGCTGCATGCTCGTGGACGACCGGGGAGAGGTCTGCGGCTGCGACCACCTCACCGCCTGGCTTGCCGACCACTTCCTGCAACAGCAACCCGGCAGCGCGATTGTGTACGACCTGCGCTCGTCCAAAGTCGTGCCCGAGACCATCGCGGCGCTCGGCGGGCAGCCGGTCATGAGCAAGGTCGGCCACGTGAACATCAAGGCCAAGCTCCGCGAGACGGGTGGTATTTTCGGTGGCGAGCTCTCGGGCCACTTTTACTTCAAGCACAACAGCTTCGCCGACTCGGGTGCGATCACACTCGCGGCCGCGCTCTCCGTGCTGGGCCAATCGGACAAGCCGTTGTCGGAGCTCATCGCCCCCTTCCGAAAGTACCCCCAGTCGGGCGAGATCAATTTCGACAACGACGACAAGCAGGGGACCATCGACAGCCTCAACCGTGACTTTGGCAAGGGCGCGGACATGGTGTACGAGCTCGACGGCATCAGCATCGATCGCTGGGAGACCGATGGCTACTGGTTCAACGTGCGTGCGTCGAACACCGAGCCACTGCTCCGCCTCAACGCCGAAGCCAGAGACCCCTCGACCCTCAAGCGACTGCTCGACCATCTCACACCGCGGATGGGCAAGGTCCATGACGGGCACTGAACCATGACTGTAAGCAACATCTGGTTCAGCAATGAGGATGCCCGGCAACTGCGTCAGTCTGTGGCGGAAGGTCACCCGCACGCCGCGGGGCTTTGGCGTGTCGTCGAACCGCTGGCTGCACGCACAGCGCAGCAATTGAAAGATGACGGCTTTGCCCAAGGGCACAACCGCGAGCCGTTGCCAACTGTCGCACAGTGTGCCGCGATCGGCTACCTGATCACCGGCGACCGCGCTTACGCCACACGGGCAGCAGACGCCTACGACACGCTGACCCGGGCCTGGACAGGTGCGCAGCTCTCCATCGGTCACTGGGGGATGCTCGGATCGATCGTCGCGGCCTGCTGCTATGACGCGCTCGACGAGAAGAGGCAGGCCGCACTCATCCGCAAGCTGGTCTGGTGCGCCCAGGCCCAGCAAGAAGTCCCCTTGCACAGCGGCAACCCGCACGTGGTGTCGAACAACCACTGGGCTGTCTCACACAGCGGGGCGGTGATGGCGGCCATGGCTGCGCACGGCAAACCAACACAGCCCGGCAGCGCACCCTGTGACATGACCGAGCTGATCCACTGGTCCCGCGCCCGGCTCAAGGCCTTCGCCACGCAGCTAGGCAACGCGGGGCTATATCACGAGGGGCTGGGCTACACGCTGTACACGTTCGACTTGCTGCTGCCCGCCATCATCGCGTGCAAGAACTTCGACGGGTACGACATCGCATCGCAAATACCCGGCATCGAGCACATCGCCGCGTCGTTTTTTGCGACGGCCGCGGACCGCCCCGGCATTAAAGATGACGGGGCGTTAGCAGACCCGACCCGTAGCTGGGGGATGATGCTTTCGTGGAATGATGCCGGCCAGAGTTGGCCACAGGACAACGCAACCATCAACATGATCCACCTTGCGAGCCGTGAGCCCGCGGGCTTGCGCGGGGGGTTGCGATGGATGTGGGACCGCCTGTCGGGTCACGAAGGCCCGGGCATCTATGCGCCGGGTTTTGGCGGCTACTTCTTCGCGCTGGTTCACTACCCCTATGACGCGGAGCCCACGCCACCCGATGCCGCGCTGCCCCACCGCGTCACCGACCATCGACAGGGCCTGCACTTCGCACGCAACCGCTATGCCGACGGCGATGATGCCATCCTCGGCGTGTACGCCAAGACAACCTTCGCGGGCGGGCACAAGCAGGACGACGCGGGCTCACTGCGCTTCATGGCTCTGGGATACGACTGGTGCATGGGCGGCGGGCAGGCGCGCGGAGACCGTGCCTACCAGACGGTCTGCTACCCCGCCGACGAATCGGGCGACAGCAAGGGGCTTGGCCCCATCATGCTCGATGAGGCGGACGCCGCGCTGGGGGCCGGCTGCGGGGTGTTCGGGGTGGACATGCGGAGGGTGTCCAACGCCTATCACGAACGCCTGGTCGCGGTGGATTACAGCGGGGCCTCGGGCTGCCCAGCGGTTCTCGCGCTCCTCGATCAGATCGACGACCACCGAGCCGGGCGCGACTGGCTCTGGACACAAACCTTCGACCCCCGCCTCACCGCAACGATCGATCCCGATGGCCGAGGCTTCACACTTGCATCGCCGGACCACATCACCATGCGTGTCTGCTTCCTCGCCAGTGTTCCCGCACAGATCACGCTTGAGCGGATGCCCGACTCCAAGCGAACCTACCAGGGGGGAACAACCGTCCACTACCCCGGACGGCCGTACATCCGGGCACGCTTCACCGGCAAACAACGCCACGGCATCTATGCGCTGATGACGGTCAGCCGCGACGCTCAGCCCCAGATCACCAGACTCAGCGAAGGCGTGGGCGTGCAGCTAGGCGGGTACGCGTGGAGCCGACCCTTCGGCCCGGCTGTGCCCGATGGCTACGCGCCAGGCCTCAGCGGTTCGCTGTGCAAATACCCAACCGGCCGCGACGACTACAGGGCACCGTTTTCCTGAACCGGCGCGACGGGCGTCGCGTGCCGGGTGCTATACTCGCGGCCATGAATGCAGACGGCACGCCAACCCGCAAAGTCGCCCTGTTCCCCGGCACGTTCGACCCGATCACCAACGGGCACCTCGATGTCATCAACCGTGGCCGACACCTCTTCGACCGGCTGGTCGTTGCGGTCGGGCAGAACCCCGCCAAGCGTGACATCTTTTCGCAGGATGAGCGCGTCGCCATGATCGGTGAGCTGGTCGCGGAGCTGGGGGGAGACAACGTGGAGGTGCGGGCATTCGCGGGGCTGACCGTCGATTTTGCCAAATCCATCAACGCCACAGCGATCCTGCGTGGCCTTCGCAACGTGACCGACCTGAACTTCGAGTTCCAACTCGCGCTGACCAACCGCGCGCTCACCGATATCGAAACTGTTTTCATCATGTCCGGCGAACAATACGCCTTCACCAGTTCCACCCTCATCAAGCAGATCGCCTCGGGGGGGGATGTGGATCGCTTGCACCGGCTGATCCCTTCGGTGGTGCTGCGCCGGCTCAAGCAGCGCAAAGCGGACCTGGGCGGGGCTCTGCCATGGACCCACAAAGACCATCTCAAGGAATAAGGGCTGACCCCCCTCACCCCCACCCCCCCCGCATTGCCTGAAGCCACCGCCCGACCGCGAGCGTCAAACCCATGAATTATCGCATCATCAGTATCGGTGCCCTGGCTGTGCATGAGCTATGGGAGCGGCAAGGCTCGGCCCGCACGCCACACGCGACGACCACGCTGATCGAGACCGACGGCCATCGCATCCTCGTGGACCCCGGCCTGCCCCCACAGGTCGTCGCTGCCCGCCTGGGTGAGCGGGCGGGCCTGACTCCCGATGACATTACCGAGGTCTTCCTCACCTGCTTCCGCCCCGAGAACCGCTGGGGTATCACCGCGTTCCCCGATGCGAAGTGGCTGATCTGCGAGCGGGAACGCGAGGCGGTCGGTGCGGCTCTGGTGCAGAACTTCCGCGAAGCGGAGGATGAAGAGTTGCAAGCCACGCTGCAACAGGAAATCGCCCTGCTCAAGCGTTGTGTCAACGCGCCGGATCGGATCGCAAAGCGGGTGGACCTGTTCCCGCTGCCCGGCGTGACGCCAGGCACGTGCGGGCTGCTGCTGAGTCAGCCAACCAGCACGACGCTGATCGCCGGGCCGGCCGTGGCAACCGTGGAACACCTCGAACACGGGCGGGTGCTCCGCGGCGCGGTGGACATCGAGCAGGCTCAGGAGAGTTTTGTGGAGGCCATCGAGATCGCGGACATGATTGTCCCCGGCTACGACAACCTGCTGAGCAACCCGATGCGTCGCGGCAGGTGATTCCTCCGATTCAATGGTGGTCCCGCTGCACGAAAGGGTATCCTGAAGGAACTATGCAAGGCAATCCCACCAGTGTCATCGACCTGCTGCAGCGGATGGTCCGGGTCAACAGCGTGAACGCGGACCTCCCCGGCAATGCCGGCGGGGAAGGGGTGCTAGTCAAGATTCTCGGAGACATCGCCAAGGCATGGGGGCTGAAAACCTCACGGCATCCTGTGCCGGGGCAATGCGATCAATTGCTCGTGACCTGTCTGGTCGATCCTGCCTTGCCGTGGCTGCTGTTCGACAGCCACCTGGACACCGTGGCGGTCGAGGGGATGACCATCGACCCATTTGGCGGCAAGATCGAGGGCAAGAAGATGCTGGGCCGGGGCACCTGCGACACCAAGGGCACGGGAGCCGCGATGCTCTGGGCCCTGCGGCAGTACGCCCAAGGCAGCGGGAACAAACCCAACAACGTCGCCCTGCTGTTCAGTGTGGATGAGGAAGTCGCCATGCGCGGCGTGCAGGCGTTTATCGACCACGATTACCCATCGCTTGGCTTCGAGCCTTGGGGTGTCATCGTCGGCGAGCCGACCGACTTCCGCCCTATCGTGGCGCACAACGGCTGCGTCCGATGGACGCTGACGACGCGCGGCATCGCGGCACACTCTTCCGTCCCACACGAGGGCCGCTCAGCGATCAGCGCGATGGTCAAGGTCATCGACGCGATCGAGTCCCGATACGCGCCGGCCTTGCAGGACGACCACCCGATGACCGGCGCCCCGGTCTGCACCGTGAACATGATCAGCGGCGGCAGCTCCCCCAACATCGTGCCCGATCAGTGCACCATCACCATCGATCGCCGCGTCACCCCCGCTGAGGACCCGCATCAGGTCGAGCCGGCGCTGCGATACATGCTCGATGAGTTGCTGCATGTGGATTATGTCTTGACGCAAATGATCGCGCACCCGCCTTTCGGCCCCGATCTGAGCAAGCCGTTGCTGCTGCCCGCGGCTCAGGCCGTTTTGCGGGAGATAGGCTTGCCGACACTGGCCCTTGGTGCACCGTTCGCCACGCACGCGGCTTACACCGCGGCCGCAGGCCTGCCGACACTGGTGCTCGGGCCCGGCGGTGCTCAGGCGGCGCACACCCGAGATGAGTGGGTCAGCATCCCGGCCATCGAGCGCGGGGCCGAGTTGTACGAGAGACTGATGCGTTACAATCCCGAGCCGACATAGGGGGACGACGCCTGACGGCCGACAGATTCCAGCCGCATGAACGCCTGTGCGTCAAACACGGGGTTTGCTCCCCGCCGCAGGATTTCATTGATCACTTGACGAGTACGTGCTATGCCAACAACCGGATCGCAGTTGAATAAGTTCTCCGCCCGCATCACCCAGCCCGCCAGCCAGGGGGCATCCCAGGCGATGCTATATGCCACGGGCATGACCGAAGCGGACATGCACAAGCCCCAGGTCGGGATATGCGCCAACTGGTACGAGGGCAATTCCTGCAACATGCACCTCAACGACCTCGCTGCGGTGGTCAAGCGGGGTGTCGTCGCTGCGGGCCTGGTCGGCATGCGGTTCAACACCATCGGCGTGTCGGACGGCATCTCGATGGGTACCGACGGCATGAGCTTTTCGCTGCAATCGCGCGACCTGATTGCGGACTCCATCGAAACCGTGATGGGCGCGCAGTGGTACGACGCGCTGATCGCCCTGCCGGGGTGCGACAAGAACATGCCCGGCTGCCTGATGGCGATGGGTCGGCTCAACCGCCCGAGCATCATGATCTACGGCGGGACGATCAAGCCCGGCTGCGCGACGGTACGCGGCGAAGAGCGCAAGCTCGATATCGTCAGCGCGTTCCAGTCTTATGGCGAAGCGATCACCGACAAGATCAGTGAGGCCGAGCGCAAGGCGATCGTCCGACAGGCCTGCCCCGGCGCGGGCGCGTGCGGCGGGATGTACACCGCCAACACCATGGCCAGCGCGGCCGAGGCGATGGGGATGAGCCTCCCCTATTCCGCGTCGATCCCCGCGGTCGATCAGGGCAAGCAGGACGAGTGCCTCCGGGCCGGTGCCGCCATCCTGAAGCTGATGGAGTTGGACATCAAGCCACGCGACATCATGACCCGCGCCGCGTTCGAGAACGCGATGGTGGTTTGCATGGCGATGGGAGGCTCGACCAATCTGGTGCTGCACCTGTTGGCGATCGCTGCATCAGTCGATGTGCCGATGACGATCGATGACTTCCTGTCCGTCCAGAAGCGTATCCCGCTGCTCGCGGACATGAAGCCCTCGGGCAAGTATGTCATGGAAGACCTGCACAAGGTCGGGGGCACGCCCGCAGTCATGAAGTACCTGCTCGGCGAGGGCCTGCTCGATGGCTCATGCATGACCGTCACCGGCAAAACCCTGCGCGAGAACCTCGAAGGCCTGCCCGAGTTCTCGGCGAATCAGGATGTGATCGCACCGCTTGAGAAGCCTTTGAAAGCGACCGGGCATATCTCCATCCTCCGTGGCAACCTCGCGCCGGAAGGTGCGGTGGGCAAGATCACCGGCAAGCAGGGCCTGCGCTTCCAAGGCCCGGCCAAGGTGTACGACTCGGAGGAGGACATGCTCGCGGGGCTGGAGCAGGGCAAAATCGATCACGGGGACGTGATCGTAATCCGCTACGAGGGGCCTAAGGGTGGCCCCGGTATGCCGGAGATGCTCACTCCGACCAGCGCGTTGGCGGGCGCGGGCTATATCGATAGTGTCGCGCTCATCACCGACGGACGCTTCAGCGGTGGCAGCCACGGGTTCATCATCGGCCACGTCTGCCCCGAAGCGCAGGAAGGCGGCCCCATCGCACTGGTGCGTGATGGCGACACCATCACCATCGATGACCAGACCCATGCGATCACCTTCGACGCCTCGGACAGCGAGATCGCCAAGCGAAAGAACGCGTGGACCGCGCCGCCGCTCAAGGCAAGCAGAGGCACGCTCTACAAATACATCAAGTGCGTCCACCCCGCGTCCGTCGGGTGTGTGACCGACGCATAGACAAACTTATATGCTCGGGCCGCCCTGCCCCAGCTTTTGTTCCGACCAAGGGCACGCTCCGCAGCGCACAAGGGGATCCGGCAATGTCTAGGGGTTGCTTCTTGGTTGGACAACAGGTGACCCTGATAGCGTTGCTGCTGTGCCTCGCTGCAAGCAGGCCCGCGGCGGCGGTCACACCCGGCGACGCGTGGCCGGGCTTCCGGGGCGATGGCAGCTCAACCACCGCGGCTCAGAATCTCCCCGAGCAATGGGCGGCTGACCACCATATCGCGTGGACCTACGACCTGCCCGGCCAGGGCCAGTCCGCGCCGGTCGTGCATGAAGGCGTCGTGTATGTCACTTCGGCGCAGGAAGACGCTGGCAAAATCCGCGACGGTTATCAGGTCATCGCGATCGATATCGCCACGGGCGAAGCCAAGTGGTGGACCGGTTTCACCGCAACGCAGCGCGACAAGCTGGACGGCCAAAGCACGCGTGCCGCGCCGACGCCGGTCGTAGCCGCCGATGGGCTGTATGTGTTTTTTGAGTCGGGCGATCTCGCGGCACTGGACCTTGATGGTGAGGTCCGCTGGCAAAGAGCGCTCACGACGGAGTACGGCGAGATCGAAAGCAGCTTCGGCCTCAGCGCCTCGCTGGCTCTCACGCCCAAGGCTGTGGTCGTGTTGATCGATCACAGCGGGCAGAGCTACCTGCTCCTGGCCGATCGCGCGACGGGCAAGACAATCCTGAAGAAAGACCGCGATACCAAACGCAGCTACTCAAGCCCGGTCGTGGTGGATGCGGACACCGACACGCCACGGCTGCTGGTGAGCTCGGAGGGCGGCATCGGGGAGCTTGACCTCGCAACCGGTGACGCGGTGTGGACCCTGATCGGCGGGGCTGAGGGCATCTGCACGCCGGTCATCGGGAATGACGGGCTGGTGGTCATCGCGGATGCGTGGAGCGAAACGGCTGTGGCTGTGCAACGCGGCGGCGAGGGAAACATCAACCATACACGCGTGCTTTGGCGGCTGGATGAGTTCAGCAATGGTTACCACTCGCCGCTGATCGTGAACAACCGGGTTTACATGGCCACTCACAAGGGGGAGTTGTATTGCATCAATGCCGCCACCGGCGCGAAGCTTTGGACGCACATGCTCAACGGCAGCCTGTGGACCGCACCGATAGCCGCGGGCGACCGCATCTACTGCTTCACCGAGAAGGGTAAGACGCACGTGCTGGTGCCCGATGATGAAGGCCCCGGCGAACTGGCTGTCAATGACCTGCCCACGGAAAGCCGGGTCTATGGTGTGGCCCCGGTCGATGGTGCGATGCTGATCCGCACGGCCGACAAACTCATCTGCGTCGGGAAGCCCCGGCAGAAGGCGGCGGACGGTACGGAGTAAAAGCGATTGATGCTCCGCCGCGTGTAGCCGGATCGCGCTGGACGACTGATTCAACGCTCTGGTTCGTCGGCCCAACCGTCCTCACCTAGCAACGGGACAAAGCGGCAGGGCAGGCTGTGTGTGTCGAGCCATCGGCCGTTGTGCAATTGGAAAGTCACCAGCACCTGCTCCTCGCGTGTGCCGGTGGGGATCACGATGCGCCCGCCGTCGGCGAGCTGCTGTCGCAGCGCCACGGGTAGCCCCGGCGCACCGGCTGTCACGATGATGCGGTCGAAGGGTGCATCATCGGGCGACCCAAGCGTGCCATCCCCCACCACGACCTTGCAGGAGGCACTGGGAAACAACTCGCGGAGCAATGCGTCTGCCTCATCCGCGAGTGCGCGGTGGCGTTCGATCGTGACCACGTCCGCACCCATCGCCAGCAGGACGGCGGTCTGATAGCCGCTCCCTGTGCCCACCTCCAGGACGCGCATGCCCGGCAACACCTCCAGCAGTTGCGTCATGAGCCCGACGACGTAAGGCTGGCTGATGGTTTGGTGATGCAATGTGACCAGTGCCCGGTCTGCGTAGGCATCGACGAGGGCGTGGCCGGGCACGAACCTGTGTCTCGGCACTGTGCGCATCGCTTCGAGCACGGCGGCATCGGCAATGCCGCGGGCGGCGATTTGTGTCTGCACCATGTGTTGTGCCCAGGCGGCTGGGCTAGCGCAGTCGGATTCGGGGGGTTGGCCAGTGAACTTTGGCATCCGCCCGATATTTTAGGCACGGCCATGCAAGCAAGGGTTGAGGCTGACCGGCCGGGCCGCTGGACGTTCTTTGCCGTCAGTCTCATTCAAGATCAAAGATACTCTTCTCGCGGCCCGTCCAGTAGTTGTCCTCATCGTCGTCGAGCCAACTCGGCCTGGGCAGGGGCTTGTCCCCGCGTCTCTGATAGGAAGTCGAAGCATCGGGCTGCTTGGGCAAATCGTGAGAAGGGACATTCTTTTCTGTGGGGGCAGGTCTGAGCGCCGGCGGCTCCTCGCGCGGCAACTCGACATCGACCGTGGCAACTCTTGGCGTTTGGGGTTCGGGTCGCGGGGCAACGCTGCCGGGTCTGGGGTTGACGCGGATGCCCAGCAGCGCCATCTTCAATTCGATGGCCTTGGTATCCAACCGCTGGGCCAGCGTCTTGGCTCGCGCCAGCTTCTGGTCCGATGCATCAAACTCCCCATCGCAGTGCGCGAGGAGGTACGCGGCGCGGCCCAGCAGGTTCCGCTGGCTGCGGCCCTCGGGGGCGACTTCCGACAAGTCGGCGTACCAGCCCGCCAAGTCCAGATGCTCCTGCGTCTCCAATTCGTCCACCGGCTTGGCTGCGATATCGAGAAATGCCCAATGAGCCGGTGCCAGGAACGCGTCGGCGTACGGCTTGGCCTTGGCTGGGGCATTGAACTCCGCCAGATACAGCCAACCGATCTCCGTCCGCTCCTCCTTGGAGACGATCGCGTCGGGGTCGGCACGTACCAACCGGGTCACAGTGTCCT
Organism: Phycisphaeraceae bacterium; assembly: GCA_041743835.1. Taxonomy (GTDB): domain Bacteria; phylum Planctomycetota; class Phycisphaerae; order Phycisphaerales; family Phycisphaeraceae; genus JBGTLW01. The sequence continues at coordinate 3,023 of JBGTLW010000351.1, read as the reverse complement.
TGAAACGGCCCGCGGCCTGAACTTCCTTCTCATAACGCTCAAGGGACGGTTCGTGCTTGGCCAAAAAATCACGGACCAATTGCACATCGTTTGCATCACGGGCCGCCAAGCGGCGCTCCAGGCTGCGGGCGCTGTTGATCACCGCACCAGCGGTCCGCTGGGCTACCTGCCAATCCCGGAGGACTCGGTTGGCCTCCACGAGCAAGGCTAACATTTCAATACCGTCTGTCTGGATCTGCTGTTCCAATTGTCTGTGGCGTTCGCGGGCGACAAGGGCCATGGCGTCTGCTGTCCCCATGCCCATCCCCAGATTCGCGGAGGTGTTCTCGTGATAGGCGGTCTGGTACAGCTTGCTCAGCTTTTCCAGCGATTCGATCTTTCGGGCCGGCTCCAACTCGGCCATGAGCTCCAGAGCCTCGGCTGCGGGGGCGTAGGAAGCCCGCTGCATCGCACCGAAGTGATAAGCACGCTGGCACAGCAACACCGCCCGCGGGGCATCATCCTTCGCTGCCCGCGCAGCCTCCAGAAGCTCGGCCGCCAGCGCGATCCGCGTCGGCTCGTTCGTGGCAGCACGCTCGCGCTCAAGCCAGTGCTGGCGGTACGCGTCGAGCACAGCCTGCTCGTTGAGCGCAGCAGGCTGACCATACATTGCGGGTGCGCACAAAACCCCCGCCCCGCAAAGCACAAGTAAGATGACCAGACGTAAATTAATGGCTGCGGTTCTCACCCTAAAGCTCCCGGACGACATGCTGATAACCAAGCGATCGTCAACTCACTATTGCAAGCACCACAAGCAAGGTGACGCGCCTGCCTACCCTACAACGCGAGAAGGCCCCGTTTATTGCTTGAGAAAATCGAAAAACTCATACAGGCCCTGGCACCAACTTGACCATCAGTGCCCATACCCACGCGCTTCAGAACCCGCTTCACGGCAAGGCTTTATGTCGTGTAGTCGGCGTTGATGGTCACGTAATCCTTGGACAGATCGCCACCGAGCCAATCGGCTGCCGCTTTGCCCACGCCAAGGTCGACCGTGATGACCAGCTCATCTTTTCGCATGGCTTTCTTCAATCCCGCGGTAGGCGAAAGGCCCAGCTTCGTGGGTTGACCCGCATGGAACACCCGCAGGCCCGCGATAGCGATGGACAGCTTCGCGGGGGTCACCTTCGCGTCCGACTTGCCCACCGCCATGGCCAGTCGGCCCCAGTTCGGGTCCCCCCCATGCACCGCACACTTCACCAGCGGGCTGTTGGCGATGGACCGGCCGACGCGATCCGCATCCTTCATGCTCGCCGCCCCAAGCACCTTGATGCGGATCAGCCGGGTGATCCCCTCGCCATCGCGCAGGAGCTGCTCGCACAAGTCGCGGCAAAGGCTCACCAGCGCCGAAGCAAACGTGTCGAGCGATTCACCGGCGCCCGTAATCTGCGGATTTCCCGCCAAACCATTGGCCAGCAGCATCACGCTATCGCTGGTGCTGGTGTCGCTGTCGATGGTCATGCGGTTGTACGTCTGCCCAACCGCATCCTTTAACAGCCGTTTGAGGACAGCGGGGCTGACGCTCGCGTCGGTGGTGATGAAGCTGAGCATGGTCGCCATGTTGGGGGCGATCATGCCCGCACCCTTGGCGATGCCCCCGAGCGTCACGGGTTTGCCGCCGATGGTGATCCGCCGAACCGCGGCCTTGGGCACGGTGTCTGTGGTCATGATGGCCTGGGCCGCGGCCGCGCCGACTGCTGCACCCCGGCCAAGCCGGGTCGCCAATTGCTCGATCCCGGGCGTGATTTTGTCCATCGGCAGCCGCCGACCGATCACGCCGGTGGATGCCACCAGCACATCGCCGGTCGCAAGCCCCAACGCCTCGGCTGTCACCTCGCACATCGTGATCGCGTCCTGCTCGCCCTGCCGCCCGGTGGCGACATTCGAGACGCCGCTGTTGCAGATGATCGCCTGGGCTCGGCCGTTGCGGATGTGCCGCTGGCTGACCTTGACCGGCTCGCCCTTGACCTGATTGGTCGTGAACACCCCGGCCGCGGCACAGGGAACCTCCGACGCGATGAGCATTAGGTCGGGCTTCCCCGAAGGTTTAATCCCGCAGGTCCCCGCCGCCGCCCGGAAACCCCGGGCGCTTGTCACACTGATCTGGTGCTGTTTCTTCATGATGTGCGGTGTTTTACCATGTTCTGTGTTAACGCAGCGCGGGCAAAGCGCACAACCCAGCGCGTGGGTGGATTTGCTATAATTCTTTCTTCCTGCACCGAGGCAGGGCCCCACTTATCAACCCCGTACCCTAAGGACACGACATGCCTGTCGCCAGCTACGAAACGTACAAGCAGATGCTCGAGAACGCTTTCGAGAACAAGTTCGCTTACCCCGCCATCAACGTCAGCTCCATGGTCACCGCCAACGCGGCACTCAAGGCCTTTTCCGACCTCAAGTGCGACGGCATGATCCAGGTGTCCACCGGCGGGGGCAAGTTCGCCTCGGGCCTTGTGCTCGGGGACATGGTGCTGGGCGCGATCTCCATCGCCGAGCACATCCACCGCGTCGCCGCCAAGCTCAACATCAACGTCGTGCTCCACACCGACCACTGCCCGCCCGACGCGATCGACACATTCATGATCCCGCTGATCGAGGAGTCGGAGCGCCGCGTCGCTGAGGGCAAGCTCCCGCTCTACAACTCGCACATGCTCGATGCCTCGGGTTTGCCGCTGGAAGAAAACCTCGCGCTCTCCGTCCCCATCTTCAAGCGCATGGCGAAGATCGGCCAGGTCATCGAGATCGAGGCTGGCGTCGTCGGCGGCGAGGAAGACGGCGCGGCCGGCTCCGAGGACACCCCCGATAGCGAGCTCTACACCACCCCCGAAGACATGGTCCGTGTGTATGAAGCGATGTCCAAAGTGGATGGCACCTATATGTTCGCCGCGACATTCGGCAACGTCCACGGCGCGTACAAGCCCGGGGCCGTCAAGCTCCGACCCAAGCTCCTCAAGCAGGGGCAGGACGCCATCAAAGCCAAGTTC
>JBGTLW010000350.1:0-6820 GCA_041743835.1 Phycisphaeraceae bacterium | reverse complement strand
GTGACGATCACCGCCTGGGAGGCGGTCCACACGCGCTGCCGGCTGCACGCGGGCGAGACGATCCTGATCCAGGCGGGGGCGGGGGGCGTGGGTCATATCGCGATCCAGCTCGCCAAGGCGCACGGCTGCCGTGTGCTGACCACCGCCGGCCGGGCCGAGTCGATCGCGCTGTGGAAGCAGCTCGGGGCGGACGAAGTGATCGACTACCGCGGTGGCGATGTGGTGCAGACGGTGCGCGACCTGACCGATGGCCGGGGCTGCGCGGTGGTGGTGGACTGCGTGGGCGGGGACACGTTTGTTAAGAGTGTCGAGTGCGTCGCGCCGGAAGGACGACTGGCGACGATTGTGGGTGTGCCCGCGGGCACGGACCTCTCGCCGCTGTTCCTGCTCAACGCGTCGCTGTTCACCGTCTTCATCGGCGCGGCGGGGAGGCACGATGTCAATGTCGAGCGTCACGGCTCGATCCTGATGACCGCGGCTGAGCTGGTGGACGCGGGCAAGCTCAAGCCCCACCACGCCCAGACCTTTGCCCTCGAAGACCTGGCCGAGGCGCACCGGCTGCAGGAGACGCAGCGCACCGTCGGCAAGATCGGCATCGCGGTGCGCTCCCCTCACCCCGTTTAGCGCGGGCCGTCTGGCCCCGTGAGCGCACCGTAGGCTGATGCAATCGGTGAAGGGCGTTAGAGTATGCAGCATGTTCGACCTAAACCAGCATCCGTACTTTCAGGCGTGGCGTGATCCTCAATCGGGCGTGGTGAGTCACATCCTGACTCATCGCGTGGCCGACGTGCAGATGTGCTTCTATTTCGCAACGCCGTCGCTGCAGGCCGACGGCGAGCGGTTGTGGATGTACTGCGGCTTCCCGCCGACGCAGAACAAGTGCCTGGGTGTGGTGTCGCTGGACCCCGCGGCCCCGTCTGCCCGTCTGCTGCCGCGCACGTTCTTCCAGAGCGAGTCCCCGATGGTCGAGACCGATGGCCGATCGTGCTTCTTCACCAGCGGCGACAGCGTGTGGAAGATTGACGACACGGGGCAGGTCGCGCGGGTGCTGAAGCTGCCGGGCGAGCTGGTGTCCGGGCGGTTTGTCCAGCGCGTGGCGACGCACCTGACGCGGTCGGCCGACGGACGCTTCCTCCTGCTGGACTCGCACATCGGCGGGACGTGGCAGGTCGGCGTCGGCGACATCGAGACCGGGGAATACCGCGCGCTGACCGAGTTCTCCCACCACATGAACCACGCGCAGTTCAGCCCCACCGATCCAGACACGTTCAGCATCGCCATGGACTGGTTCTATCACCCCGTCAGCGGCAAGCAGTTCTATTACACCCACCGCATCTGGCTGATGAGCACCATCAACGGACGCATGGACGCTGTGGACCCGCGCGGCGTGTACGATCACAACCACAAGGTCTCCCACGAGTGGTGGGCGCCCGACGGCACGCTCTGCTGGGTGCATTACGACGACGGGCTGTTCGAGCACGACACCACCACCGGGCAAACCACGCACGTTTACAAGGGCCCGGTGTGCCACGGCCACACCGAGGCGACGCGGCAATACTGGGTCTGGGATGAATCGCCTTACAAGTGGGGGGAGAAGCCCTGCGAGATCATGTTCTTTAACCGCAAGACCGGGAAGAAGGCCGCCATCGTCGCGGCCATGCCCTTGCCGCCGGTGCCCCGCTCGCCGCTGCACATCGACCCGCACCCGCACTTCAGCGCCGATGGCCAGTGGATCATCTACACCACGTCCGTCCTGGGCAAGATCGATATCGCGATGACCCGCGTCAGCGACCTCATCGAAGCGACCGCATAAGCTTCACCGGTTTTCAAAGGTCGCTTTGCCCTCGGGTGTCACGGTGCTGGTGAATGATCGGCCGCCCGCGTTCACGGTGAGTGTCCCGCCGTCGTCGCCCCACTGCTGGAAGATCAATCCATCCGCCAGCTTGCCCGCTTCCCGGTAGGCGTACTTGCCGTGCTCCGCCCAGTCGTGGAGCTCGCCATCGCGCCAGACCTTGAACCCCGCCGGGTTGTCCGCCCAGGCCATCCGCACAGTGCTGCCCGTTGATGAGACAAACCCCACCTCGCCGCCGGCCAGCTTGTCCAGCTCAAGCTTCGCGTTCGCAAGCACCCCGGCCTTGAACGCGGCGTAGTCAGCGTAGTCCGGCGACTCCCCCACCTCGATCGCAAAGCCGCTGAACCCAGCCGCCCCGCCGCCCTTGGCCGCCAACCCGCGGTGCTCGGGCCAGCGCTCGCGGTACACCGGCTGCATCCTGTTGACCCGCGTGGTCTTGCCCGTCTCCGGGTCCACTTCCTCCACGCGTACCCGCTGCTGCGCGGTGAAGCCCTTGACGTTCTGCGTGCGCTCCTCGTCCACCGCAAACGCGCTCATGTTGATCGGGTGAAGCGCCATCCACGTGCTGTCGCCGCGCAGGAACGTGACGCCATCCACCACTTCCACGGGCACCGACTCGGGGAGCACCGCGCTCCAGTCCGATGTGCCGTTCTTCACCAGCCAGATCGCGAGGTTGCGGTACTGCGCCACGCGGTTGGGCCCGCCGGTGACGCCCTGCTGGTACTGCGGGCTGCCGATGCGATCGACCCTCGCGGTGGGCGCGATCTGCAAGTCGAAGACGCCACGCCTGTCGTCGTCGGCCATGATCTTAAAGCCGTTGACATCCCCGCCATCGGTGCTGGTTCCCTCGGCCAGGCTGCCGAACTCAAACGTGCGCCCGATGTAGTACGTCTCGTGGAACGCGGGCTTGATCTTCCAGTTGCCGCGCTGTGGCTCGCTGTAGGAGGGCTTGGTGTTGAGCAGCTCGCGCGGCCGATCAAAGTTGTTCGTGCCCAGGTTCACAATCGCGGGCGGCGGGACCCAGCCGCTGGTCACCATGTGGATGAGGTCGTATTCGAAGTGCTTGGGGTCCACCGGTGCGCCGAACATCATCCAGGCGGTCTCCGCGAGGCTGCCGCCAAGGGGCTGGACGTGGTTGTAGTCGCGTTTGGTCGGGCCGTTGGCCGCGCCGCGGTAATACTTCACCGCCATCGCCGCGGCCAGCCAGTCGAGCATGGCCTTGCTGGCCGCACGCACCTCGGGGTCTTTCGCGAAGTCGTGCGTGTTGAACAGCGGGGTCATCGTGTGCCCGAGGTAGTTCTCCGAGTCCCACTCCCCGTTGCCCACCCGGTACATCGCCGCGGCAAAGCCGAGCAGCTCCTGCTTGTACTTTTGAGCGACCTCCGCGCTGCCGGTCTCTTCCGCCATCAGGTACACGGCGGTGCTGCGCATCATCATCAGGTTGTCCGTGCCGCGCACATCGACCCAGCTATTCCTCGCATCGGGTCCCCAGCCCTGGTTTCGCTTGCTGCTGTCATACATGTGGTGCGGGCGACGCAGCGGGTCCACCCCGGTCCACGACTTGGCGCCGTCAAACATCTGCTGGCGGTAGGCGGGGGGGAGCACATCCTTGAAGTAGAAGTACTTGCGGGGCTGGTGCTTGATGACGAAGCAGGCGTAGTAGTCGATGCCCGCGGTTTCCTTGTGCCAATCGTTGGCCTGCGCGTCGGTGGCGGACAGCGCGTCCCGGCCGGCCTTGTCGCCCGACAGGGTCCGGGCCATCGCGTGGCCCAGCGCGTACTTCTCGTTCTCGAAATAAGTGCTGAAGGAGAACCGCTGCGTCATCGCGGTGCGGAGCAGCCGATCGGTGCGTGTGCGGTAGCCCTCCAGCCAGTCGTCGCTATGCACCGGGTTGGCAAGGGCCCGGTCCACAGGGTAAGGCCTGGGGAGCAGCCGACCCGCCTCATCCGTCACCGTCAACCTATCGATGGCAGCCGCGGCCGGGTCCGCCTCCGCGCCCGCGTCCTGCCCCCAACTCGAACCGCCGAGCGTGAGCAGGCAGACCAAAACCACCGCGGCAAAGCCCGGGGTCCCAAACCATCGCGAGATATTCATGCGTGTCCAATCACTGAAAAAGGCGAGAAAGACCACCGAAACAAAAAGCCCACAAGCACAGCGATTTATCATAGCCCACCACAGACCAAAGGGCTACCGTGGCGCGGCCATCCCCGACGGCCCGCCTCGGGGACGGGGCGGCCTGGATGGGCGTGCGGCCGAGCTTCGCGGCGGTGCGTGTCAGGCGGTGTCGATGTGGCGTAGGGAGAAGACGACCACGTCGTACAGCGCGTGGACGCCGACGACGATGCCGAAGCCGCGCGTGATGTAGATGCCCGCGAAGTACACGCCCGAGAGGGTGTAAAAGATGAACCGGCTCCAGTCGCTGTTGCTCCAGACCATCGGGTTGTAGCTGTCGAACCGGTGATACAACGCGAACGCGAGGGCTGTGATGAGCACCGCCCCCCACCCGCCCACCTTGCTCGGCAGCGCGAGAAAATCCACCAGCAGCAGGTGCAGCAGCGCGATGCCGATCAATCGGAACAGCAGCTCCTCGTAGATCCCCGCGCCGATGGAGAGCACCATCTGAGCTTTCCAACTGTAGTCATCCACCCCCGGCGCCAGCGCGTGCAGGGCCAGCGCGACCTCCCGGCTGAGCACCAGCGTCAGCATCAGCAGCGGCATCGTGAGGAAGACCGTCTCGATCAGCATCCCGCACAGCAGTTTGGGCTCGGGCTGCCAGGGGTCTTTGCGTTGGAGGTGCCAGACCAGCAGCACGACCACCACCAGGAGCCCGGGCAGGTACACGCCGGTCGCGCCGAACATCTCGAAGAACCGTCCCAGCAGCGACTGCGCCAGGATCGTCGTCCCCGCTGTCCACAGCGCGGTCCCGATCTCATACGCGATCAGCAGCGGCAGCAGGAAATACAGCGACTGCAAGGGCCACTGCGTCCGCTCCCAGTATGTCGGTGTGCGGTGCAACGGCGGCTTGCGGTCTTTTTCGGATCGGGGGTGCATCGTTGGTGAACCCTAACGCCCATCGCCTCCCAACGCCCACCGTTTCCCGACGGTGGGCCCCCGGCTCGCTTCGGAGGGGAACCATCGGCGGGAGCCGATGGGCGTTAGGGGCGTTGGGGGGGGTGGTCAGTAGGTCAGCACGGCGTGGACGTTGTCGTAGGGTTTGAGTATTGCACGGCCAGGGAGCCCGAGCAGTTCGATCAGGACGGTGACGCCCATGATCTGCCCGCCGAGTTTATCGATCAGGTCGCAACAGGCTTTCATGGTGCCCCCGGTGGCGAGCAGGTCATCGACCATGAGGACTTTCTGGCCGGGCTTGACCGCGTCGGTGTGGACCTCGAGGGTGTCCGTGCCGTACTCAAGGCCGTAGGCGATACTGTGGACGGGCCGGGGGAGTTTCTTGGGCTTGCGGATGGGGACGAACCCGGCGGAGAGCGCCTGCGCGATCGCGGTCCCGAAGATGAACCCGCGCGACTCGGCCCCGCAGACCAGGTCGATCCCCTTGCCGCGGTATGGGCTGGCCATAAGCTCGACCGCCATCGCCAGCGCGGCGGGGTTGCCCAGCAAAGGGGTGATGTCCTTAAAGAGGATGCCAGCCTTGGGGTAGTCGGCCACGTCATGGATGTAATCGGTGAGGTTCATCGCGCTTGGTGCCTTGGGGGGGCGGGTCTCTGCGTGCATGGTATCGGATGCAAATAAGCGTATGCGTGACCACTTCAATCGGCTGGCGCGGCGGCAGGGTGTCGCGGTGGTCTGTCGGGGAGGATGGGGAAGATGTCGGCTTTGTTAAGTCGCCTGGAGAGTTCCAAGTCGGGCGGGCCATCGAGGTCGATCGCGAACACCGAGATCACCGGGCCGGGGCTGGTCTGCGGCAGGCAGGTGATCCGCAGGCGTGGGATGAACATGCCAAACCGGGCGTCCTCAAACCATGGCGTGCGGTGCTGATTCATATGGCCTCACATCGTGGGGGTGGTCCCAGTCGATGGAGGTTGTACCAGATGAGTGGTGGAGATTGCTACCTGCCACAAGCGCGGCCGTGAAGCGGGCTGAGAACGTGTACGAGATGGGGCTGGGTGCCATGGTCAAGCGAAGCGCAGGCCATGGATGACGTAGAGGGGAAAAGCATGGCCAGCCTCGCTTCGCTCGTGGACCATGGCACCCCATTCTCATAGATGTTCTGAGGCGTTAGTTCGTGGCTTGGCTGTGGAAGGTGTTGCCCGTGTCGAGGTAAGTGGGCACAGTATCGTCCCACGTGACCCATCGGGTTGAGCCATCGACGCGGGTGTTGTTCATGCCAGTGGGGGGCGCAGTGACGGCTGGTGCGTCGTGGCCCAAATAGACCCCGGCGCCGGTCACCAGCCCGAGGTCAGACCACAGCGTGGCGGTGTTGTCGGCGGTCTCGTCGCTGGTCAGGTTGGGCTGGGTGATGAGGAACTTCGGGTCGCCGGGCGGGAAGTTGAAGTATTGGTAGGTGACGTGGTTTTCCACGTACTGCGCGACGGTCGGGTTGCGCACCGTAATCAGCGGGCCGGGGCAGAACATCATGATGTTGCGCAGGTCACCGATGTAAGGTTTGACGAAGTCTCGGTTCAGGTCGTAGTTGTTGGTCTTGAGCCGATGGGGTGCCTCCCCGCGGCTGGGGTGAGAGGGGAACAGCCCGTTGTGGTCCGCCGCGTAGTTGTGGGACGCGGTGACGATCTGCTTGAGTTGGGTCGCGCACTTGAGCTGGATGGATGCCACACGGGCACCCTGCAACGCGGGCAGCAGGATTCCGATTGAGCTTCCCCCCAAGTGACGGGCGCGGGGAACAACATGGTTAAGCGGCCTGGTGCTTTGCTTCGTAGGCCGCGGGACTCATATAGTTTAGCGTCGAGTGCAGACGCTGGCGATTGTAAAACACCTCGATGTAGTCGAACA
>JBGTLW010000349.1:0-5557 GCA_041743835.1 Phycisphaeraceae bacterium | reverse complement strand
TGTTCGACTACATCGAGGTGTTTTACAATCGCCAGCGTCTGCACTCGACGCTAAACTATATGAGTCCCGCGGCCTACGAAGCAAAGCACCAGGCCGCTTAACCATGTTGTTCCCCGCGCCCGTCACTTGGGGGGAAGCTCACTGATTTTTCTGAACCCATGCGTTAAGCACGCGATAGTGAGCAAGCAGCCGTAGCGGAAACAGCAGCACAGCAATCAACACGAACGCTGTCGCAACTCGCGTATCTGTAGGGAGGGAAATGAACGCGAAAAGGGGAAAGAGGTATATCCCCAACGTGCAGCATTGACGGACACGCCGCCAACGATGCACCACACGATTCAGGTGCGGACTCGCGATCTCGTAGTATTCAGCGGGCATTTTCAAGGTCAATCTTATGGTTGCTCGTGGGGTGGCGGCAAACGTCGAGCACGACAAAGAACGTAGTGCAACCATACGCACGCTAGTAGGACTGAGAATACAACGATGGGGTACCAAATCATGACCATAAGAGTCCAAAGCGTGGCGTCGGCCCAACGAAAGTACCTATAATAAACCCCTGCTGTGTCGCCGAATCGCACATCTTTTCTCAGCGGCGGGTAAATGTTTCCTTGGTCATCGAACACCCCGATCATGCTGCCTCGATACGGCCCGTAGTCTGTGTCATTAAAAAATACCAAACGAATGTCCCAGCCACGGCCCCACACTCCTGCATGAAAATCACTGGTAAGTGATAGGTGATGGGACCACGGATCTATCCAGACAGAAGCGATGGCAAGTACGACCGTAATGATTAATAGCCCGCCGGAAAGCCACGTCGCAATGAGAAGCGTCCGGCGTGCCATGGGATGAGGCAACGTAAGGAGAATGCACGGAACTCACTCGGCAAACGCTTGTCGAACAAGATCAGTATCCGCCGGGCAGTCGGTAGCGTCAAGGATATTTAACTCTGCTTCGGAATCAGCCCTTCCAGCCGTTACTCAGCGTCACCACCCGCTGGTTGGGATTTGAGCACGACGGTTTGACCCGCGATCACGGCGTGGGCGGTGATGGAGGGTTGGGTCTCGCTGTAGTACCGGTGCTCGAAGCCATCGTAAAACTCGCCCCAGCGCCGGTGGATGCTTACGTCGCGCGACTGGCCTTGGATGCTTGTCTCGTAGAGCACCCAACTGACGCTGGACAACTGACTCTCCGGCCCGCGCAGGCGCACGCGCCATTCACGCCATCGGGGTGCGACCGGGCCGGGGGCCAAGTGGTCCACGGGTTCCACGATGAGCTCAAGCGTTTCCTGGCGGAGCTCGGGCTTGTCGCGGACGGTGATGGTGCGGGCTTCGAGGTATCCGACCCGGTCCAGGCCGAGGCTGTACTGCGGCCGCTCGGTGCGGTATTCGCCGGGCGCGAGGATGACCCGGTGCTGGTTGTCCGGCCAAGTCGGGACGGGATCGAACCTGTGCTTGCGTTCTTCAAACGGGAACCAGATGCGGATGGGCATCATGTCCAGCCGGTCCTGTGGCCCGACGAGTCGGGCTTCGATGACCCATTGCCCTTCGCCCCAGTACGCGGTCTGTTCCCAAGCCCAGTCCAGCATCGGCAAGGCGTGGATCGGGGCTTCGAGCTGGTGTTCGGAGCCGTCGTCGAGGGTGACTACAGCCTTGGCGAGCTTCGGCGTGTTTGAGTTGGGGTCATTCGGGCCGGGCACGATGGTGTGGAAGATGCGCGGGCTGATGCCTTCGGCTGCGGTGATGGTCTGGGTGTGGTCGTCGGCCGTGAAGACGACCTTGCGGACTCGGTCGCGGGTCGCCTCCCAGCCATCGACGCGCACCTGCCAGGCATTGGTACGCAATTCCGGTGCATACACGCGGGTTAGCCGCAGTTCGAGCGGCTGAGCCGGGCGTGGTGTGGCTGCGTGGATCACCGAGTCGAGCGACCGGGTTTGGCCATCGTCAAACGTGACCAGCGCGCTGACCTGCATCGGCCCGGATCGCGCGGATCGCCAGACCTGATTGGTGTCCACCGCGCGGGCGGTGGGTTCAGCCAGGCTGTCGATCGCCCGGCTCGCGTACTGGATGGACTTGATCCGCCCCAGCAGGTGGACATCGCCGACGACTTGGATGCTAGACAGCCACAGAGGCCGATTGTCCGGGGCCTGGTACTGCCAGAACTTCTCGCGGACCTCGATCTTGAGATCGGGCTGCTCACGGATGGAGACGCCCGGCTCGAGTCGGGCGGTGAGCCACTCCTCAAACCCGTCATCAAACTCGACGCGTGCGCGGAGGATGAACGGCTCGGTCAGCGCGCTGATGAGGCGGAACGCGTCCATGTTCCCGAGCAGGTTGCGATCGATCACCGACCGCTCGTGCTTGCCACGCACTTGATAGTGCCAGTCGATCCGCGCGATGTGGCGCAGCTTTGTTTGTGGGCCGGTGACTTTGGCGACGTAGCGGTAGGTGTTCAGATGGTTGGGGTCGAGGTACGTCTGCGCGGTTTCGTCCATCTCCACAGCAATGGCGAGGGCTTCGTTGCCCCGGCTCTGGGGTTCGTGACGGAGCCGCAGCTTGGATTCCCGGCCGCCCTGGAGCCGCACGGTCGCGCCGATCTCCAGCGGGCGGTGGTCGCGGTACAGCTCCTGCACAACGCGGAAATCGAACTCGCGGAGGATGCGGTCCTTCGTGTAAACCTCATCCTCGCCGCCGTACTCCTCCGGCCGATGGATGGTGACTTGCTCGATCTGTTGGACTTGTTCCCAATCCCCGACGACGCGGAAGATCGTGTCCCACTTCGGCTCGCCGTTCTGAGTAAAGCCGTGATAGACATCGTGGGCGACCAGATCGACGCGGTTGGCGTCGGGATATCGTGCGTCGCGGCCCAGTTCGATCCACTTCTCCAGCTTCTGCGTGCGGCCGTCCTCAAAGTGGATCACAGCGTGGACTCTAAAGTCGCGATGGCTTGACCCGTGTACCGGCCAGCCCTCGAAGGACTGTAAACCCCGCAGTGTGGTAGCAGCGTCGCCCGCGACCGGATCGACTTTGTAGTCCACGGCTTTGATGCGCGTGTCCCACTCACGCGCGCGCTTGAGCCTCAGCGTCCACGCGTAGTGCGTCTGCCCGCGGTGGTCTTTGGCCAGCTCTCGGAACTCGGCCTCGATGTCGAAGCCACGGATGACCTCCGCATCAAACTTCGGGGCGTATTGCAGCCGTTTGACCCCGCCGTCGGCATAGGTGATGTCCACGGAGATCGGGTTGGCATCGGTCGCCCAGTGGAACGGCCGCACCTCGGCGGGGTGGCCCGCCCAGTGGTCGTCCAGCACGCGCGTCGGCTCGTCGCCGTGCATCCGACCCAGGTTCCACACAACCTTAACGATGTCGTCGCGTTCGTTGAGCGGGAAATCCAGCCCGACTTCCCATTGATAGAGGGGCCGGGGATTGGTGTCTTTCGTCATGCTGTGGAAGGCGTGGTCGAACACGATGGACGCCTCGCGGAAGTCGGCCTTGGGCACCGGGCCCTGGATGGTGGCCTCCACTTTCTGCTCCGTGCCGTCCTTGAACTCGATCTGCCCGATGACCGGCAGCGGGTTGTGTACGGTTGACGACTGCACGCCGAACCGTCCCGCCATATTGCTGGTGACCACCTCGCGGGGCTGGCCGTCGGCCGTGGTCCAGCGCCATGTCACGCGGGCGATCTGCTCCATCGCCTGGGGTTGACCACGCAGCTCGACGACGAAGCTGTAGAGGAACTTGCCCGACGCGGTGTCGAAGCGGATCAGGTCGGAGAACCCGGACGCGCGGAGGGTGGACAGGTCCAGCGGCTTAGGCCGGGGCAGCCCGTCGGGGCCACGCTCGATCGGCTCCTCGATGTCGAGCATCGTCACCGCCCAGTTGCAGAACACACCGTCGCTGTCATCGGTCACACGGATGTCGTCGAAGAGTTCGTAAGCGACCCACGCGAGCCCGCGGTTGTTCCAGCGTGTGCCCCAGGAGTTCTGGATGAGGAAGGCCTGCTTGGTGTCGTCGTAACCCACGATGACCATGGCGTGCTTGCCGTGGGGTTGGTTGGGGCGTCGCTTCTTTTCGTCGGCCTCGAACGCCTTGCGGTTGTAGAGGGTGAATGTTCCGCCGAGGAAGTCGGGGTTGACGTGTGCGCCGAAGATCACGACCTGCTTGCGTTGCAGTGCCCGGCGGATGCCGTTGCGGTCCCAGATCAGCGAGGCATCGTGGATGCGGAACGCCGACGCTTCCTGGACCGCGCGTGGGTTGGGCGGGGCGGTGTAGTTCCGGGGTGAGTAGGGGGCGGTCGCGAGTGTGGCCGCGCCCTCGCTCTGGATCAACTGCAAGGCCTTGATGAAGTTGGACCCCTCGTCCTTGCCGCCGTTGATCTGGTTGTACACGAAGCTGGGCGAGAAGATGCGATCGGGGCGGTCGGGTCGCCAGCCCTGATCGCGTGCCTCGGCGTAGGACTTGGCCCCGTAAGCGACCGCCCAGGCTGTGCAGTCATTGAGTAGCTGCTCACCTACGGCCGGCATCCAGCGGCGGAGATCGACGATCGGCTCCTCGATGAACTCGATCGCCGGCGGCGAATAGGTCTTGAGCCCGCTGAGCTGCGCGTGTGTCGGGGTGATGCTCCCGGTCTGGGCAAGCGTCACGCCAGCGGTGGAAAGCATCGCGGTCAGACAAACCAGGCGGGCGATTCGCATGCGGGGTTCCTGAGGTGTTTTCAATAAAGTATCGGCTTGTCGGCTTATCGACTTGCCAGTTTTGACATCGCGGAGAACCGTCAGCCGGTTTGATGACGCGCCGTATGTGATGGTGTGCTGCGCGTGGGCGCGTCAGTCGGCCTGATCTGGCTTGGCGCGGAACACGATCAGCGATGCGGTGTGGCCGTGGACGTGGTTTTCCCGCCCGACCGGGCCGAACTCCCCGCCGGTGAAGAATCCCGCGAGGGGCATCTGCCCCAGCGCCTCGCCGATGAGCGAGACATCCGCATCCTTGCGTTCGTAGAGCCGTGTGCCGCGGGAGTGGCAGGTAAAGAGCAGCGCCCCTTCGGCTGTGCCATGGACGCGCTGCGCATCGAGCATCATCGCCAGGTCGTCGGACGCGGTGCGGGCGTCGCGCACCTGGAACTGGATCGTCTGGCCGACGCGCACCTGCGGGTCGCCGATCGCCAGATACCCCGCCTCGGGGTCGATGCCCACCACGCCACGGATGAGAAAATCGCCCCGCCCGAAGTGCGGCTTGTATTCATCAATCACCCGGCCCACCTGCAGCCCGGCGGTCTGCGCCAGCTCGCGGTCTCGCTCGCCGAGCGACTGCATCGTGTCGCGGAGCACATCCAGCGCCCGCCGCCCGCCGAGGCCCTGGATGATGTGACGCTTGGCCTTGGTGATGACCCACGGCCGGCCGATGGGTCGGCAGCCCTGGCTTAGTGTGGTCTGCACATCAATCGCTCCGCCCAGCGCGAGCCCGACCGCGCCGTCGTGGCGGACCGTGTCGCCGAGCAGGATGCGGTGGTCTTTGGGCCGCTTCCCGCCGCTGACCATCCCGCCCACCACCGGCACACAGATCGG
>JBGTLW010000348.1:0-6815 GCA_041743835.1 Phycisphaeraceae bacterium | reverse complement strand
GAAGCGGCCGTCCGCATCGAACCACGCCATGCTGGTGTCGCGGTGCAGCGCCAGCACCCGGTCCCGCCGCGCGGCCTGGGCCTCGGAGCCGCGTTGCATCGAAACATCACTGACAGCGGCGTGGGGGTTCAATGTCACAATGCTCATCTTATCTTCCTGTAGCCGCAGCGTATGGCCCGATGGGCCGAGGATCGTGCGATTGCGTGTGTTCACTCGCGTGTCAGTTCAATGCAGAACACCGGCTGGTCGGCGGGGACCAGCAGTCGGCGGCCCTCGACGACGCCGCTGTGGATCGGCTCCAGCCGCCAATTGAAGAAGGTGTAACGCATCCCGTCGATGGCCGGGCTTTGCACCGACGCGGCTACCCGCGCCACGAGCACCGGCGCTTCGCCCGCCACCGTTCCCGAAGGGGGCTTGTACGGGCTGGGGTGTGGGCCGGTGCCCATCTTGAAGCCCGTGTTGAAGCTGGTGCTCACGATGGAAAGCGACGCGTGCTTGGTCTGCGCGAGGGGCTTGCCGTCGAGCGTGTGCAGCGCGAAAGCGATGTACTTTTCATCGTCGGTCACCGGGTCCGCGATGCCCTCGGGGTTGTGGATGGTCACATCGCTGAGCGTGACGCCTTGCTCGAAGGTGATGGTGTCGCCCACGTTGGCCATCAGCCCGGTGAAGGCGACCGCGGCCGGGGCGTCGAACTTGAGGTAACCCTTCTTCCAGTCAAAGATGATCTGGTCGGTCGGGGTGTAAGGGTTGTGGGTGTGACGGTCTTCGAACTTCACGACCGGGCCGATCACTTCGTCGTCTTCGCGTGTCGGGTCGATGCGGATGCGCACGCCGTACTGGTACACCGTCTGGAGCATGTCCATGCCGCTGTCGCCGTAGCTCCCCGCGTAGTCCATGCTCGCCGGGTCATAGAGCGTCTTGCGGCCGTAGATGAACACAGTCGGTTTCGGCGCGGGCTTAAGGAGCTCGCCGCGGAACATGTGCCCGGCCGCGCGCATCATCGCGGTCTGGACCTCGTCGTAGGTGTAGTGATAGCCTTGCGGGTGCTGGCCCGTGGTGATATCCATCCTGCGATCGAAGGTGGCCGGGTTCTGGGCGGCTTCGTTGACGCCGCCATCGCCGAAGTAGTGCCAGCTCACCCAGTCCCAGTCCTGGATGCACGCGAGCGCGGCCAGGCGCAGCGGGAAGTCGGCGCGGTACTTGGCGGGCTGCTGGATCTGCGTTTCATAAACGATGTATGGCTTGCCCTCGACACGGTTGTGCTCAAGCCAGGGCACACCCTGCGCGATGCCCGGCGGCTTGAGCAGCCAGTTCACCCACGGGCCGACATTGCTCGTCAGCCGTTCATCGCTGAGGCGGGAGAGCTTCTCCTTGTGCTCGGTCGGGTTGGGGTCGGTGGACGCCAGCCGTTCGCGGAGGTCCGGCCCATAACCATTCACATAGGCGTCGTGCGCCACGGCGTCTGCGTTCTGGTGGAGGAACTGGCTTTGCACCTCGTACCCGATGCCGGTGTCGTAGATCATCGGGCTCAAGCGCGTGCTCTTGCCCAGCGGCTTGATGGCCGCGGCGACGCGCTGCTTGTAGCTCAGTTGCAGCCCCATGAAGAACTCGATCACGTCCTCGCCACGCTCGCGGGCAAAGTCGTCGCGGCGGTAGGCCTGCTCCAGACCCTGCACGGCTGCGGCCGCGTGCGGGTTGGCGTCGTTGAGGCCGAGCGCCGGCTTGGTTTCTCCCGCCATCGGCGCCAGCAGGATCGTGCCCTCTACCAAGCTCTCGCCCGGCAGCAACTCGCCCCACGCAGCAGCCAGCTTGTCGTTCGTGCCGTACTTCTCGCGCAGATAATCCTGCCACCGATCCAGCAGGCTGTTGCGGAAGAACGCGGGCAGCTTCTGCCACTGCCCCCCCACCATCTTGCGCATCCACCACTCCTCGTTGCTCAGCTCCCACACCGCGAACACCGGGTCGTCACACCAGCGCAGGCCGGTGTACTGGTTGCGGTGCGTGGCGATCTGGGTCATGTCACGGATGACCAGCGCTTCGCACCGTGCGTCCCACATATTGGCGAGGTTGCCACTGAGCCGGCCGTTGTTCGGCAGCTTCGCGACATCCGCAGCCCACGCCTCGGCGCTATCCGGGTCGTCGATGATGTCCACATCACCGGGCTTGGCGCTGCCGATCCTGTTGAGCGCCGCGATCCAGACACGGAAGCCACGCTTGCTCGCCTCGGCCAGGAAGTAGTCGGTCTGGTCCTGCTGCGATCCATCGCCGATCTCATAGCTGCTGTCGCCACGGAAGCCGTTCCAGTATCGGAAGGCGTTGTAGCCCAGGGCCTCGAAGCGGTCGAGCAGCACGTCGGTGCTGGCGCGGTTGTTCGCGTGCAGCTTGCCGATCGCCGCCCAGTAGCGCTGCCGCTCGCCGTTCACCGAGAGGTGGCCGTTCTCATCCACCACGACGTAGGCTGAATCCGGCGGCAGCGGAACATCCGTCTCGGCGGCGGCAATGGTTGCGTGCGACATGAGAAGGCCAAGGAAAGCGATGACAAGTCGATGGGGCGTGGGCATATTATTACTCCGGTCGTGTTCGGTCTGTGTGCCGTGGTGTGTAGGGCTGGGTGTGTGAGTTTCACTTAGTTGGGACATCGCTGACCAGCAAGGCCCCGGCCCGGTGCTTGATCTGTTGCCAACCGACCGCTCGGGCAGCGTCTTCTGGCGCTTCGCCAAGGTAAAGCTTGTAGCCACGGCTGTTCATGCTGAGCGCAGCACTGACGCGGCCGCCCTCATTGATCACCGCAGGCCCGACCGGGTTGCGGTTACCCAGCGGATAAAACTGCGCACCAAGCATCTCGGTGCGCCCAGATGTCTGATGCAGGCACGTCATCTCGCCCTCGGTTTTGAATCCAAGCAGCCAGAGGTCGCCGCCGTGATTCTCGATCAGCGGCCGCTCACCGAACTCGCTGTTGACTTGCCGGCCCCACACACGCTGCGGGTGGTTGATGTGGATCGGTGCGCCGATGGTGTCCTCGATAAACATGTCGCCGGTTCCCTCAGCGGTGTTCCGGTAGCCGCCAAAGTCAACATGGCGCATGACCAGGGGCGTCTTGCCCGCGTGCTCGACGATGCCATCGATCCTAAGGTGTTGCAAGATGACGCCGTCGGCGTGGCCGGACTCAAAGCGGATCAAGGCCTGCCGCCCCATCTTGCCCGGCGCGTCGCCGTGGCTCGGCATCGCCTGGCTCGGCGTGATCGCGGAGTGGAACCCGGTGATCATGCGGACCCCGCCGCGCAACACGATCTGCTGCCGCACGCGATAGGCGCCGTTAGGCAGATAGACGATAGGCTTGCCCGAGTCGATCGCCGCCTGGATAGCTGGCGACCAGTCCACAACGCCCTCGTGCTCCTTGTCGTCTTTATCCTTCCACGTACCGCGGATCGCCCGGTCCTCGAACGAACGCACACTCACCCAGTCATCCGGATCGTTGGACCAGAACTCGGGCGACTCGGCCACGGGCAGGTTCAAGGGCTCGACCGCCGCGCCCCCGACGCCGTACGCCGACGTCGTGTGCAGATCGATCACCGTCCTGCCGCCTTCCACGGGGATGACCTGCTTGGCCCGTTTGTCATCCACAGCCTTGCCGTAGCCCGCCACCGCCACATTGCGGAGATAGAGCTGCCCATCACCGCTGATCGCGGTGGCGTCGGCCGCACCGCCGGTCAACTCGCTGTCGAGCAGCACGACCAGCGAATGGCCTTGCGTCGTAAGAACCGGCACGCTGTTCTCACTGCGCAGCCCGCGGATCGCCAGCACGTTGTTGGTGTTGCGGATGCCCAGGTTGTTCTGATTGCGCAGCGTGATGTGCTCGAAGGTCATGCTGTATTGGTAATGATGCACGCGGATGCCGGTGTCGAACCCCTCGATGGTCACATTCTTGATCAGAGCCGGCCCCGGCCAATGACGCTCCAGCCGCAAGCCGCAATAGCCAGCACCATCGCCCGAGCGCAGCGTCACATCGCGCACCGTGCCGCGGTTGTTGGCGACATAATCCAGCGCGATCGCGCTGGGATTGCCCTTGCCCGTGTCGATGGTCAGGTTGATCACGCTGTGGCGGAACGCGCGGTTGCCGCCGCCATCGAGCGGCTTGTCCCCGGCCTTGGTCCGCTTGTCAGACTCCGAACCGCTGGCGACGACCCACCTGGGGTTCTCCGGGTCGCTGTAGCCCTCCGCGTTGTCCGCGAGTTTGATGATGCTCTTGCTCTGACTCTCGCCGACCAGCAGCATCCCCGCGCGCCAACCGCCGGACCAGCCGTGCTCCTCGACCTTGCTCTCCAGCGGGCCAGTCACCAGGTATGTGCCGGCCGGGAAGTACACGAACGCGGGGCTCGCGTACCGCCCCGTCTTGTCGAACGCGAAGGCGATCGCCTTTCGGATCGCTTCGGTGTCGTCGGTCACCCCATCGCCCGCTGCCCCAAAGTCACGCTTCACATCGACCACACCCGAGTCCTCGGGCAATCGGAAGTCCTTGTCCATCTGCGCACAGGCCGGCAAAGCCAGGCAAATCATGCCAGCGATCATCGCCAGCCATACATACTCAGTTCGTCTAAATCTCACCATTACAAAACCTCACTTAACACAGGAGTTCACTCGCTACCTGATTGATTGGTTAAAAGACAGGGTTACATCCCATGACATAAAGTTGGCCAATCACAAAGCTAATCGCCATCGGCGCGATCTGTGACAAGCACCGCGGAGTAAAGCAGATGGCTGCGATTTGCTGGGTGATCGGCTTCGAGCCGTTTGATGGCTGGGCCATACCGCTCGCTGCCATAAGCCCGCGCGGCTTCGTGCAGCAGAGGCAACAATAAGGATTGATCGATTGGGATGATTTGCTCGTGTGGCCAGTCTTTGTCCACGGCATGGGACACCAGGTAATCGATACCCGCCTGAAGCCGGTTGTCCTCGTGATGCCATAGATTGACACCCGCGTCTTCGCCCATCCGCGCAAGCAGCATAAACCCCCAAAGATTCATGACCGAGTAGTTGAATGAGCGCGTGCGGTCAAGCTCATGGGGCTGGCTGCCGTCCTCCTTGAAGTGCTTGCCGATGCGATCCCGCGCACGTTCCAGCGCTTTGCGCTGCAGGTCGTCTCGGCCGAGGTAGCGCGCGTAGCTGGCGACCTGTACGTCGAACCACGTGCCGTGGTTGTTGGGGTGCGCCGCTTCGAGCCGGCCAAACTCGTGCGTGGTCAACCAATCCAGATACTCACCAAACCACGCGCGGAGCCCGGCGTGGTCCTTCTCGTCCCACGCGGGGCTGGCTTGAAGGATGGTCGCCGCGTCCAGCACGCGCGCCAGCCTGGCTGTATCGATCAGCCCGATGAATCGGCCATCGTTGTGCCCCGGGATCGCTTGCGCATAACGCAGGTGCGGGTTCATGCGCGTCTGCTCGTCCAGGAAGAAGGTGCGCAGCATCGCGGCCGCGTGCTTGGCGTATCGCTCCTCACCAAAGAAGAGGTAGGCCCACGCCAGTGTCTCGACGGTGTGCTCGACGGTCGCCAGCTTGGATCGGTCGGCGTGCTGCGGGTCATCGATCTCCGGGTTCCGCTGGCCATCCCGCCTCACATAAGGCAGGCCATCGGGCTTGCTCGGGTCCGGCCACCAGTAGGTCGCCAGCGACACGTAGTCGTGCTTCGAGCCGCTCGGGGCCGGGGCCGCTTTGCTTGTCACCGTCACGGGTTGCTGCCGCAGCGCTTCCTCGGCCTCGCGGCGCAGGTGTTCAGCCGCCGGGCGCAACGACGCATCGCCCGCCGCGACGCGCTGGCGTGCAGTGTCAATCGCCGCGGTGTCCCACCACATCAGGTCGGGTGTCATCATGAACGTCCCGGGCTCTTGACCAATCGCCACGGCTTGCATCAGGCACATCAACGCCACGCCGACCCATCCCCGCCGCGATAGCTGCCCTGCGCAACCAAACAAAAATACTATCATGACCCTTCCTCAAACGCCCGCCAAATCGAGTATACAGCCGTCTTCACAACTTTGGAGTTGGAGAATGTCGAGGGCAACAAGGTCAGGTGCGAATCGAGTGGTTCACGTTGCATCCAGAAAACCGAGCCGTCCAACCGCGCTACGTTCACCCCAGACACATGCGTGCGATCCACTTGCCATTGCCGCGTGTGCAGGTCCGCAAGGATCGGCGCGGAGCCGAGGAGGGCGTTCATACGGGGCGGATTCGGCCAGGACATGACGTTGTGGTTCCGCCAGATGTTCCACTCACCCTTGGGGTTGGCGGGTCTCGTAGATCAAAGCCCCCATCGCTGGCATGGGCAGTGCGAGCGCGGCGGCGGCGGCGAGCAGGGTGAGGATGCGGGGCATTGTCTTCTCCTTCGTTGGGGTGATGGGATCAGCGGACTGGCAATCATGTGTTGTGCGTTGGAACATGGGATCAAACCTCCGTCGAGTCTCGAATCTGAGCCGAAGCCGCACCAACCGTTGGTGTCGGCCGAGTGAGTGTGTCCGTCAGCCCGCCACCCCCGCGGCCGCGCTTGGCGGGGCGGTGGTGTTTCCCGTTTCCAGCCAGCAGGGCAGGCACTCGGGGGGGTGGGTGAGGGTCGGGTCTTCGATGCGCTCCAGCAGCAGGCCCACCGCGCGCTGGGCCAGTGACCGGCTGGGCAGGCTGGCCACGGCAACCTGGGTGTCCGCGTGGTGGATCGGTGCGTTGTCAAAACAGATCAGGGACAGGTCCTCGGGCACGCGCAGCCCCGCATCCACGACCGCGGCCATGTGGAGGGGCCAGAGCGTCGCCACGCCATACACCACCGC
>JBGTLW010000347.1:0-3350 GCA_041743835.1 Phycisphaeraceae bacterium | reverse complement strand
GTCGGCCAGGCCCACCAGGCCGCGCGCGAGCAGCAGGCTCGCCACATCGCCCCGCGTCGTGGGTCGCAAGCGGTCTGCCAGGTCTGCCTTGAACATCCGGTCGCCGGGCTGGATCAGGTGGGTGATGTGGCCCAGCCGTTGCATGGCCGTCTGCCGCAGCGTGTAGCGCACGCTGTCGCCCACCACCAGCGCGCCGGTGATGACAGCACAGGTCAGCGCCGCCCCCAGCGCCACGCCCAGATGCGTCCGCGCGTCGTATCGAAGGCTGGCGAAGATGAGTCGGCGGAGCGTCATCGGTAGTGGGCTGTAGCGCGTGCGGCGCGCAAGCGGGGGAAGATGGACACGATGCGGGGCGGGTTACTCATGCGGCACCAGTGCCCCATCCACGATGCGGAGCACCCGACCCATCCGCCTTGCCAGGTCCGCGGCATGGGTCACCATAATGAGCGTCACGCTGTGTTCACGGTTAAGCGATGCGAGCAGATCGACCACGCCATCGGCTGTGGCCTGATCCAGCGCGCCGGTCGGCTCATCCACCAGCAGCAGGCTCGGCTGATTGATCAGCGCCCGGACAATCGCCACACGCTGCCGCTGACCCCCCGACAACTGCGAGGGCGGCTTGTGTCGCTGGTCTGCCATGCCCACGCTTTCGAGTAGCGCCTCGGCCCGCTGCGTCGCGCCGCGCTTGTCCGCGCTGCACGCGAGTGTGGGGACCAGCACATTCTCCATCGCGGAGAGCTGCGGCATGAGGTGATGGTCCTGGAACACAAAGCCGATCTTGGTGGCACGCAGCGCGGCAAGGGCGGTTCCTTGCAGCGCGGTCACCTCTTGACCATCAATCCAGATGCGCCCCTCGGTGGGGCGGTCGAGCGTACCGATGAGATTCAGCAGGGTGGATTTGCCGCAGCCGCTGACACCCAGGATTGCGATCGACTCACCCTGCGCCGCAGTCCACGAGAGGTCCCGCAGCACAGCCGGGCCTTGGGCGTAGCGCATGGTGACCTTCTCCAGTTGCACCGCGGGCTGGGTCATGAGGGCGCCTCCGTGTGCCAGCGCTTGGCCTTGAACTCGAAGCGTGGCAGCGTGCCGGCTTCCACCGCCCGCACCCCGACACGCAGTTGCAGCGCATCGCGGATGCCGTTGGCGACAGCGTGCGCCAGCGCGCCGCCATCGCTTCGCGTGTCGGGTTCGATCTCGATGCTAAGCTCGGTCATAGCTCTGCCGCAGCGGTGCGTCACGCGGTACTCGGCCACGCCCGCGTGCTCGCGCACAAGCTGATCGATTGCGCCGGGATAGACGTTCACACCACGGATGGTCACCATGTCGTCGATCCGGCCGAGGATGCCGCCGGGCAGCAGGGCCGGGTCTGCCGGGTGTGTGCGCACCAGATCGCCCGTGCGATACCGCAGCAGCGGACAGGCGACACGGCTAAGCGTGGTGAGGACTAACTCGCCCATGCCGCCGGGCTCGGTCCGTGCCTGTGTTTGTGGGTCGATGACCTCGTGCAGGTACGCCTCTGTGATGACACGGAGTTGGCCCGGCTTGTCCTGGAAGGTGACGGGCCCGACTTCTGTGAGGCCGTGGTGATCGAAGACGCTCGCGTTTGGCCACAGCGCTTCGATCCGCTGCCTAGTCGCGGGCAGGCTTCCGCCCGGCTCACCCGCGACGATGATGCGGCGCACTGGGGATGCGGCAGCGTCGAGCGGGCTGTCGGCCAGCGCCTGCCCGAGGTGCAGCGCGTAGGTCGGCGTGCAGCAGAGTGTGGTGGCTGCTGTGTCGAAGATGCAGCGCAGGCGCGCGGCACTGCTCATGCCCCCGCCGGGGATCGCGAGTTGGCCAAGCTGGGTCGCGGCTTCAAACGCGGTCCAGAAGCCCAGGAAAGGCCCGAAGGAAAACGCGAAGAACGTGCGTTCGCCGTGGCTGCACCCCGCAGCCAGAAAAACCTTGGCCCAGCAATCGAGCATCGCCTGCCACGATTCTGGGGTGTCGAGCCAGCGCATGGGCTGGCCCGTGGTGCCGCTGGTCTGACAGTAGCGCGTGTATTGTTCGAGCGGGTAGGTCAGGTTGCTGCCAAAGGGCGGGTGCGCAGCGTGGTCGGCCGCGATCTGGGCTTTGGTCGTGAAGGGGCACGCACGGAAGTAGTCATCGAGCGAGTCGATGTCACCACCGAGGCCCGCAGCTTGCAGGATCGGTGCATAGAACCCGTTGCCTTCCCGGATCGCAGAAAGCAGGCGGCGGAGCGCGTCGAGCGTATCGGTGGGGGGGCGCATCATGCGGGCTTATAGATGGTGACGAGCAGGCCCCCGCTCGCGGCCAGGAGGATGCCGACATAGAAGACCGGGTGGATCGCCGCGAGGCCGTCCCTCGGCGGGTGCCACAGCAGCACGACCACGGCATTCACGATCGGTGCGCCCGCGAAGATGATCGACATGATGACCGGGACCATCGCCGGCTTGCCCGCCGCCGCGAACGCCAGCAATACGCAGAACGCCCCGCCCGCGCCCACCACACCCGCGATGAGCGACCACGCCACGCCGCGCGTGTTGGTGAAGAAGTCCCACGACGCACCATGGATCACCAGCATCACGATCGGCGCGAGCACGGCCGTGAGGAAGTACGCCACCCCCACGAACAGGAACGCCTTGTAGCGTGCCGTGGGGTCTGTCTTGGGGTTGAACGCCATCACGCCCGTGTGGATGAAGATGCCATAAAGCCCCCAGAAGACAACGGTCATCAGGGCCAGGATGAGCCACGCGTGGCTTGTGGGTTGGTCGGGCATGTTCACTCGCATCAGGGGTTATGGGTGGGGATCACTCGGCGATCTGAATGGCGTCATCGAACTCCGGCGGAAGCGCCGCGGCCCGGTACGGGCTGTCTGCGTCGGGCTTGGTGACATAGACCACGGTGAGCTTGCCGGAGGCGACGGCTTGCTGGTCGTCGTGTCGTGTGAAGGCAAAATGATAGGTCAGCGACTTGTTGGTTTTCCCACGCACGCTGAGTGTGATGTCGAACTGTTCCTCGAAGTGGAGGGGTGCCTGATATTCACAGGTCGCGCTGACACGCGGGAAGCCCTCGACACCTTGCGCCGTGCTCCGGTGGACAGCCAAACCGAGCGACCGTAGAAACGCGTGCTCGGTGTCTTCCATGTATCGAAAGAAGTTCGCGAAGTGGACGATGC
The DNA here is from genome assembly GCA_041743835.1 of Phycisphaeraceae bacterium. Classification (GTDB taxonomy): domain Bacteria; phylum Planctomycetota; class Phycisphaerae; order Phycisphaerales; family Phycisphaeraceae; genus JBGTLW01. Next base: position 172 of record JBGTLW010000347.1, on the reverse strand, counting down.
CCGCGGCATCGGTCTCCGCGAACGCGACCCGGCGTGTCATGCTGAAGGTGCTGGGCATAACGTCTCCAATGCGTCTGCGGTGTGCCGGGCCATGTGATCTGCGGTGAAGCCGGCCAGCACCGCGGCGCGGCCGGCCCCGCCCAAGGCCCGGCGCCGGGGCTCATCCCGCAGC
>JBGTLW010000346.1:0-4913 GCA_041743835.1 Phycisphaeraceae bacterium | reverse complement strand
ACGCTTGAACTGCTCGTCGTAGGTCGGCCGAGGCTTGCGGGTCTTCTTCGATTCGGTCATGGTCGGGCTCCGTGGGTTGCGGTGAAAGAGCACCATCTTCCACCACTTCCCCGCGCCCGTCACTTGGGGGGAAGCTCATAGAGTTCCCGCCATGTATCCATTATGGACGACGTCGTAACCTCAATGCGTCCGGCTTTATCAAGCAATGCATAAGCACTGATGAACATTTCAACCACGTATTTAACTGATTTTTCATATCCCTGTGCAGGACCTGGGATCCCATTTGCTTCCAAGTTTGCGAAACTTTGACGAACTGCATCCAAGTAACTTGGCTCAACTTTTCGATTCTTTTGAATCACAATTAATTGTGTGCGTATAGCCCTATAGGGATCACTAGAAAATTCTCCAAAACCTGGAATTAAGGATGCGGTTGGAGGCCAAGTAGTACCTTGTGGGAAATTAATCGCATTATATGCAAAGAGTTCAAATTTGGGGTGAGTCGGGGGAGAGAAATGAAAGATCCCAGGCAATCTTAGGCGAGTGTGCAGTCTTAGTAGAGTGAATGAGTATACGCAGTCTGGCAAAATTTCCTCTGGCTTGGATATTGCATCGTCTACTATCAAGCCGTGTTGCATATTCAGCTACTTGAGGTTGGTACTCAGAAAATTGAGTAAACCAGCGAGTTTCATATCATCAGCGTGAAATTCTGGTTCGGCAACTAGTCAGAAGCAGTGTGAATTTACCAATCATGCGCAGCCCAATCATATTATACTTTATCATCGCAATCTCGCCATGCCTCGCAAGCCTCAATCATACCGATATCTGAACTCGCTCCGAAAATCTTAAGCCGCAGCTCCGCCGCATTTGGGAACGCTGGGCTTGTGCTTGAATACGGGCACGGTGGGTTTGGATTTTATGGGGCCGGGCAGTGATACGGCTGGGCCGGGTTGGGACACCCCGGAAGGGGATTCCAGCCCGCTGAAAGCGGATTCAGACACCACGGACGTGGATTCAATGCCCCCGGAAAGAGGTTAAAGGCCCCGTGAGTCGTGTTTGAGACTTTCGGGTGTGGGCTTGGGGTTTCAGGGGCGAGTTTGAGACTTCCGAGGGTGGGTTTGAAGCGTTTAGTGGTGGGCATGGGGTTTGCCCTCGCCCCGCCCCTCTCCCAGGGGGAGAGAAGCAGGTGGTCGGTTCACTTCGGGGGCAGGGTGTCGGCGCACTTCCGGGGGTGTTTGAGGTTGCTACACTTTCCGCCATGCCGATGACAGACCTGCGCAGCCGTCAGATCCACTTGGACTTCCACACCAGCCCGGACATCCCGGCGATCGGGGTGGACTTTGACCCCGATGAGTTTGCCGACACGCTGGCGCGGGCGCATGTCAACAGCGTGACCGCGTTTGCCCGGTGTCACCACGGCTACCTCTACTACGACTCGAAGCTCAACCCCGAGCGCATCCACCCGAACCTGGCCAACCGCGACCTGCTCAAGCAGCAGATCGAGGCGTGTCACAAGCGCGGCATCCGCGTGCCGATCTACATCACGGTGCAGTGGGACCAGTTCACCGCCGATGCGCACCGCGACTGGCTGTGCATCGATGAGCACGGCACGGAGTACGGGACCAAGCCTTTAAGCGCGGGATTTTACCGATTCCTGGACGTGTTCCACCCGGGGTATCGGCAGTTCCTGAAGGACCACACGGCTGAGGTGTTCGAGATGCTGCCGGTGGACGGGTTGTTTTATGACATCGTGCAGCCGCGCTGGTCGCTCGCGAAGCACTGGCTGGATGCGATGGTGGCGGAGGGTGTCGATCCCGAGGATGCGCACGCGCGGGAGCTGTTCGGCATCAAGGTGAACCACGAGTGGAAGCTGGAGATGACGCGGTTCATCGAGGGCCTGCCGCGGTTTGATAAGGACAACTGCACGATTTTCTACAACGCGGGCCACATCGGCCCACGCCATCGCGCGACGACCGATGCGTACACGCACTATGAACTCGAATCGCTGCCTTCCGGGGGGTGGGGTTACCTGCACTTCCCCCTGGCGATGCGCTACGCGCGGACGACGGGCAAGCTGTGCATGGGGATGACGGGCAAGTTCCACACGTCGTGGGGCGACTTCCACTCGCTGAAGAACAAGGCTGCGCTGGAGTTCGAGTGCTTCCACATGCTGGCGCTTGGCGCGGGGTGCTCCGTGGGCGACCAGCTCCACCCCACGGGCACGCTGGACGCGGCGACGTACAAACTCATCGGCTCGGTGTACAAGAGTGTCGAGGCCAAGGAACCCTGGTGTACGGGCGCGGCAGCGGTGAAGGAGCTCGGCGTGCTCACGCCTGAGGAGTTCAACGTGGCGGGCAGCGACCGCCAGCCCGAGGCGATGATGGGTCTGGTGAGGATGTTTCAGGAGCTTGGTCGGCAGTTCGACATCGTGACATCCGATCAGGACTTTACGGCCTACAAGCTGCTGGTCCTGCCCGATGAGATCCCGGTGGATGATGCGCTTGCCCAGAAGCTGCGCGACTACACCGCGGGGGGCGGGAAGCTGCTCACGTCTTGGAAGTCGGGCCTGGATGCTGAGGGCAAGCGCTTCGCGTTTGAATCGCTGGGTGTGAAGTACGTCGGCGATGCGCTGTTTAGCCCGGACTTCCTGGTGCCCAGCGGTGCGCTTGGCAAGGGGCTTGAGCCGACGGGCTACGCGATGTACGAAAAAGGTGTCCAGCTTGAAGCTGCGGGCGATGCGAAGGTGTTGGCCCAGGTGGAGGTGCCTTACTTCAACCGCGACTGGCGCCGCTTCTGCTCGCACCGCCACACGCCGAGCTCGCACCGCGTCGGGTACCCCGGCGTAATCCACGCCGGCGCGTCGGTGCATTTCGCGCACCCGATCTTCCGGCAGTATCAGCGCAACGCGCCGCGGTGGTGCAAGGTGCTGGTCGCCAATGCCATCGCGTTGTTGATTGGTCGGGCGACGGTGGAGGTCACTGGTCCCAGCACGATCATCAACGCCTTGTCGCATCAGCCGACGGAAAAGCGGCACGTGCTGCACCTGCTGCACTACATCCCCGAGCGGCGTGGCGCAGCGTTCGACATTGTGGAGGATGTGATCCCGCTGCACGACGTGGCGGTGTCGGTCGCGGTGGGGGTGAAGCCGGGGAGCGTGAAGGTCGTGCCCAGCGGCGATGCGTTATCGTTCGGATACGACGCCGGCCGGGTGACGTTCACGATCCCGCGCGTCGATGGCCACGCGATGATTGAGATCGCGTAAGTCTTAAAGCTGTTGTGAATCAGACGCCACGAATAGCCGGCGAGCGACGCTCGCTGTCTAGGGGGGCGTTGTGGTGAGACTGCGTCAGCGGCCCCAGCCCTTGGTGGTGCCGGCCATGTCCTGGCCGGGGATCTGGGTGCTGGTGCCCATCGCCTTGAGCTGATCGAGCACACGGAGGCCGACGCGGACGGTCATGTCCACGTGCTGGCCGTCGTACACGCGCTCAAGGACGGTGGTGCGTTTTTCCAGGAAATACAAGGCTTTGCCGTCGGCGATGTGGACGCGGAGGGTCATCTCCGACTCGTCTCCACGCGCGGCGGTGCGCACGCGCTCGACCAGTTTCTCCAGCCCCCGGCCGGACTTCGCGCTGATCGCCAGGCTGTCGGGGAAGCGCTCCTGAAACAGCAGCAGGTCCGCGTTGTGTTCGAGCTTGTCGGTTTTGTTGAGGCAGATGAGGCGCGGCTGCGTGTCGGCGCCGATGTCGTCGAGCACCTCCAGGACCGTGGCGATCGCGCGGTCCGCGTTGGGGTCGGCCACATCGAGCACGACCAGCAGCAGGTCGCTGTGGACCGCTTCTTCGAGCGTGGCCTTGAACGAGGCGACCAGGTGGTGGGGCAGGTTGCGGACGAAGCCGACTGTGTCCGAGAGCATCACCGCGTCGCCATCGCCGAGGTTCCATCGGCTGGTGCGTGTGGAGAGGGTGGCAAAGAGCTTGTCGTCCGCGTAGGCGTCGCCCCCGCCGGAGGCGGTGGTGAGCGTGTTGAACAGCGTGGATTTGCCGGCATTGGTGTAGCCGACGAGCCCGACGGTGAAGAAGTCGGTGTTCCGCTGCGCGACCTCGCGCGACTTGCGGGATTGCACGTCGGCGATCTCGCGGCGGAGCAGGGTCTTCTTGCGCTGGACGATACGTCGGTCGATCTCGAGCTGTTGTTCGCCGGGCCCGCGCGTGCCGATGCCCGCCGGTGCGCCGCCGGCGATGCGTTCGAGGTGGCTCCACATCGCGCGGAGGCGGGGGTAGGTGTATTCGAGCTGCGCCAGCTCGACCTGGAGGCGGGACTCGTGGGTCTGCGCCCGCGCGGCAAAGATATCGAGGATCAACTCGCTGCGATCGAGCACCTTCACCTCGACGACCTCTTCGATGTTCTTGATCTGCGAGGGCGACAGGTCGTTCTCGAAGATGACGACATCCGCGTGGTGCAGCTTGACCATCTCGGACAGCTCGACAATCTTGCCCTTGCCCATGAACGTCTTGGCGGACGGCTTGGCACGCTTCTGCATCAGCTCATCCACCACCACCGCCCCGGCTGTGTCGGCCAGGGAGCGCAGCTCGCCCAGCGGGTCGTGCGGGTCCAGCCCGTCATTGGGCAGCAGACACGCCGCAAGCAGGGCCCGTTCGCGTTTGACGCTGAGTTGTTCGCGTTTGCCGGTTTCCATGGTAAATAGCAAGGGTAGGTCGGCCAACCCCGGCCGTCCACTCCCCCGCTACGACCCGTTTAGGGCCATGGCACCGTGAGCGCTTTACCCCGATGGTCGTACAGCGTACGATCCGGGCATGAAACAGATTTTGCGGATCGGTGCGCTGGGGATCGCGGGCGGGGTGGCGTTTGGCTGCGGGAGCCCGATGGACCGCTCGCCCGAGCAGGCCATGCGCGAG
>JBGTLW010000345.1:0-3034 GCA_041743835.1 Phycisphaeraceae bacterium | reverse complement strand
CCCCTGGCCGGGCCGCGCGAACGGGTGACGCCCTCGATGGTTCCGCTGGGGATGGAGCCGACATCGCTGGGACCACGCCGGGCCCGTGGGGCTCGGACGGGCTCGGGCTCTTCCACACGGATGACCTTGGGGCCGCGCAGTGTCGCGGACTTGGGCTGAACCTGCTTACCCGCGGGGAGCACCACATCGGGCCGGGTGGGAACGTTCTGTATCGACGCGCCAGAGACCGGCGAGGCCACGGAGGGCGAGGCGGGTTCGGCGTCCGCGATGGACTCCTCCACAGCAGGCGCGTCGGTGACGACAGTATCCGCGGGCGCGGAATCCGAATGCGCTGATGCATCGGCCACAACCTGATCCGCTTCGTCGCCGGCTTGATCGGGTGTGCTGATGGACTGATCCGTTGGCCGCTCGGCGACCGCGGTGGCGGTATCGCCTTGGTCGGCGGTGTCGGCCGTATCGTCTGCCTTCTGCTTCGCGGCCTTGCGCTTGGCGGGCTTGCGGACCTTCTTGAGATCGACCTTCTCCGCGGTCTCGATCGCGGCGTGGTCTTCATTGGCCTCGGCGTCGGCAAACCACTGGCGGATCGTCTCCTCCAGGCCGAGCTTAACTACAGACATGTGGGTGTCGATGCCAGGCACGCCTTCGGCCTGACACTTGGCAACCACAGCCTTACTATCGACGCCAAGTTCCTTGGCGATCTGAAAAACACGTTTGGCTTTGGCCAAAACAGGGACTCCTTCGCTACGAACGTGACACGGCCACCCGCCGAGCCATGCGATCGCGGCCTACTCAAGCTTGCTCGCCGATTCGCCGACCACGCCGGCATCGGCATCCGTCTGCTCGGCCAACTGCTCGGCCGGGCCTTCATCATCACCGTTCACACCATCATCATCACCAACCGACGGATCGCCGGTGGCTTCGTGACTGCTGCGCTCTTCCTCGGCTTCGGCCTGGGTGCGGCCTTCCTCGGCCGGCGGCGAGTCGTGGGCAGACAACTCATCATCGGTTTCATCCGTTTGCTGCTCGGCCACAGACGCATCACCCGACGGCGCGGGCGCGTCGCCGAAGATGTCGCCCAGGATCGCCGCAGCCTGCTCGGCGCCGGGCATCGACAAGATCTCGGCCTGCTCCTGGCCCTTGCGGCGCTCGGCGTCTTCCTTCTCACGCTGCTGCTGCTCCGCCACGATCTTGCCCTTCTCAGACGCCATCGTGACGACCTTCTCGGCAACCTCGGGCTCAAGCACCAGGTTCTCCGCGATGTACTCCGCGCCGACCTCTTCGATATCGAACACGCTGATGACGCCCAGCGCCGCCAGCCGGTCGATCTGCTGCTCATCCATCAGGCCGCTGTCCCGGAAGGTCTCTTCAATGATCTCCAGCGACTTGGTGAACTCCGCCGGGGTCAGGATGTCGATATCCCAACTGGTCAGGCGGGCGGCGAGGCGGACGTTCTGGCCTCGCTTGCCGATCGCGAGGGACAGTTGGTCTTCATTGACAACCACCGTCGCACGACCCAGTTCGAAGCACAGCGAAATCTCGACCACCTCGGCGGGCTTGAGCGAGTTCTGGATCAGGATCTGGCTGGACTCGTTCCATCGCACGATGTCGATCTTCTCGCCACCCAGCTCGTCCACGATGTTCTTGATGCGCGAGCCACGCACACCGACGCAGGCCCCCACCGCATCCACCTTGGAGTCGATGGAACTCACCGCGATCTTCGTGCGGTGTCCCGGCTCGCGGGCCATGGCCTTGATCTCGATGATCCGCTCGGAAACCTCGGGCACCTCCACCTCGAAAAGCCGACGCACGACCTCCGGGGTGGCCCGGCTAAGCACGATCTTGACCTGGTTGCCGACCTCTCGCACATCGAGGATCAGGCAGCGCACACGCTCGCCGGGCTGGTGCTGCTCGCCGGGGATCTGCTCGCTGCGGGGCATGAAGCCTTCGGCTGCGCCGCCACCGGTCCGGCTCAGTTGCACCACCAACGCCCCGCCCTCGTACCGCTGGGCCATGCCATTGGTCAGCTCGCCCACACGGTCGATGAACTCGTTGTAGATGGAGGTCCGCTCATCCTCTCGGAAGCGCTGGATCATCACCTGCTTGGCTGTCTGCGCGGGGATGCGGCCGAGGTCTTCGAGGGCGATCTCTTCCTGCTCGCGATAGACGCTGATCTTGCCGGTGAGCCGGTCGATCTCGCAACTGAAGTCGTCGGTATCGATCGCGTTGAAGTGCTTGCGGGCCGCGGACACCATCGCCTGCTCAAGGTCGGCGATCAGAACCTCCTTCTCCACGTTACGCTCACGGGAGATGGCATCGAGCAGCCGCATCATTTCAGAGTTATTCATCTTGGGTCGTTCCTGATATTCAGTTGTTCAAGTTGTCGAGTCGTGGCGTGAGCGGTCTTGGCTGCGCCATGAAAAAACCACGCAGCGGTCATCCGCTCGTGGCCTTGGGCGTCGGCTTGTGAGGTAGCATAGCCACGTCACCGAGCCGGTCGGGATGCAAAGGCGGTGCTAACGCATCGCATGCACCTCCATAGGGAGGTCACGCGATACCGCGGGATCACGATGATGGGTGCAAAGGCGCCCCATCATTCCGCGACGGCTGGTAGGCCGGTGTTTGCACGCATCGGGTGCATCCTGAGTGCCTCAGGCTAGTCGCGGCGGACCCAATGCCCGCCGCTCGAATCGATAACTTTAAACCCAACGCCCCAAATGTCAAGCTTGGCAAGGGGTTAAAGCCGGTCGGCCGGCCCGCCGCACGCCCCGATTTGGCCCAACGCCTCTGGATATGGCGACCCCACCCACCAACCCCCGAACCACCCCCGGCGCAAGCTGAGACACGCCCGCAAGCCCAGCCAGACGGCCGGGCTGCCCTTTGCGAGACGCCGCCCGTCAGGGCAAAGACATTTATCGCCCTTGATTCTTCGGCTGCGGTGGGTTTGGCCGATTCTTTGTGAATCGACCGGACCGCGTGGCCACGCGACAGTTTAACCCCTGATTTTGGGAGTGTTGACATGGATGTCCCTGCCCTT
>JBGTLW010000344.1:0-6474 GCA_041743835.1 Phycisphaeraceae bacterium | reverse complement strand
AAGGGCAGGGACATCCATGTCAACACTCCCAAAATCAGGGGTTAAACTGTCGCGTGGCCACGCGGTCCGGTCGATTCACAAAGAATCGGCCAAACCCACCGCAGCCGAAGAATCAAGGGCGATAAATGTCTTTGCCCTGCCAAGGATTGGTTTGTGTTTGACGCGGGTTTGGGCGCGTGGTATTCTCCTTGGCCCTGCGTGGCTTGCTCCTTGAGTGGTCTGGCCCGCGACATACGGGACGGCGTCTGCTGGAGCAGGGGCGCGGATAGGTTAAAAAGCCGGTCCGTCGCCCCTTGTCAATCGGTGAGGATGCGGTAAAGTGCCGCGTGCTCGGCCTCGGATTGGGTCGCCACCCTAGCTCAGTTGGTAGAGCACACCCTTGGTAAGGGTGAGGTCGTGGGTTCAAGTCCCATGGGTGGCTTTGGAAAATGACTGGCAATGCGGATTTTGGATTGCGATTGAAGTACTATCCCCGACCCGCGGCCGCGTGAGCCGCTAGCAACCGAACATCAGCACCCGATAATCGTCAACTAACTAACCTGAACCGGAGGTTCAAAGACATGGCTAAGGGCACTTTTGAGCGTACGAAACCCCACGTAAACGTCGGCACCATCGGTCACATCGACCACGGCAAGACCACCACGACCGCGGCGATCACCGCCGTCCAGGCCGCCAAGGGCCTCGCGCAGCACGTCTCCTACGACCAGGTCGCCAAGGCGTCTGAGTCCGATGGCCGGCGTGACGCGACCAAGATCGTGACCATCGCCACCTCGCACGTGGAATACGAAACCGAGAACCGGCACTACGCCCACGTGGACTGCCCGGGCCACGCCGACTTCGTCAAGAACATGATCACCGGCGCCGCCCAGATGGACGGCGCGATCCTCGTCGTCGCTGCGGACGACGGCCCGATGCCCCAGACCCGCGAGCACGTGCTGCTCGCCCGTCAGGTCAACGTGCCCAAGCTCGTGGTCTTCCTCAACAAGGTGGACCTCGTGGACGATGCCGAGCTGCTCGACCTCGTCGAGATGGAAGTCCAGGAGCTGCTCACCAAGTACGACTTCGAGGAAGACACCCCGATCGTGCGTGGCGCAGCGTTCCCCGCCCTGCAGAACCCCTCGGACCCGGCCGCGTCCAAGTGCATCACGGACCTGATGACCGCGATCGACACATGGATCCCCGAGCCCGTCCGCGAGACCGACAAGGATTTCCTCATGTCCGTCGAGGACGTGTTCTCGATCAAGGGCCGTGGCACCGTGCTCACCGGCCGTATCGAGCGTGGCATCGTCAAGGTCGGCGACACCGTCGAGATCGTCGGCCTGCGTAAGACGCAGACCACGACCGTCACCGGCGTCGAGATGTTCAACAAGTCGCTGACCGAGGGCATCGCCGGCGACAACGTCGGCTGCCTCCTCCGTGGCATCGAAAAGGAAATGGTCGAGCGTGGCCAGGTCCTGGCCAAGCCCAAGTCCATCAACCCGCACACCAAGTTCGAGGCCGAGATCTACGTCTTGACCAAGGAAGAGGGTGGCCGTCACTCGCCGTTCTTCAATGGCTACAAGCCGCAGTTCTACTTCCGCACCACGGACGTGACCGGTGCGATCGAGCTGCAGGGCGGCGCCGAGATGTGCATGCCCGGCGACAACATCAACGTGAAGGTCGATCTGGGCGGCAAGCCCATCGCCATGGAAGAGGGCCTGCGTTTTGCCGTCCGCGAGGGTGGCCGAACCGTCGGTGCCGGCGTCGTCACCAAGATCCTCGAGTAAACCGCCGAGCGGTGAGCTCTGAGCCACGAGCGGTGGCCCCCGAGGGGTCACGCTCAAAGCTCAGGGCTCACGGCTCATAGCTTAAGGCTATTGTCATGGCCAAGAAATCCAAAGAAGCCGTCGAATTTGTCTGGCTGCAGTGCAGCGAGACGGGCGACCTGAACTATCGCACGCCGATCAACGTCAAGGGCGGTATGCCCGAGAAGCTCAAGGCCGGCATGAAGAAGTACAGCCCCCGCCTCCGTAAGCACACGCTGCATAAGATCAAGCGGAAGTAAACAGCGGTGAGCCAGGAGCGGTGAGCTTTGGCTTGCGGGTATGGGCTTAACGGCTCAATGCTCACGGCTCAACGCCCGAACGGGTGTAGCTCAGTTGGTAGAGCAGCGGATTCCAAATCCGCAGGTCGTGGGTTCGAGCCCCTCCGCCCGTGTTTGCACAGCGCGACCCGCGATCAAGCCCTTGGGCCCGGATCGCTTCTGCTGAAAGCCCCACCATGGCACTCATCAACAAACCCGGACAAGGCTACTGGACACGGATGCTCTCGGCCATCGGGTTCGGGACGCTGGTCCTCGCGGGAGTGGCCTGGCTCTGGGCCAAGCAGTTCCCCGCCTGGTTCCCGCAGGATACGATCATCTGGCAGTCCGGCATGGCCGCCAGTGTCGTCCTCGTCTTCGGCACGCTGCTGTGGTACCTGCTCAATAAGCCCAACATCGTCGATTTCATGATCGCCACCGAGGCCGAGATGAAGAAGGTCAACTGGCCTTCCAAGAAAGAGATCTACGGCTCGACCGTGGTTGTCATCGGGGGGACACTCTTTATCGCCGCGATCCTCACGGTGATCGACTTCGCCTTCGGCTGGCTGTTCACACAGATCGGCATCATCGGCGTCTAAACGCCCCGCCTCCACGCCTCGAAACCCGGAAATACGTCGTGATGACCGAAGAAGCCCGCGAACAAGCCGACCAACTCCAGACCACGCAGCCGGATGATGCGCCCATCACCGAGGACCAGGTCGGTGAGGACGAGCTGCTCGTCCTGCCCGGCTTCAACTGGTTCGTGCTCCGCGTGGCGTCCAACAAAGAGAGCTACGTCAAGGCGACCCTGCTCCGCAAGATCAAGATCGAGGGTTTCGACGCCGCAAACACCGGCAAGCCGCACTTGGTCAACCGCATCCTCGTGCCGACCGAGAAGACCAAGACCATCAAGGGCGGCAAGCAGAAGGTCGTCGAGACCAAGCTTTACCCCGGCTACGTCTTTGTCGAGATGCGCCTCGAAGCCGATGGCCGCATCCCCCAGGACATCTTCTTCCTCATCAAGGAGACGACCGGCGTCGGCGACTTCATCGGCACCGCGGGCCGACCCTCGCCCATGTCGATCCCCGAGATCGAGAAGATGCTCATCGCCTCCAAGCCACCCGAGGAACAGCCCCAGGTCAAGATGGAGTTCGTCAAGGGCGACCACGTCAAGATCCGCGAGGGTGCGTTCGAGAACATGGAAGGCACGATCGACGAACTGCTCCCCGACCAGGGCAAGGTCCGTGTCATCGTCACCATCTTCGGCCGGGCCACCCCGCTTGAGATCGAGTACTGGCAGATCGAACGCGTGGAAGACGAGTAAGCACCCGCCCCGCATGCGACCCCTCGCCACAAAAGATTGACCCCACACGACCCGGCCCCATTGGTCGGGTTTTTCTTATCTCCGCACACGATGTTTTGTGTGCACGCAACGGGAGGCCGTGTCGGTCAGTGTTGCGCGAGTCGGCGGAGATGGTTTCTGCGCCACATCCCCATGCTGATCAGCAGCATGAGACCCGCCCAGCCGGCGGTGGGTAGCGGGATGGCGAGGGGTTCGATGGCCGGCTCGGTGGGTGTCTGTGCCGCTTGAGAGTCAATCGCGGGGCGACCAGACCACGTGACCGCGTCGATCGGGAAAGCGTCGGTGTCGCTCGGCAGCGCTGTGGTTGAAAAGACGCCCGGCCGGAGGCTGTCGCCGGGCGTGATGCCCGACCACGCCTCCGGCCGAGCGCTTGGCCCCGACTCCCCAATCTGTGCCTCAGTGACGGGTGTGGCGGACGCACTCATCCACCACATCCCCGACACCATCAGCACCCCCAGGGCGACCGCCGTCCACGCTTTCAACGCCGACGCGTCAGCCCTACCCTCACGGCCAAATCGATTCGCTCCCATCGTGTTCTCCTCGATTCATCCCATCAGAACCGACACGCTGCGAAACCGGCCCCGCTGTGCCCACCACAGCAAGACCACGCAAACAGACGCCGCTGCATCCTTGCAATTCCGCTCAACTAAACCGCGTGTTCAACCAGCTCGAAATGACCCGTTCGAGTCCAAAACTCCTGCAATCCCAGTGGTCCCGATATGTACGTCGCCGTGAAACCTGCGTGGATTTTACAACCCCCACCCGGCATCCGTCAATAAAAAAACTCGCCCCATCAATCCCCCAGCACCCCCCAAAGCCGAGGGATCGCCATCCCTCGGCCTCCCCCTCAGCACCCCTCATCCTCCGCGTTGATCCTCCGTACAATCAACTCCCCGCATCTACCCCAAACCCCCTATCCTAAACATCCCGCACACAGCGGAACCCGTTGTTGGTCGTTGCGGAGTCCGGTGTGTTGCCGGTGCGTGCGCCGGTGCGGTAGCGGTTGCAGTAGGAGCGGTGACACAGGTAGGACCCGCCCTTCTGCACCTTGTGCGTGCCGCGGTCAGGCCCGGCGGGGTTGTGAAGCGGGGGGAGGCCCTGCTCGTGGGCCGGCCCGGCGTTGGATTGATAGCCCAACGCACGCAGTTGCTCGTGATGCAGCGTGGCGCTGAACCAGTCGCCGCACCACTCCCAGACGTTCCCCGAGGTGTTGTAGAGCCCAAAGCCGTTGGGCTTGTAGGCGTCGGCCGGGCATGGCCCCGCGAAGCCGTCCTCCGCGGTGTCCTTCTCAGGAAACTTTCCCTGCCAGACGTTGCACATGTGCTTGCCACGCGGTTCGAGTTGGTCGCCCCAGGGGAAGACCTTCTGCTCCACCCCGCCCCTCGCTGCGTACTCCCACTCCGCCTCGGTGGGCAGCCGTTTGCCCGCCCACTGGCAGTAGGCCGTGGCGTCGTTCCACGAGACGTGGACCACCGGGTAGTCTGCCAGCCCCTTAAGCGACGAGCGCTCGCCGAACGGCCGACACCAGCAAGCGCCCGGCACCGCGAGCCACCACTCCAGCCCGACCACCGCGTTGGTCTTGCGGAGCGACTGCGCAAACTTGCTGGGCAGGTGCGTATGAAACACGAACGACCACCCGAACTTCTCCGACTCGGTCTTGTAACCCGTCGCTTCCACAAACGCAGCGAACTGGTCATTGGTCACCGTCGTGGCATCAATGTAAATCGGCTTCACCTCCACCGACCGCACCGGGCCCTCCGCGTCCTCCGGAAACATCCGGTCGTTCTCAGCCCCCATGAGAAACACCCCGCCGGGCAATCGGATCATGCCCTCGGTCGAGCCGCTGTCGGCAAAGGTGATGGTGTCCAGCGTCGGGGTCAGTGACGTCACGCTCGGATCGACACACGAACCCCCGCCCGCGGGCTTGCCCTGATCACGCGATGCGGTGGTCGCGGCGGCGGGGGCCTGTTCCTTCGACGGCGTGCAGCAGCTCTTCTTCACAGGGCCGGGCTCGGACAACGGTAGTTCCATCCCGTGATTTTAGGCTTTTTGCCGAATCGCTGACCCCGGTATTGTCCCATGCCCGCGTGTTGACGGAGCCGACGCGTCTCCGCGTCGGACCGCCTCGGGGACGAGGCGGCTCGGTGATGCTTGGTGCCATGGTCAAGCGAAGCGCAGGCCATGAAGAGCGCGGGGTCGTATCACGCCTGCCCACCACTTCATGCACACGGTTCTACTTCCGGGGGGGGAAGATGAGTGCCCAGGTGACTTGCAGGGTCCACGCCATGACGATTGCGGGCATGAGCATCAGGTTGAAGAAGATCCTGCGTTGCGCCCATTCATCTTCGTATGAAAACGGGTTGGGGATGGCCGCGGTGATGAGGTCTTCCCGCGTGATGCTGGCGCTGGAGACAAACCCGAAGCCCAGGTACATGAGCGCGGTCACCCAATACAGCAGGTGATACGCCACCGCGAATGGCCAGAAGAAGTAGCACAAGGCCGCGTAGGGCCCGACCAGCAGCACCAGGATCATCACCCAGCCCGGGATCAATTTCCACACCAGCACAGCCAACCCTTTCTGTGAATCTGATCCAGCTATCTTGCGGTAAACTACCCGCAACCCCGAGGACTTGCACCATGCCACATCTCCGTCACTGGCTCCGAGTACCCGTTGCCTTGCTTGTGCTCGCCGTGGGCCTGTTGGCCCCTGCCCACCTCGCGGAAGAACCGCCAGCCGCAGAGCCCGCGCCACCCGCTGAAGCAGCAAAGTGGCTGGATGAGGCCGCGGACTGGGCCACGAAAATCCAGGGTGAAACCCCCGTCGATGTGATGTACGAGCAGGCAGACCTCTACGCCCACCTCGTGCTGCACGAAGCCATGGCGGGGCGGCAGGACGTGGCCATGCTCAGGCTCGGCCAACTCCGGGCCGCGACCACGATGATCGTCATGCAGGATGGCGACCTCTGGTCGATGTCGTACCTGCCCGCAGCCCTCGCAGCCACCCGGCAGGACGCGGACCGCAAAGTGTCCGAGGCGATGCTCCGCGACGACA